>CBDCAQ010000008.1:0-60966 GCA_965214005.1 Bryobacteraceae bacterium
GATCAACCCGCGTGGATCCGGTAGACGGCGCGGTGCTGCCGGACTGAGCAGAGGGCTGCTGTGTCGGCGAGGCTCCCTTTGGCTGGAACACCAGATCGCCGCGCGGTGCCCACCCCGAAATACGGAAAGTCGGCTGATAGTTGGTGGACTGCTTCTCGCCGGAACCGCTCTTGATAGGAGTTGTCTTCTCAAGCACGATCACAGGGAGCTTGCCGGAATTCGCTGCCTTTTCGGATTGGTAGGTGTTGAAGATTGCTTCAATGCCGCTCAAGAACGCCTTGGAAGTGCCGGCGATCTCGCGGATTGGCTTGGCACCGCCGCAATCCTTGGCCAGTTTCAGAAGAAAGCGCACGCCGTTTTTGTGACGCAGGCTGGGTCGATCAGGAAGTTGCGACCCCATCGGCACCAACGCGAAATGCGGAGCCGAGCCCGCTGGAAAATCGATCCAGCCCACTTCAATATTTTCGAAATCGACGATCGCTTTGAAAGTCGAAGTGATATCGACGGCGTCAGTGACGTATCCGTTACCGCTATCCGTCCGATCGACGCGAAAAAGCCGACCGGCGCGAGCGTCGTACTTGACGATGGGCAAGAAGTCCCCGCCCGAAGATGGTTCAGTCGAGAATCCAAATACTGACATTTGCTTTTTTCTCCATGGTTTCTTCGATCAGGCCCGAAGCGTGCCAATCCCGATTTGCCGGGAATTTCTAAATATGTGTCCACTGCTTCCGAGACCGAATATTAGCAACCTGCTGGTAAGTGATCCCATGTCGTCGTGCTAAACTGATTAGTGACGATGTTGGATCAGCGCGGATAGCAAGAACGTCTTCGATACTAAGGGTGCGCTTCTGTCGATTTTTCCTGACTTTATCAGCAGCGTTATCGGCATCAGATCCTAACGAAAGATGGTCAGGGTTGACGCAGCACGGAACGTCGCATGAATGAAGGACGATCAAGCCACGAGGAATGATCCCCTTGAAAACTTGGTAAGATGCTCTGTGAGCTAAAACCGTGTCGCCAAATCCATCGTTAATCCAGCCGTATCCCGCGTGGTTGAGGCTGCCGAGAAAAAACAAGCAGCCGCACTCCGTCACAGGCATGACTCGATTAAGCAGGCGATCCTTCAACGAGTGCGTAAACCGATCATAAACCCCGCGCGGCATCACACGCCCCAATATTCATAGGCAAGAGCGCGCATCGGCGCGCCATTCCAGTAGAAACTTTCCACGTCCGGAACAGTAATCTTTAAGAAAAATTTCGGATCATCACTCAGCGCAAGGAATTCTTCGCAGTTGAGTGCCATCTGGTGCAGAGACTTTCGATGGGCATCGATATTTTCGACTTGGTAAGTCACTTGCTTTTTAGGAGTGCAATAGCAAATTCGAGCATTCGCGTTATTGCTCGTCACATACAACGAAATTTGCTTAGCATGTGAAGGTTTCACGGATGACGGAAGTTTTTCTGTAGTTTTAAGATCCGCAGTAATATTGTGTTCTGCCCAGTGATAATCCAGGTAGCCAACAATCGGGAAGGCGAGCCCTTCAGGCTTCCATTCCACGAATTGCTGACAAACAGTTGGGATGCCGTATGGCCGCAACTCTGCGAGTGCGCGGTCCACCATATCGGGGATTGTTGTCCTATATTCTTCGCGACGAGTATCCGTTATCAAGCCAGTAATCGTGTCGTATTTTTTAAGAGCAACCGAATGGCATTCGGAAAGTGTCGCTTCCGGATTCAGCAAGCCATGGGTCACGCCATCCTCGACCGCAGTGCCGCGCGACATAGGGGCGTTCCCCGATTGCCGAATCCCGATAAGTTTCTCCAAAACAAATAGGGATGGGCTAGCCGCGAACAGATTGAGGCTGGAGGGCGAATGCCTAAGAAAGGATTTCATATCGCCCTCGCCAAGGTCAGATGAATTTGAGCCGCTTCGCGGAAGGCTTCGCCGCGCTGATAGGCTGGCTTGAGCGCGTCGATTTCGGTCAGGAACGCCAGCGCCTCGTCAATCGTGCGCGCCATGGCCCAGGCATGCCCGAGCAGGGCCGCCTTATCGCGAAACACTTTCTGATCCGGCGAAAGCGATCCCTTGGCGGCCTTCATTTCAAGCCAGCCGACCTTACCGCCGGGTAGCATGAAGCAAAGGTCCGGCGTACCCCGGCGCACGCCCTCGTTTTTGAGGCGCTGCGCTACCCGGATGTGCCGCTTTTCACCGTTGGGAATCGCGAACCAATGAAGCTCGGGCCGCGCGGCCAACATGAGATAGTCGCAAAGCGCGGTCTGAAGACGATGTTCGGAAGGTGCGAGTTTCATGCCTCAACCGCCCTGACCGACACGTATTTCGGAATGGACGATCGCTTTTTCTTGCCCCCCCCCCATGACGATAGAGAGCGTCTTGGATTTCAGGGCTTTTACAATTGCGTCGGCGTTGCTACCAACCCGGCAAAGCTCGATCTCATGATCCGAATGTTGTTCGATGACGAGGATTGAGAAGGTCATCGAAAAGCCCTCACCAGCACGGCGCCCATGTCTGCATTCAGTTTCAGCAACAACTCGCGGCTGAGCCGCATGCGCTTTAACTCGGTGTCGCCTTCGGCCTGGACGGCCAGTACAAACTCGCTGCCCGGTACGGGATCGGTGAGCATGACGTATTGGGCGTTGGGGTCGGTCATGGCCGCGCCTCGTAAATGAGGCGAGCTTGCCCTACACCGGCACCCGGCGCAGGACTCCATATGTACCAAGCGTGATCTTCCGTGCCCGAGCTATCGCCCGGGAACCATTGGATACGATCGACCAAGGCGATCTTCGCCATAAAGCGAGGATTGTTTGCGAAGAGATCAGCACGTGTTTTGCCGAAATCAAACCTGGCAGTGAGCAAAAGCGCGACGTAGCCGGCGCAACGCTTGAGTGCCAAGCGTGCAAACTTTACCGCGTCACGATTACCTTTACCGTAAGGCGGATTGGTAATGATCGCGGAATGAACCGGATTTTTGTATGCAAATCTCTCAGCCAGAAAATCCACAAGCGCATCGTGTTCGCTGTCATAGGTCACGATGTCCGATGTAATAACGCTTGCTCCGACCTCGCGCAGCACATCAGCAATTAGATGATTCCCGGCTGCCGGCTCCCAAACGGTCAGATCAACTACCGGCAAGTGCCGCAGCAAAGCTTCTGTGGCCCACGGTTCGGTCTGATAGAGATCATTTTCCTTGCGAGCATAATTCGATGCGACAACGGTCATGCCCCATCCCCAGCAATCATCTCGACAATGGTACCAACGATCGTGGATGGCGCACTGTCATCGTCCCGCGTGATCGCATGTTTGATCGTCGTCAAGGACACGCCGTGCTGAAGCGCTAAGCTAAGGAGGATCGCGCTATCACGGCAGACGCCATCAAGTTGACCGCCGAGTTTCGCCGCAGCCTTGTCACGGATACGATTGATAAAAATCTCTCCCGGCTTGCCGTCATCGTAGTATCCGGTCGTGACGTGATACCGCTCGCCGGCAAAAGGGACCGTCAATGTTTCGGCACGACGCCGCTGAGGCAGAGTTTGGCGTTGGGCTGCGGTCATGCCGGCACCGCCCTGACGTTGACCGACCGGCGTTGGTCCTCTTTGCGAACGATTTTGAAATGAGGAGCGCAATACGACGAGCCGGGAATGCGCGTATGGCCGCAGAAAGTATGCCGTTCATCTTTCGTGTACGGGTATCTGCACGAGGTCGGCGTCAAATCCATGATTGTCAGATACAGAGGAGCGATTTCAGCAGCCGGCATGCAAACATACGGCAGCGGCGCGCGTTTCGGTCCCCATCGATCGACTAAAGGATTGGACCTGATACGCGGCGACTTTACCTTGGTGGATTTCCGCATGCCGGCCGTTTTGCCGCGACGTTCAAGGCCGAGACGATGAATACGGCCGATAACGGCGTTGCGCGACAGACCGCAGTGCATCTCTGCGGCGATCTGCGAGCTTGATAAGCCTTCAGCGTACAGCTTTTTAAGCTGTTCGGTTTTCGCTTCATCGTCCCAAACGGAGGCCATTATTTACGCCTGCCGGTCATCAGATGATGCAGATGGCGTTCGGCCGCTTTGCGTTGCTGCCGTGCCATCCACCAGTTCGACAAAGCCTTCAGTAGCCGCATGTATTTCATCCCTGAGAAGCTTGATTTTCAGCAACTCGTTTTGGTGCTCTTGTTCGACGCGGTTACAGACGTTCTCGTAAGCCTGTCGGATATTGAGAAAGAGCGTGATCCGGGGCTCTTTGACTTCCGAATGCCGAGATAAAAATTTCTTCAACCAGGAACTTGAGGCGCCGACCGTCTGCGCCACCATTTCGAACGCGACATCTCGCGAGCCTGTTCTGCGTTCTTCGCGCTCGACCAAAATTCCAAGGGCACTGCGTGTGGCGTCGGTCAGGCTTGCGGAACTCATTTGCGACTTCCTGTTTGAACGAAACATTTTTTGGCATCCTTCATGTGAGACAGTTTGGACATGAAGGACGCAGACACAGACACGACTTGGCAGACGCTCAGTTTGGCGACGGGACGACTGCTATTGAAAGAACTTGATCACGAGAAGACAGACACCGCCGATTGCGAACGGCATTGCGAAGCAAACGCCGACGACAACGAAGGCGCCAAGATCGCGGTTGGAGAAAAGATTTGAACGGCGCACTGTCATGACAATGCTCGGATGGTTTCTGATCGCAGCCGGCGTGATCGCGGTGCTATGGCTGGCGCTGTTTCTCGGGATGAAGTGGATGTTTCGGAATCATCCGAAGTGAGATTGTCGCTCGCCGCCACGGACCGGGGGTGGGCTTTAGCAGCGAGCGTTCCAACGCGAGGATGCCGCGTTGAAACTTTGATTGGTCGCGCGAATAGAAGCTTCAGCGCTTCAGGTTCGCATGCGAGGGATTTGGGAATGGGGCGGGTCACAGGATGCCCTCACTCGCCTTTTCCATCGCGATAAACTTGAGGGCATCTTCTTGATACAGCCACCAACGAGGTATCAGCGCAGCGTTTATGTAACCTGTTTCGGGCACCAAGCCGTCCGGATCGGAACGCATTTCACCGCAAATTGCCCGAGCAAGCACTTGCACATCAGGGCGCCCAAAGTCGTAATAAAATTCAGGAGGATTGCTCATGACGCTGCCCCTGTTTCAGCGGGGACGGCTTCGACTTCATGCTCAGGCAGCCCGGCGAAGTCATTTGCGCTGACTTGGCCGCCGGTCGCTTCATAAATTTTCACGAGGATAGGTTTTTCCGGGAAACGCTCACCGGCTTTGTAACGACCCACAGCTTGTCTCTCGACGCCAATCAAGCGGGCAAATGCTGCATCAGTCAGTTTTTCGTTTTCTAGGTAAGTCGCTAACTGCATAAGCGACCTTATGTCACCATTTTGGTACCGCGTCAAGTGGTGCTGGTACCGTCTTGGTGCTTTCGTCGCGTCTCCAATCCGGTGACAATAGCGACGATGAAAAAGCCTAAATATCCAAATGGGTTACGAGACGCAATGGAACTCGCGGGCAAGGGCCCGACCGAGCTGGCAGATATTTTGGAGACCAATAAACAGAATATTACCCGTTGGTCGAACGGCGATCGCAAGTTGACGGTCGAATGGGCCAAGAAATTGGCGCCATTGCTCAACACGGCTGCAGATGCGCTTCTATTGGTGGCGGAGGGGAACGAGGCCCCCGAAAAGGCTTTGAAGGGCCAGAGAAGGCTGGTTTCCGTTCCGTTGCTCGATACCGTCACCGCCGGCAAACTGAAAACGCCGTCATCTCAGATACCCCTAGGGGATGTCCCGTTGTTGGCATTCGCGGACTTAGGCCGAGGCGATTGGTTCGCTTTGAAAGTCGAAGATAAGGGCGACGGCGATTCGATGGACCGCATATCGCCGCCAGGTTCGATCCTACTCGTGAATAAGGCTGACCGCGAATTGCGGCACGGCAAATGTTACATTTTTTCGATTGAAGGCGAGACATCTTATAAGATGTGGCAGGACGGAGAGCCGCCGTATATGGCGCCCTACTCCACTAACCCCATCCATAAGCCAATATTTGTCAAACGAAAACGCGATTTTGACGTGATCGGCCGCGTCAAGCGAACGGTGCTGGACCTGTGAAGCGGTCATCTGAGGACGAAGATCTGGATGCGATGTCCGGCTACTCGGAGCCGCAGACGACATTCGAGGACATATCAAGCCAGCTTAATCTGATCGAACTCAAGATCGACGAAATCCGAAATGAAGTCCGAATCGTCGGTATTGGCGTCGTTTTGCTCGCCTTGATCATTTGTTTCAAATAGCGCTGCGGATAGGGGTTTTCATGCCAATTAACCCAGCGTTCGATGAAAGCCCTGCGCTGGGCTATATTATCGGCAAACTCGTAGTTTCGTTTGGCGAGCTTGAATTGCTCTGCGGATTGCTCGCGGGAAGTGCGTTGCAGAACCAAGACCTAGCTCTCCGGGCGATTTACCGCGGCAGATCGACACGCGGCCGGATCGATCTAGCTGATGTTTTGATGCGAGAGGCTTTTACTGCTGTCGGTCTCGGTGCGGACTACGAGGAGGCGCTCACTGCGGTTTTGCGTTGTTTGTCGGTGCGCAATCATTATGCTCATTGCCACTGGGCCCCGGCGGAAGATGGCCTTTTCTTTGCTGAATTGGGAGATTCGGCAGAACGCGAAACTGGCTTTGATGCCGACCAAAAGCACGTAAATTTAGAGCTCTTGCAAGAACAAGAAGCATACTTTGACTACGCCAGATCGATGCTTCTTTTTCTGCAGGCGCAATTTCAAATTAATCAGGGAAATACAAAACATTGGTCCGCTCCAAGGCCTCCAAAATTAACCCCACCGAATCTGCATAATCCCGCAAGCCAACATATTCCCCACTGGCTGCACGAAGCTGCGAAGCGCCGACACCTAGAACGAGCTCTGAAAGCCGAAGCACACGTTTCCCCACCCGAACGTCCAGCGTCGATTCTAAAGCTGACCGAACGGGAATGGATTGCGAAGTATCGCAAAGAGGGTCGCCGTCTTCCTGACAGAGCGTCTGAATAGCCATTAGCTCCGAGTTCCGGGCCTCGTTTCCATCAAATTCAGCCATCTGACACCCTCCCCGGCCCATGCCGGCAGGAGGGTTTTACAACTATTTTGACCGAGTTGTCACCTTTTTGGCACCAGACGCTTGACTTGGTACCAAATCGGTGACAGATTGCTCTCCAACACCGCAGCACCCGGCCCCGACCGGACGCCAGCTTGGAGAGACCAGCATGTCCCAGCCTCTTTACCTCGTTTTCGCCGGCCAGATTGAGGTTTACGCGCCCGAGCGCGAAGTCGCGGACATGACCTGGGACGGCACGGTCGCAGATATCGCCGACATGCAGTTCAACAACCTGCGACAAGTGATCGAGGTTGGGACCGGCCGTGACGTAACCGCAATCATGGTGCGCGAAGCGTGCACTCTTCGCGTCAATCGCGGCGCCGACAACTCATATGAGTTCGGCAAGCTGGTCGAGCTCACCCTTGGCACCCGCGCCGCTCGTCCTTTCCTGAGGGCCGCGTGATGAAATCTGCTGATCGCAAAACTTGGGCTGCCAGTGTTTTGCTAACATGGGCAGAGAAGCAAATCGCATCGGGCAGGCTGGACTTCGAGGAAGAGGTTCGTGGCCGGCGATTGGTGGCAGATATTCGCATCGCATACGACGCTCCGTTGCCCTGTCACCGCGCCGACGATGATTCCAGTTTCGACGCACAGTTAAGGATCGTTGACCAAGCGCTCAACGCGAACAATGCGTCATGACACCTCACATCAACACCAACTCTCCGACTGCCCCCCCCAACAGCCGGAGATAGCCAGCCGGGCTTGCAACCCACCCCTTCAGCCCCAGGCTCGCGCTGGCGACCTTTTCGAGACGACGTACCCGCTGATGCGGCCAGAGCGAGAGCGCCCATGAGAACCGTGACAGTGCACCTCGGTAACGGCGGTTGGTGGGCTCACATCGAAAAGCCCGGCTGGCGAATGGATCGCGGCCCCTACCCGTTCAAATGGATGGCGATGTTAGCCTTTCCGATTCAACGATGGACATGGTGACGGTCATGATTGCCGACTGCGAAACCTGCGACCGCAAGCAAGTTCCTTGCAAGTCCTGTCAGGAGAGCCAGCGCGCGATTTGTTACCGCTGCGATGGCGATGTGGATGATCCGTATGCCGAACTGGCCGACGCGCTTGACTACGCCCACACGATGCACAAAGCCAAGGATATCCTGACCGAACAACTTAAGAACGCGACATGGCAAGCAAAAGCTGAGGCTGCGCTTGTTCTGGCCGAAGAGATCAAGCGCCGAAAGGCCGCTGTTGAGTGCCTCAAGGCATTTGTGCAGTACGAGTCATGGATGGATAGCCACGGCGACGACGCGCAGGTCAGCACGTTTAAGCGGCATACCTTTGGCGATTTGCGCCAAGCCATGGAGATCATCAACCATGGCGATTAGCAGAACCATCGGACCGCTTGAGCGAACTCACCGTGAGTTGGCTGCGCTTTTCGATTTGCAGGCGCTTCGCTACCGGCCGGAAATGTTCGGCCTCGACGATAGAATTGCAGGCCCGGTCCTGACAATTGCGGAATGCCGGCTGATCCGGCTTGCGCTTGTTGAGGCATCCCCAGCAAAGGACTGAGACATGAAATACTTTTTGCTGGCACTCGACATCTACGGCTGCGGGTTCGTTTTCGTGAACTGTTTCGCTGATCTTTTCCGAAGGTACAACGAGGACGGACGAAGAACTTTGATTTTCCGCATATTTCCGGAGATTGGCTGGGATGATGGCTTTTATGTTTGGCGGCCTGATTTTGTATGCCGCGTTTGTCGCTTTTTCAGAATCAAACCGAGGTAAATGGAAATGAACGACGATCCGATGAAAGGCTACGCCGCCCCGAATGTTCTTTGGGAAATTCGTCGCGAGCGCGAGCGCCAGATCGCGAAGGGCTATGACCGCAAGCACGATGACGAGCATGTCAACGGCGAGATCGCTGATGCTGCGTACTATTATATCGGGATGCGATCCGGGTGGCCCTGGAATATTGCTAGCCGACCAAATCTAGAAAAAGTGCGAAAACGCGACCGCTTGATTATGGCCGCGGCTCTATGCGTTGCCGAGATCGAGCGGCTTGATCGAATAGAGGCGCGCAAAGCTGAAGTGCGTGAGCCTCGCACGGCGGCGGGGGGTTTGGATTAGCCATGATTGGTCTGCTTTTATTTTGTGCGATAGGCGCATTCCTGGCTCTGGTATTTGCATGCGCTGTGGTGAGGGCTCTATGACCAAAAAGGCTGCATTCAAAGCACTTGCTCGCGATTTAGCTCGCGAAAGCATGGTTACCAAGGCGCTTGGACGGTTCCTCGAACAAATATTCGAGGAAGTCTACGATACCGAAATTAAGCCGTTGCAGGAAGAAATAGCGGTGTTGCGTTCTGGACCCTGCGTGACGATCGAAGCACCGTTTGAACTCCAAGCTCTTCTGGCAAAAATGAAGGCCGCCAAGTCCCAAGAGATTAATATGGCCGTATGGAACAACAATATCAAAGCGGTCGCGGATGCCATCGCCACAATCGAACACATCCGTCGCGGCCAATCGCTTGTGCGGCGCCCTTCTGTGGCGTCCGCTGGAGACGGGCAAGCCCTCGTTATCGAGAGCGAGATGCACTCAGCGACCACCGCATGGCTGGAATGCCCGATCGAAAAACGCCCGTCTGCGGAAGCGCTTGGCAAACGAATTGCTGATATCGCCAGCGGGTGGAGACTCGCATGACACCGCGCACCTCTCCTCCCCGATCGCAGCCCAACGGCGTCGATGCCCTGCTTCCGTGCTCGCTTTGCTTTGTAAGTTCGTTCGGGCTGTTTTGTTTTTGCTGTTTTGGCCCCGTTCATTGGGCGGTGACCGTTTTTACAGGCATTGTGCTTGGTTGGAACGCGGCTCTTTATTATTCGACAACAACAACCGACACCGGAGCCAAGCCATGACAGACGCAGAGAAGCTGGCGGACGAACTTGCCGGAATTAGCGGACGCTGCTCGTTAGAGCGCGACCGAGAAACAATCATTAAGGCTGCAACCGCCCTCCGTGCATCGGCCGCCGTGGCGACGGGAGGCGAGCCGGTCGCGTGGCTTTACGAAGCTGGCGACGACCGACATTGGGGAAAAAATTTCAGCTTTACGAAGCCGGCGGGAAATCAGTATCAGCGAAATATCCAGCCCCTCTACACCGCCCTCCCGCCAGCGAAGGCTGCGGGCGACGTGCGCGCTGCGGTGATTGAGGCGCTGAGACCTTTTGCGCTTAATCCTGGCGCGATTTCTCTGTCGGCAGCTTTGGGACACATTGGGCGTGAACATCTTCTTGCCGCTAAAGCCGCTTTAGACGCCCTCGCCCAGGCGCCCGCAACGGACGCGGCGGGAGGCCGGTCATGAGGGACTGGCTAATAACAAACCAAGCTGATCGCGACTGCCTTAAGGCAGCCCGCGATAGCGGAAAGCTAAATGGCACTTGGCGCCCTTGGCATGGTCAGTATGCACGCGCTGCGCGGCTCTGCAAAAATGGACTTCTAAAAGCTGCGGGCATTTCGGCAATGCCGCCACATGTCGTTTACATAATTTCCGATGCTGGCTCGGAAGAGCTTGAAGTTGCGAGTCGATTAGAAACAACGGGAGGCCGGCATGGTTGAACGCAGTTCTCCCAAGAGCGAAACCGCGCGCGAAAAGGTCACAGTTAATGCTGAAAACGTCGGAGATAGGATGGGCGTCACCCCTCGGGACCGAGAGTTTGCAGCTCAGATTCTTGAAGATTTTTCGACGTTCGAAGAGGGCATAGAGAACCAGGAGAAGCTTGCGCAGTGGCTCCGAAATGTCCGGCGTGCCGCCACGTCGCAGCCAGACGGTGGTGCCCAATCAGAGTCGAAGCCGTGGCGCAATGATATGGAAAACGCGCCGAAAGACCGGCCTTTCCTCGCTTACTGGCACATGAGCGATATCTACGGCGTTCTCGAATGGATCGATAATAAGTGGATCGATCAAGACGGCGACGAAGTGATTGCCTTCAGACTTTGGTCGCTTTTTGATCTACCAGAATCAGCCCCGCAGTTACGGACGTCTCAGCATGCTGAGCAGCAGCCCAAGGGTGACCCGGCTGGATGCGGGGCTGATACCTCTCAGTCGGCCAATCCCTCCACTGCCAGCAGCGGGGATGCCACCGGCGACCGTTGCCCGAAATGCAACGCGAACTTCGATGGCGGGCCAATCCCGGAAGAAATCCGAGAGCACTATCCACCCCCGTATCGCTGGTCTCGGAAAATCGGAATTTCTGACGGCGACGATATCTACGAATGGCGATGTCCAGATTGCGAGCATCGCTGGGGTCGCGCGGTGCTGGCGACACGGCGCGAGGGTGGCTCCGATGTTTGAACCGGGCCAGAAAGTCGTTTGTATCGATGACGCACTGATGCGCAATGGCTGCGGCGATGTGATGCCGTTGCGGCTCGTTCGTGGGACAGTTTACACAATCCGCTCGATCCACACAGAGCCTCACATCGACGGCTATGGCGTTCGACTTGAAGAGTTGTTGAACTCGTCGATCGTGTGGGCTGACGGTGACGAGCGGGAATGGTCGTATCAGTCCGAGCGGTTTAAGCCGGTAGAAAAGACCGTTGAACTCGCTACGGCCCTCTCCTCCAAGCGGCGCGAGGGTGAGGCATGAGCGAACCTCGTGTTTGGAACAAAAACGACAGGAACTGTCCGCACGATGCGGTTTATGTCGGGCGTGGATCGCAATGGGGAAACCCATTCCGCATCAGCTTCGCGCAGACCCGTGAACAGGTCATTGAGCGTTTTCGGTGCGAGACACTTCCGACGCTCGATGTTCGCCCACTAATCGGGAAGTCCTTAATTTGCTACTGCGCGCCGCGCCCTTGTCACGGTGATCTGTTGCTTGAGGCTGCCCGCCGGATGGCCCAATCGCTGATACCGGCGGATCGAGGGCGTGAGTCATGACAGATCGCGCAATAGTTCGAATGCCGAATGGTGACATGATCGACATGGAAGTGTGCGGGCGCGCTCCTAAGATCGGCGGCGATCGCGTCATCATTACGGTTGATGATCAATTCCAGTGCTATGCCGCTAGATTGTCGACCAGCGGCTGGCACGTCATCCCCGAGCCTGTGAGGCTTTACGATGTGTGATTGTCTCTCCGATCTCAATGCGAAGCTGAAGCCGGAAGGCCAGTGTGTTGATGCCACGATGTTCGGCATCGGCAAAGCCACAACGATGCTAATCCGCACAGACAAGTGGGTTCACGAAAACCGACGTAAGAAACCGTCGCGCGTGATCGCCAGCTTCTGCCCATTTTGTGGTGAAAAATATCCCGACAGCGCGGACATCTCCACGACTCTGGCTTCGCAAAACCGGGTGCGTCCATGAACCGATCTTCATCATTCCAGTTTTGGCCTGCAGCAATTTTCGGATTGCTGCTCATCATCGCGACCGTGGCTGCCGTCGCTTACATCGTATGGAGGGTACTATAATGCAGAGCCGCGATTTCTGTTACTGGCTGCAGGGTTATTTCGAGATCAATGGAGCGCATGCCGATACGCTGTCGTCTAGGCAGATAGAGACGATCAAAAGCCATCTCTCCCTGGTATTCGTCCATGAAATCGATCCCGCGATGGGCGACGCAAAGCATCAAGCCAAATTGAACACGATCCACGGAGATTCCGTCCCCGGCAAGCCTGTGATGCGGTGCTAGACAATGACCTCCCGCTCTCAGCACCAGCAAATGCGCGACGCCATCAACGACGTTGAGTTAGCGCTCAATGGCTTGGAGATCGATGCCGTTGTTCGTCTGTTCGCCAATGCCGATAATTCCGCAGTGGTGAAATTTCCGCTTGGCGCCGTGCGCCAACTTGCTCGGTGCTATCCGACGCTCAATCGCATCATCAACGATCCGGCCTTTGAGAGGACGTCCCCGATCATACGCCCACAAAGCGGAGATCGGTCGTGAAAGTCGAGGCCAACATGAACCCGGTAGACGAATTTTATGTCAACGGCTGGTGGGCAAAAACTCCCGAGTACGTTTTAATCTCACTTCAAAGACAGCTTGAAGCTGCTTCCGCCGTCTGGCCGGAATTGGCCGGCTATCGGATCGAGAAGCCGCGATCACGTTCAAAAGCCGATGCCGGCGCGGCTGGAGGTGTTGCGCGGGCTGCCGCTCTTTCCCCGGAACGCCGATCGGAAATTGCCAGCGAGGCCGCTAAGGTGCGTTGGGAAACAACAGACACCGGGAGCGTGACGTGATTGTAAAACGAGACAAATGGTTTCTGATTGTCGGAAGCGACCATCACAATTCATGTTTCGGCCTTACCTTCGGTTTTGGTCCAATTCCGCCGAATGGCATCGGCGACGCATGGCTGTCCGTGTGGCGGGTTAATATCCGTTGGCCGATTACTGTTCGAGTCCGTCATCCGTTTTGGCATCGTCACGGACTGAATGGCGTCCCACACACTCGATCTTCGCAGGAGACCGTCGATGAGTAACAGCGGGTGCATTCACCTCAAACTGCAATTCAATTCCGGCGACTATTACGTGTCGTGTGTTGATTGCGGAGCGATGTGGATGAGGAAATCGCACGGCACTCGACCAGAATACGGTTTCGACCACCAAGGGCGACAGATCGGGGCTGCGCCGGAGGAAGCTACTGGAAGCCATGAAGTGATGATGGTCGGCATCCGCGCCGCCAAGCCCTCACAGGGAAATGGGTCATGACCAAAAGCGCCAAGGAGTTGTTGGATTGCAATCTCGGAAAATTCACTACGCTGCGGGTCGAGCTACTTAAGACCGCAGCGAAGGAAACCGGTTGTCACATTCCAGCGATTTGGTCGTCCAACAAATGTTATGCGCAGCTGGAGGCTGATGGTCTTGTCACTATGGGCAATGACGTTACGTCCAATTGGCAAAGGCATTGGGTGATTACTGAAGCGGGTCGCGCGCATCTCAAAGATCGCATGGCTTCATCGGAGACGCCCAGCAATGGATAACGGATCACAATTTTCCTTGACCCTGGTCCGGCTTTCGAACGGAGGGTACGTCGTTCAGGATTCATATCCTGGCGAGACGCGCTTTCCGACACTCCAGCATTTCGCCTGCACCACAATTGACGAAGCGCTACAGTTCATGCGCGACAAAATATTCCCGATCGGAGCTACCGATCGTGTGGCATCACCGCCTCAGCCCGCTTCCGCGCTGTCGGAGGATGGGAAATGAGCCACGATATTCTTGCGACGGTTGATCGCAACCAACGTCGGATGTTGCTTCGCGCTGAGGCAAGCGCCCGTGAGAGCGGCAAGTGGGGCGATTGGGAAACCCTGACGTTCCCGGCCGGCACTGTGGGCCGCAGCTGGGCACGAGAATTCACGAAGGCACATCGCAACAAGGTCTTTTCGGTCCTTGATCGCACGACAAACGGCGTGCGCCATCTGGCGGTTAGCTCTCTTTCTCAGATTCGACCGTCTTGGTATGAAATGCAGCGCATCAAGGACGAACTTGCCGGCGAGGATGCCACTGCGGTTGAGGTTTACCCGCCGCATGCCGAGATCGTCGATGGCGCCGACATGTTTCATATTTGGGTGTTGCCAGAACATCTTCCGTTTGGCCTGAGCACCACGCACCCGCTCTTGCAGGCTGATCGCGACCGCCCATGAGCATCATCCCGCCCACGATTACCCCTCGGGAACTGGCCAAAAGCACCGGCTGGTCGGAGAGATTTGTGCGGGAAACGGCCCGGGCGCTGCGGGCGTGCCTTGGCACCGGACGGACGATGAGGCTAACTGAGGCCGATGTTTTGGCGATTATGGAGGCGAAGCGATGCCCGTCAAGGTCTTCAGGCGTCCGGGCAGCAAGATCTATAGCTACCGCGGGACAGTTGCCGGCCGGCGACTACGAGGCTCTACGGGCACAGAGGACAAAGCCAAGGCGGAGAGAATTGCGGCCCAGAAAGAAACCGAGCAATGGAAATGTCATCTCGATGGACCGAGCGCGGTCCTGACGTTTGCCAAGGCGTCGATTCTGTACCGCGCCGCTGGCAAGCAGACGAAGTATCTCACCAAGATCGAAGACCACTGGAAAGACACGCTGGTTAAAGACATGACGTCTGGAGGGATCAGGCAGAGCGCGATCGACCTATATCCGGACGCCAGCGGAGCTACGCGCAACCGCCAGGTGATCACGCCAACGCGCGCCGTTATCAATCATTGCTCCGATTCAGACCTATGCCCGCCCATCCGGATTCGCGGCTTTGAAGTGGATCAGAAGATCAAGGCACCGGTCATGATCGACTGGCTGGACACCTTCTGCGCGCATGCTCGACCCCTGACGGTCGCATTGGCGACGTTCATGTTCTGCACGGCCTGCCGGATTTCAGAGGCGAAGCGTTTGGAATGGTCCGATATTGATTTCGACCGGCGGGAACTCCTGATCGTCAAGACCAAGATCAAGAAGCAGCGCCTGCCCCACATGCCGCAACGGCTGCTGGTCGCGCTCGCCAATCTGCCGCGTGATGATGACAAGCCGTTCGGGTGCTGGTCCGAAAGCTCGCTGCGCCGGTTCTGGGATGCGGATGTCGAGAAGACCGCCAAGGCCGTACCAGGGTTTAAGCGTCTGACGTTCCATAGCTGCCGGCACGGATTCGCCACCACCACGCTGCGCATCATGAAGCTGGATCCAAAGACCGCCTCCGAGCTTGGCGGCTGGGATGACATCACCTTATTTATGCGGACCTACGCGCACGCAATGAAAGATGCCACTCTGACCGAGAGCATATTTGACACGCCTCTGACACAGCCAAAAACAAAGATTAGGAAAAACAAGGGGTTGATAAAATGAGAAGACCCGTCCGGGGGTCTCGCCACTGGCGAGGTAAAATCAAAAACCCCTTATTTTGCAGCGTTTCTGCAAGTCGAACCTGCGCCAACTTGCAGGAGCTTGCATGAACAAATATCGAACCTGCGCCCTCGCTGACACAAGGCTGACACAGCTACGTTCCCTGCCCGTTCTTAGCGCAGTTTTGTCATCGCATATTCGCCAGAGCGCTTCGTCGCGATCAGGTAGCGCAGGAATCGTTGCGCAGGCGGCGGAATATCCCGCTCGCCGCAAGCCCAACGTCGCGCTGTCCGCTCATCAACGCCCAGAAGTTGAGCCGACGCAGCTTGCGTCAGGCCGAGCCTTTCAATCGTTTCGCGAAATTCGTCCGGCGTCATACAGGCTCGCCGTTCATGAGTTTGATCGAAATTTCAAGGGACTCGGACATCTCGCAAAAGGTCAAATCTTCCGGATTTTCATCATCCAGAAATGCCCGCGCGAAGTAGTTCAAGGGCGACGCCAGCACGCCATCGACCTGATGGAGGTCCATGGCCACGGCTTCTTTGAAAGTATCCCGCATGGCGAGGTCGGTCTGCTCGGAGTTTTCATCGCTGTAGCCGTTCCACAGGGAAACGATGTTGCAAGCGAGGGCGAGCGCTTTTTGATCTGCGACATTCATATCTCAACCCTCGATCTTGGAAACGGTGACAGAAGCGGTCTTGCCAAAACGAAAACGCATGTGCTGCGCATGATTTTCGGCCGAGGCAACGTTTCGAGTCGTGTGCTCAAGCATGCGGCCATCTGCCAAAGTCGTCAGGACCTTGTGGGTATGCGGCATAGCCGCGATCCGGGTCAGCATCTGTTCCGTGGTTTCAGTCATCGGTCTCTCCAAAGCCGGGCAAAATCGCCCTTGCGATGTATTCCTTATAGGGCCATTGGCCCGGTATGTCAAGGGGCATTGGCATGCACGTTTTGATCGGAATGGAGCAGTTCGGGCACACCCGGCAGGCTTACCGGCGCAGGGGGCATCAGGCATGGTCCTGCGACCTGATGCCGGCGCGCGACGGCAGTCCGTATCATATTCAGGATGATGTACGTCGGCACCTGAAGCGGGCTCCGGACGGTTGCCCATGGGACTTGGCAATCTTTCACCCCGATTGCACCTTCTTCACAAATTCGGCCGCTTGGGCTTTCCGTGACCCGGATTACGAGCGCTATCCGGGGGTCGGCTATCATCAGAAGGTAAGGCCCGGCACGTTGGTAGGCGCAGCCAGGCGCGAGGCGCGCGAGCGGGATGCAGCCTTGGTTCGGGAATTGAAAGCAGCCCCGATTCCGCGAAAGGCTTTTGAAAACCCGGTCGGCTACATGAGCACCATTCTTGGGCCGGCATCGCAGACGATTCAGCCGAACCAGTTTGGCGCCGACGCCAGCAAAGCCACATGCCTTTGGCTTTTCAATCTTCCGTG
Source organism: Bryobacteraceae bacterium (assembly GCA_965214005.1). GTDB lineage: Bacteria > Acidobacteriota > Terriglobia > Bryobacterales > Bryobacteraceae > Bog-105. Next base: position 17,361 of record CBDCAQ010000008.1, read on the forward strand.
CTTGGTGCCGACCAAGATCATCCCGCCGCGGATCGTCAACGGCCGGCCGCGCTGGGCCAATCAAACCGACACCGGACAGAACAAGCTGCCGCCCTCTGACGATCGCGCCATGTTGCGAGCCGCGACCTATCCGGGCATCAGCGACGCTTTCGCCGAGCAGTGGGGCTATCACCTGCCTGGCATCATCAGAACCGCAATGGATCTTTTCAGGGAAGCCGCCGAATGACCCAAGGCCGACGTTGCTTGCAGATCATCGAGGAGATGCGACATGGCTGAGACGACCGAAATATTTGACCCGTTCCTCGGGCGTAGAGCCACAATCAGCACAAAACTGACCGATCGCCTGCGGGGCAAATACGCTTGTGGCCCTACGCTGCCCAATGGTGAGCCGGAGTTCGGCTGGCGGCAGTTTGAGACGGCACCGGTTCAACACGAAGCGGCGGCCGAGATCGAGCGCCTGCGGGGCTGCTTAGACGCCATCATGCACGCAACGGTTCAAGGTCGAGTATGTGATGATGTGGCGTGGTTCGACAGCATCACCACGCTATTCGATTTCTGCGATCAGGCACTTAATCCGGGTGACGATGACGACCACCGCGCCGCTGCGGCGCTCAAAGGAGGATGAGAGATGGCGAAGCCATACGTTACCAATGCGCAAGCTTTAAAAGCCTGCCAAGTCCTGCAGGATTATTATTCTGATCTCGTCAAAACCGTAAGCGCGTTCGGCCTTGATCCGTTCTGCGACAGGATGATTGTCAGCCTCGGGGAAGAGATTAAAAAGATACCGACTCGAGATTCGTTGAAGAAGAGATTTGAAAAGCCGCAGCGCCACGCAGCTCAGTGATCACCGGGTGCGTGAGGTGCTTTGAAGCACCGTAGGAAGCAAACATGACAAAAATCAGCGCCAAAAAGTCTTATAAAGAGGGTCACGTTTCATTGCGCGTTTGTCTAAACGCCAGGGGATGGCAGAGCGACAATATTAAGCTTGAAGGATCTACGGACATAACATCGGCGCAAGCGCGCGATCTCGCTAAGTCGCTAATTGCAGAAGCTGATCGCGCCGACGCGAAAGTCGAAGCTAAAGCTGCATCGGAAGCGCGTCGGAAGAAATGGCGAGATCGGGAGGTTGCGGCTGGCCGGATGAAAATTATGAGCATCGGCGAAATATTCGGAAAGCCGCAGTGACCCGCAGACGGAATAACATCGAGGAGATGAGGCGTGAAGTTCACCTATTTTCTGTTTCTGGCTCTGACGTTCCCGTACTGGTTTCCGGTCGTGGCGCTTCCCATGCTCGCCGTCGGCGTCCTCTGGATGATCGGCTACCCCATCGCCTGCACCGTGCACTGGATCTACATGCGCTTGCGCACGGGTACGTGGGGCTATTGGCAGCTATTATATCCGGGGCAGTGAATGTGCGGAATAGGAGGGCTGAAGCCATGACTGAACTAGAAATATTTGGCGATCTGCTGGGCGCTAAAGTCCTGCTCGATCGTGGCGCGCGTACCGTCATCATTGCGTCGGACGACATCAACCCGATCAAATTTTCGATCGATCACCCATATATCCAGGGGACGAAACTGGAGCGAAGCGCAAGGGCTGCTCTGGATGCTCCAGCGCCGCCAAACCAAGAGCGACCGGGAGGTGCGACGTGATGGCTTACGATAACGCATTCGAACGAGGCCGGCACATGACGAAAACCTATATCATCTCCGCAAATACGGACGACCCGCAAATGCTGTTACGGGATCTGACCGCGCTGGAGATGCGAGCAAATGCTATGGGCTTGTTTCCGGCAGCGCGGGCCTTAAACAATGCCAAGAATGCGATCGGCTGGCAGATGGCTGGAAATATTGCCGAGGCGGACGCTGCCGCAACACGACGCTTATGAGCAAACATCGAAAGGATGAGGCAAAATGACCATGGCCGGAATGAAGCGCCGCAAGCCAGAGCCAGCCTTATTCGAGCGGTTTTTTGAATGGCTCGAGGGATTATTGCTACCGCGAAACCGCCGATGACCCCCATAGAACCGAACATCACTATCAGGCGAGATGCTCTGATAGCCCTATTAGTGGCTCTTTATAGACTCCATGGGTGCGGCACAAAAGTCTCAGAATCATGGGCTATGATGCAGATTGAAAAAATGACAGAGGAGGCCCTCGACCATTGTAACAATACGTGAATACGCCGAACTTGCGTATACGCAGAATTAGCGTATTTTGTATCTATCAGCAACGGAGCAAGCAAATGACCTTCCAGACTCTCACATCCTCCACCCAAGTCCGCCAGGTTCTCGCCGCCGCCGGTTACACTCAGAAGGTTGCCAAGAAGGATGTTCTCGGGACCTGGGTGCGCCCCGATGGCAAGACCACCCGCGTTGGGTCGTCCCTCTCCAAGAATTTCAAGACTGGCCAGAGCAGCCAAGGCATCGGAGCGGTTTGGGTTTACAGGGTCGCCCTGTGACTCCCACCCAATACAAGGCCGCCCTAAAGGCGCTGGGGCTGTCCCAGCACCTTGCGGGGGATTGGCTCGGCATCGGCCGGCGAACCTCTCAGGGCTACGCTCTGGGCGAATATCCCGTACCCGAGCCAGTCGCGAAGCTGTTGCGACTTTGCGTGAAGCTTAAATTGAAACCGGAGGACGTGAAATGATGGACAGATTCCCACCGAACGAAACGCCTATTATGCCCATGCCGCCAGAAGATTGGGAGTGGGAAAGGTTGGACAAAAATCGACGGGCTATTGTTGGGACACTCAACGAGGAAGAGCCTGACGCCGCACCCACTCGGTCTTTGACAGCGACCGAGGAAAACCTATGACAACAGCTTACAAGCAGATGCTTAAAATCGATCAAGATAAAATGGCGATCAAGAAATCGATCGACCTTTTGATACACTTGTTACACGATTTCATCCCGCGCAGCGCCCTTCGAGATGCTGAGGATCGGCTCTATGAAGCGTTTGAAAAGGACGGCATCGAGTTGACGAATAGGATGATGCGTAAGGAGTACGAGGCGTGGAAGTCTACTCAACTTGAGGGAATGCTGCTCCCGCCTACCCCGCGCAGGTAAGCCAACAGAGTCAGAGCCTCTCATGCACAGCGACCTTGAAACCTTCCGACTCCTTCGGGCCGTAATGCGCTTCGTTGACCGCCATGCCGAGCGCAAGGACGGTCCGGGCGTCCTACAGGTGCCTATGCTGGCGCGCGAGATGCAGGAGCTTAGATCGGCCTTAGAGCCCTTCAGGCCAACCTATAGGCGACTGGAGAGCTTATCCCGCAGGCGGGTCGAGGAAATCTGTGACGGGGCGCCACCTACACCCGATGAAATTGATATCAGGGATTTCCTCGGTCGTGGCCGAACACCGGGTTAGCCACCCTCCCCGCCCCACTGCCGGACTCGAAAACTCAGTCGAGTCAATCCTGAATCTTTTGCTCCGCACCAATTGACTCAACCCCCGGATGAAAGGTGGAATACCGCCTTGGGGACTGGGGAGTTGGGGCTATGCGGGGCTTTTTGTTGGCTTGCGTTTTGGGGATTTGTTTTGTGCAGCCGGCGGCGGCCGTTGAAGTAACACTCATACTTCATGGGACTATTACGTCGGCAACGGAGTACGTAGGTCTATTTGCAAATATCCCGGTCGACCTTTCGGGTGAAATTGGCACGCCTGCTACACAAAGTGTAAGCTTTGATACAGCTGATCCCAACGTGTCTAGCACGACTATTACTGGTCTCACCGCGAATTCATTCAACAGCACTTTGACCGTTTCATACGCCAATAATGTAGCTGATTTTTCTTTTTATCAAATCACCGGATCGCATGACTATGGCCCTAGCGCTACTTTTATTCAGTCTCAATCCATCTCAGCTTTTTTTGTTTCGCCCATTCCTCTGATCGGTACGCACCGCATTAGTGGTTCCGGCTCTTACAATTACTCTTATGAAGATCAGGAAGAAATCTACAATCTGCAGGAAAGCTTTGACTCGATAACCGTCATATCATCGGCTGTCCCCGAGCCATCGACGTGGGCGATGCTGTTGATCGGATTTGCCGGCATCGCCTTTTGCTCACGCCGCCTTCGCAAGCCACATCGGATCGTTGTCGTTTGACGCAGGGTCGACGTCGCGTTTTTCCAAATAATTTAGCTGAAACGGGAAATTATTGAACATCGGCGCTGCCCTTTGCAAAATGGCGTAAGCCCAGTTTAGATCGGGATTGGCGACCATGTACGCGCCCATGGCGGCCTCACTTGCAAAACCTAGAGCGCTAAACACGGCTTGGTTGCTGGCTGGACTAAAACTGATGTCTCCGCCGGTAATGGACGATATCGATTTGCCGCTCCCGATATTGAATATCACCGTCGAACCAGATACCGAAGTGGACGTATAGACTCCAGATTGAGCTGGGATATTACCGCTTTGCAGTAGACCGATGTCCGTGCCTGTACCGGTCAATTGCATTGCTATAATTGATCCCGTCGGGAATGTGGCTGCCGTGCCCAGCGTCACGGTCACGTCGCCAGTGCTGCTGTTGTACGAGCATGTACCGCAATTCAGCGACCAGTGATTGATGACGTTGGTCGCAGGTCCGGTTGGCGAACCACCGAATGTCGTAAAAACCTGAGCTGGATAAGCCGAACCTGCGGTGTAATTCAGGTTGATCGTGCTGTTATATCCGACATTGTTGTTGTAATCCATATAGCTCGGCGTATCTGCCCCGGCAGAATTTTGAAAGGTAAAAGCAAGACTGTTGCCGTAGTAAGGATTGTTAACGAACAAGTTGTTGTTATTATTGCTGCCGGGCACGCCGTTCAACGACGGCAACCCGTTGCCGCACGAAAATAGCGGGCTATCGTGGATGCACGCGCCGCCCATGATCAGATTGTCGTGGTAATTTAAGAGAGCACCGCCAGGAACCTCTGACATATAAGAAGGGCTTTGCGTCGTCATGGCTTGTTGAGAAATGGAGCTTTCATTGATGCTGATATTGTATCGGCCGATACCACCGATGGTCTCGCCTGCGTTAAGCGGCAGAATTTGAGAAGTGATCAGCGGCACTCCGGTCAAACAAGACGCCGTGCAATATAGGCGTGTAGTCTGGCCGGGATATATAGCACCGTTCCAGACTGGCTGCGGGTTGTCCATTGAAACAACGGTCATCACTGTGCCGGCGATGCTGGCTTGAAAACCGCCAACCGTCGCATAGTTCGAACTTGAGCCGCCGCCTTCGACGGCCTGTATTGGATTATCAATCCAAACATTGTTGTAAGCGAGCATAGGTCCACGACCGGAGAGCCCCGATGCCGAGCCAGCGATCAGAACATTCCGGCGCGCGACGTTTTGATCGTGACTGCCGTGGAATGCATAGTGGCTATGGTCAAATACGTTTGGAGCATAGCCGTTTAGCGTTAACGTGAGGCTGTTCGTGACGTTGCCGGGCGAGCTACTAAGTGTCCAAACTGAACCATTGCATGCAGACCCCGTGCATGAATTGGCCCCAATATTGTTCGAGATTAGAAAACTAGGCCCTCCGAGATATTGCCCTAACGCGATTGTTCCAGAAACGGAGCCGTTGATTGTTAGAGTCGAGCCGGAAACTGTCGCCAAGGAAGTGGAAGCCTCCCGACCATTTGTATCTGGAGCCCAGCCGCCTTGGTAAACTGTGTTGTCCTCAACATAAAGTTGATTGGTCGTCCCGGTCCCTATTCCGGACGCCCCCACTCCAGCTTTATTGAGCCAGTTGCTGCCAGAACCGGTGTGACGAATGATTAAGTTGGTCGTATTGTTGATGCTTGAGCCTGCCGGAGATGTGCCGCCTCCACCGAAACCTCCGTTTACCGCAACGTCATTCTCAATCAAAATGTTGTAGGCGTTCCCGCCAATGACAATACCTGGGCCGCCGCCCGTCCATCCCGCAGCACTCTGAACATTTATCCCTCGAAGCGCCCAATTCCCTTGAACTTGTGGCGTCGTGGGATTGTCAGTTCTGCCGTATGAAAAGAGCTGACATCCACGCGACAAACCATCCAGCTTGAACAACTGATCGGTGATATTCTGAGAAATATTAAGCGTGTAAACGAGAGCGTTCGTTGCGCCTGTCACATAGGTGTTTGGAACGACGGTCCCACCGCCAAAAGCCGTTAGAAATCTTCCGCCAATATTGTTGATTGAAGGCGTACCGTATATCGACCCGCTATCGATGGTAAGGGTTGCTCCAGTTGCCGTTGATGCGACCGTCGCGGTAAAATAACTTGGAGGCGGGTCGCAACTAAAATTTGCCCTGCTCGATCCTGTCGCGCGCCCCTGCTTCGAAGTGTTGAGTGGGTCCGCTACGTTGTAGGATTGGAATGCTAGAGGGAATAACGCACTCTCTCCATTCCTGAAATTAAGCCCTACTCCAAGATCACTGCCCGTAGAATAAGCGCTTACGGTACCGTTTGACGCGGATGTGATACTGGAGGTCGATATCTGATAGGTGCCGGCTCCGCCACGGGCTCCTCCAGACACCGTGCTGGTAAGTTGTTTTATGATGGTAAAAGATGATGACCCTGTTAGCGTAAGCGCGCTCAGCCCGCCCTCGATGAACCCCCACGTATTAGTTCCGGTCACCGTCATTGTGGTGGTGCCGTTGAAAGTAGCGGTGAAGATTGCGCCACCGTCGAAAAACGACTGACCTTCCGCCATGAATATTTGGTTTGCGGTTCCGCACTGCTGACATTGGACCTGCTGATAAAATGCTTGCGCCACCGTCTCATAGGGACCGTAGGCACTATTCGGCGTCGCCGAACAACCTGTAGCGCCATACTGAAAATTTGGTCCAGAACCGTTCAGGGGGTAACCAGCGCACGGACTTAGACCGTTATACGTTATGTTGTTCCCTGTCGCGGTATTCACCCAAAACTGTCGTGCCCCTGGGCTCGCCGTGAACGTCGCAGAAATCAAGGATGGCTGAGTCGTGTCAAGCTGATATGTCCCATTACCGCCTGTCCCTGTGCAAGTGCTGCCGCAGGTGCCAGAAATGATCTTCCCGTATCGCAACCCGCCCGAATTATTGAATATCGTTTGGCCGACCGCAAAATTGCTATTGGCTGCACCTGTGATCGTCAAAACTGCCGTACCGGCAGCAATCGTTCCCGCTCCGCTTGGAGCCACAGATGGCAGCAGCGCCGAAGATGATAAGGGGATCGCTGCTACGAAACCATTCGTAGTTGTTGCACCCATGGTCTGGGAATAGACGGGCATTCCAAGGGACGTGACAGCAAAGCCGCCTCGCATGGCTTGCGACGAATGAAATCCAGCCGCCGAAAAGATAATTGAAGCGATAGCTAAAACGATAGCGCAAGATTTTTTCATCATGGCACACTGCTAAATTGTACTGCCAAATACGGGGCCGTTCCGGACACTTCCGTGAAAGTGTTTCCTACCATCGTTGATGGCCACACCCCAAAAGAAGTGACGCCGCCAGATGTCGAAACACCATTAAAATTTCCGGAGCCCATTGATTGTAAAAGGTTTGTTGATCCCACCAAGCTTCGAGTTGGCTCGGCACCAGCTTGCGTGACGGCAACTCGCGCAGTCGTGTCACCAGATTGGATGCACGTCCAGTAGAACCCCGGAGCAACCCCGCTGGCTGAAACAGTGAGCGAAACTGAATAATAAGTGGCTGTTGTGTTTGCTTGGCTTCCGGTATTTCCAACGAGTACGCCAGGACGAGAAATCCCGCTTGAAAGATCATTTGCGTAAATCGCAAGAGAAATGTTGGTAGTGCCTAACGTTGTGATCTGAACGCCGAGATTTGCTATCGTGACGTTTGAATTGCCGCCGAGCTGCACTTGACCACAGTACGCAGTCGTTGCGCTCATGACTGTGGAGCCGTTAACGTGGCCGGCCATGCTCATGAATGGATACCAGTCAGGGCTCGGCTTATACCCCGGATGGTTGACCTGACCCGGAGGCAAACGCGCGACACCAAGCGATCCGCTATTGATCTCCGACCCATCGATCGACTTATTCGTCAGCGTCTGCGTATCCGTGGTGCCGACGACAGAGCCACTTGGAAGCGCCTTGCCGCTGTCCTGGATTAGCTTGCCGGTTGTGCCGTTGTAAGTCGCGGCATTGCCAGAACCAGCAGAGGCTGGCCCCTGCACGACGCTTGCGGCCGGGACGCCGCTATCCTGAAGCGTCTTGCCGCCCGTTCCGTTGAACGAAGGAAGATCGCCGTTCGTGGCGGAAGCTGGCCCGGTCGCAACCGAGGCAGCGGCGACGCCGCTGTCAGCCGCGGTGCCTCCGCTGCTCGAAATGAGGTCGCCGAATGTGAAACCGGAGGTCGGCGTCGTACCGGCCGTGATGGTGGACGAACCGCCCTTCCCTAGATTTGCCGAATAGTTCGTGCCGTCAGAGGAGATCGATGCGCCCTGCCCTTGAGCAAGTTGCAGGGTCGCATTGTTGTTGATTGTGCCACTGCCGGGCGTGATGGTGACGGTGCCAGCGCCGAGGTTGATGATATCGAAAAACGTCCCCGATCCGAATCCGGTCGTGGTAGCGGCGGGCAGCGTCACAGCAACTGCGGAAGCGTTGTTTTCCGTAACGCGATTGCCGCAGTCTCCAGTAACGATGGTGTCCGTGGTTGCGGTATTGGCTCGGGTCGTCATCAGGGATGAGACGGTGCCCGTACCCGTGATGGGAGAGCCGCCCGTGGACGCGCCGCAGCCGGCGCTGACCGAAGTCACCGCAAGAGGGCTCACGTCACCCTGGTTGATCTGGCGCGAGGTCTGGGCGTGCGCCACTCCTGCGCAAAGCGCGAGGCCGACAATTGCTATTAGAATCTTGTTCATGCGCCTACCGCTCCTAAAAGATATTTTCCATCGGCGCCCTTGAGATAGCTCCCGTCGGCACCCTTGAGATATTGAAAGCCGCTAGGCGGGGCTGGTAGGTTGCCGCCGCTATTCCCCGCTCCTGCAAGGCCACCGTCGAACCCCTGTCCTATGCCGCCGCCGATCTGCGGCGTGATGGATTGGGCAAGCGCCGCAGTCGTGGCTAGAGCCGCGGTGCCGCCTAGCAGGAAGTCGCGGCGTTTCATTGCACGTCCGCATAGAGAGTATCTGCGCTGGTTGCGCAGGTAGCCTGGATCACATCACTCGGAAGAAACGGATAATAACGGGTATAAGCTTGTCCAGACAAAAGAAGAATTGACACTGCCTTTGATGCCGTACCGCTTCCGATGAAAATCCAGCAACTATCTGATGCATTATTATTCTGGATGGTAAGGGATCTCCGACCTCTGCCTATTGATGCAAACAGATTTTGGAAGGTGCCCCCCGTGGTAATTGTTATAGATGAATTCGTAGTTGGAATTGCGGTCTGAGCATTAGCCTGAGCCGCGAACAGCGCAAAGAATGCCGCCGCAAGAATCTTGCGCTTCATTGGTCGTCTCCAGTGATGTTGGATTGGTCAAAAAGATGTCCGATGGCGGTTAAGCCACCGGACTAGTCTGGGAGGTTGAACTACTGCCGCTTTGGCATGACGGCAGTTACGGACAGCCCGTGGGCTGAATTACTTCGCGTCTTTCATGCAGCGCCGAGCTGCTGCCAGTCGATCTTCAGAAGCGCCGGCCTCCCGCGCCATCTTCTCGGCCTTCTCAGGACCAACCATGGCGACGAACGCGCGGACGGTTTCGCAGGTGATGCGGCCGGGACGTTGATGCGACTGAGTGGCCTCTTCCGCCCTACTCCGGCATGCGGCGAGAGATACTAAGGCGATGATGGCGAGCGTTGCGAAGCCGCGGGCGTTGATCATGACGCTCTCATTTCCGCTTCACGTTTTGCAAAATACTCATGGCAAAGCCGCAGCCACTGGATGCGCCTGCTGTTTCGCCTGATGCCAAGATCGGAGATCGTCGTAAGAATCGATGAGATGGTGTGCCGTGGAAACATCTCGGTCAGTTCGGCTACGCTGGGATGGTCGCCCTTGTGAATCTCGATCAGCTTCCGGCGCTCAAGATTGGTCCAGTGAGCCATCATCCGGCCCCATGAGGGTCCACGATTGTGTAACCGGCAATCGATCTGGCGTGCAGACGTGTCGCGTGGCCTCCCGAATTGGAGTCGTGAACCAGCCACATATCGCCGGCGATATGCTCTTCGAGCACCATGACGTGCCCGCGCCTGGCGGCGGCCATCCGTGGTGCTGGCGCCGCGCGCGGGAAGCGCAGCCAGTTCGCAGCCAGGTTCAGGGAGGGGATGATCCTGCCAAACAGGTGCAGCGATGCCCCGCAGCCACAGTAAGCCGAAGGGCAGCCCGACGGACGGCCGCCGACTACCTGAGTAGCCGCCTCACCGCTGGCGCGTGGCGAGGCCCTCTCTCGAACGGTCCCAATTCCCACCGCCCTCACGGTAGCCTCACCACGCGCCACGCGACGGGCTTCGTGGACATCCTGGATTTGCCCCATGCACGATGGGAACATGACCGAGCCGGTTTCGACGCAGGATTGAGCGACGTGGTGGCGTTGGCGGGCTTCTGCGTTCGACGCAAGCACAAGGCAAAGCGCCGCCAGAATGACGGTACGATACATGTTGTTTCCTCGGGATTAGAACTGAAAGATTGAACCTTGGCCCGCTCAGCGCGTCACAAATGTGCCGAGCATAAACAATGCAGCCGCGACACATGAGGCCAGCCACGGCCAGTCGCCGTACAGAGGCTTTGAATACTCGCGAATTGCCCAGATGTAGCCTACGCAGGCCAGCGACACGCCAAGCATAAAAAAGCCGATTTGCACGCGGCTGAAGGGATCTTTCCCGCCATAGTATGTTCGCCATACCCACACATCAACGCGCGTGATGAACGTCGCGAGCGAGATGGTGAATAACGAGATCGCGACCCGCATGCCTTCCGGCAGGCGACAAAACCACATGCTGGCTCTGACGTGCTCCAGTCTTGACTGTCGGATGAGGTAAACCAGAACGAAAACCATGAAGCAGATCGATAGGACTGCCAAGGCTCCGTTGCCAAGCTCAAGCATGAAATTTCCATCGCTCAAGGAAGGGTGGTTTTTCATTTCGGGATGCTCTTGCGATAGATGTCCGCTACCTGCTCCTGGTCGTAATGACTTAGCCGGTGCTTCGTTCGAAGATCGGAAATAATAGCTGTGAAGGGATCGGGCGGACTGTTACGTATCGTCTGATTTAACTCGTCGGCCTGCTTTTCAAATTCTCCAACCACCCTGCGAGCCTCGTAGTAATTGTGATTGGTGATAGGCCGGCGAAATAAAAAGGTGTTTCGAAACCACGTGGCAAGGTTCATGACGGGTTTCTCCCGCTCAGTAGTTCTTTGATCGATTGCACCGTGCCCTGCATCACGGTCACGATTTTGATCGTGTCTACGCTCAACGTGTTGAGCTGCCCCTGAAGTTCCTTGCGCTCCGTATCCGATCGCAACCACAGCCAGAACAGGAATGGCGATAGCGCCCAGCCACCCGATTTTATCACTTCGAAAATTTGTGAGGCTGTGATTTCCATTTAGTTCTTTCGCCGTTGGCATTCGCGCCCTGCTTTCAGAAAGCCGCCGGAGCGGTTATGAACCGATGACTTTGGCAATGGCCGCCAGGGTCATCTGATGCAGCATTTCGCTGTAGCAGATCAGCAAATGAGGCATTGATATCTCGGTGCGCTCGACCTGAAGCCCGGTAAAGATCGCGTGCCCTTCAGGCTCAATGTCCGTGTTGTGGTAGAGCAACAGGCGCTCGACGTTCGGACCGGGCTGGGTCACGATTGAGAGCACAGAGGGATCGTAACAAACGGCAAGATCGACCCGCGCGCCGCGCCCGTACTTGGATTCCGCTGCCCATGTAACGTGATTGGCGCCAAGCGAGTATCCGATCAGGATCATAGGGCCGTTGTTGGCGTTGCGCCAATCGAACATGAGCTTGCCGGTAGTCTCCGGGTCGTCCCATGAATGCGTCGTAACCACGGCTTTTGGCCACGCCGCGCTGATGCGGCTGGCCAGCCTGGACATCCCGTAGGATGTCCAGATGCCGCCCTGTCCATAGATGACGAAGACGCGGGCCATCAAGCGGACGGCGCGGCCGCCGCTACGGCTTTGGCCGAGCTAACCGCGGCGTTCGCCTGCTTGACCGCCACGTAGCCCTGCACAACCGACTGCGCAGCATTAGCGCCGGAATTGGCCGCGCTTGCGAACGCATTCAAGGCGGTAACGGCCGCGTTGGCAGCGGTGATCGCAATACCAACTTCGGGATTGGACGCGACACCGAAAGCTTCGATCAATTGCAGCACTTGCTGTATTTCAGCGGCGATGGTCGGCGTGTTCGACGCGATCCAGTGCTGGGCAGCAACGATGTCCTTTTCGACGACGACTGCGCCGGTTTTGATATCGGTGATGACAGCCAGAACGTCAGCTTCGGTTTCGGTGATAAAGTTTTGGAGGCTGGTAAAAAAGCTCATGATTGTCCTTCTTCCTGTTTTGCGAATGCGATTAGTTTTTGGGCAAGCGGCGTGACCGCGACAATGTCCGGCCACACCTTGGTTAGGATCGGTATCAATTGGGTGATCAGAGGCTCGGCTTCTTTCGCTGCCGCCGCGATGCGCGCCAGATGCGGCAAATGCGCATCGAGGTCCTTGATTGTGTCTTCCGGGACGCCAGCGACGCCGAGGCCAAAATCGAGCAGGCTCATGTCATACCGCCTTCTTTTGCGCATCAAGCGCTGCCGCAGCCATCGCTGGATCCTTGATAGTAACCGTCGCAGTGCCGCCTGGCGCGGGCTTCACTACTGTCTCGGCACTAGATCCAACCGCCGCCGCCTGAGCGGTAGGGCTTGCACTCTTTGAGGCGTAGTATCCTGCAATGATCGGCCCAACCAATCCGATGAGTGTCACCACGTCATTGATGATCGGCCCCATGGCGCTGATGATCTTGTTCACCGTATCGGGATTGATTTTGGTAGAAAGTCCGAACACCAAAATGCCGCCGCTGATTGCGCTGGCGATATGGCGCGTAGCCGCGTTGACTTGTCCCTGCGTGGGAAGCCACATGGTAAAACTCCGATAATCTTTGGATTTGCGCGATGCCGTCGCGCGTCGGCTACTTACCGTTCGGGTTTGAAAAGTAAATTGTCAGGACGGTGCAACATACGATCAGCGTGCATGCGATCCATGCGTCTGCTGCGTTGATGGCGCTCAATATCTGGCACATGGGCGCGACCTTCTATTTCAGAACGTTGTACGAGCAATCACAATGTTTACAGGTGCAAACGACCAAAACTGGATGTTTAGAACGATCTTCGACCCAGACATGATGTCCGCTGGCGCAACGTCTGGCGTAATAGTCAGCGAGCCATTCGCGGATGAACTTCATGACAACGGCAACGCCACGACCACCCGAACGAACAAGACAATCATCGCCGCTCCGAACAGTCCGTCGATAGCGTCGAGGAAGTCGGTCCTCAGCCACTGGGCGAATTTCATGCGGCGCCGCAAGCCGACATTATCAAGCCGTTCTAGCGAAACTGCCGAAATGATCCGAGGCCTTCTTTGTGTACGCCTCGTGAGCCTCCACAGCAGTTTTAAACGTTCCAAGTTGCTGCCACTTACCGTTGATCTGAATCGTCGCGCGCCACACGCCCCGTCTAGACTCCCAAGACACACCCTTAAAGCCGGAGGTGTTATCTCGATGTTTTCGAATATTTTGCATATTTTGCTGTCGTGTCGCCTGCCTTAGTTCCGAGAATCTATTGTCGGTGCGCACAAGCGTTCTATGGTCCACGTCGTTTAGGGGCCACTCGCCTCGAACATAAAACCAAGCCAGTCTATGGGCGAGATATTTTTTCTTGTTGATCACAATCGAAATATAGCCGTTCTTTTGAATGCTGCCAGCTACTGACCCTGCTGACTGCCTTCCCATTCTTACCAATCGCGTGAAAGCGCCTGTCGACTCGTCGTAAGACAAGAGTGAACGAAGCTCATCTAACGTAAGGATATCGTTTTTCATGTGAACGACCTCAATGCAGCCCGGGTCAGCGGCCCCGGGATGCCATCGACAACAAGGCGATGCTCCCGCTGAAAGGATTGGACGGCGCTATAAGTTTTGCCGCCCTTTGTGATCATCCCGTCCATTTGCAACGGCGCAATGTGCTGTCTGGTTTCAACAATCCAACGGTTTAATTGCTGCTGCACCCAATATATCGAAGTGTTGGAATCATCTGATGATGGCCCACCTTTTGTCGGAGCGGGCGGCACGTAAGGGTCTGTCGCTTGGCTTGCGATCGGGACATCGCCGTGGCCACCGCCGTTCCGCGCTTGCATCTCAGCGGACACCGACGCAACCACGTCCGGCTTGACCATATTCTTGCCCGGGCAGTCTTTGTGCGTAGTCACTGGGTCTTCCTTATGGAAATGCAGCCCACGAACGCCCTTGACGTAATCGACCGGGTTGAGACCAGCAAAAATATGCAGAGTGGCCAGCGCTGAGATCAGATTGTCACGCACGGGGCCGGCGAACGGCTCGCTATCAAACTCGCCGACGGTCTCAACGCCCCAAGTGATCGAATTCCACGCAGGAGAATGGGTGCCGGGCATCGTCAATGGCGTGAAGGCCCAAATCTTGTCCGGCGCCACGAACAGATGCGGACCGCCGCTCCAGCCCATGCCGGAATAGTAACTTTCAAGGTTCTTCAACCACCCTTCCCCGGTCCAGTTCGCCCTCGCCTGCCACTGGCGATAGAGCGCTGCGGACGGCTCACTGGTGTTGTGGGTGACCACGAACGACGGCCGCCAGGACGAAAGCTTGATGCTGGACACATAGGCTTCGAATTCCGCCGCGGTAAAGCCTTTGCCAACGATGCCTTTCCACTTAGCCATCTCAGCCTCCGATCATTGCCAATGCTCTAGCGGTTGCTCTTATGTTTCTCGCTGACCAGCCGTGCCCGTACCCGGACTTGGTGATGGCCGACGGATTCCAGTTCGGGGACGTGTGCTTGGTCGCGATCCAGACGGCGCTAAGCGCCTTGACGAGCCCGGTAGGCTCGGCGGCCTTCACCGCCGCCATCGTGGCGTCATCCATGGCGCCGGTCAGAGGCCACATGCCCAAAGCCAATTGCAGGGCCGTGGGGCCGCCCGTCAGGCCCAGATTGGTTGTGATGTCCGCGAGCCGGTAATCGACACCAGCGGGCAGCTCATCGAACCGGATGGGGTCTAAAAGGGTATCGTTGTAGACCTGTCCCGCTGATGCAGCGGTTAGGGCCTTCAAATCTTCGATCGTGGCCGCCGGCATCCCTTGTTTGCGGCGATAATCCGTGAGGAATGCGATCGAGAGCCCCCACCTACTTGCACCACCTGGTTCCGAACCACCAATGTTGAGTTCGTCGCCCTCATCTTCGAGGATGTAGGCCAGAGCGACTTGACGATTGCTTTGCATCACAGCCTCCCGTAAATCTTCACTTTGCCGCTGGTGATGTTTCCGCTGCTCATAAGAACCTGGAATCCGTCAATGGCCGCAGATGTGTTCCAAAGACCGCCGACCACGCCCACCCACGCAGCCGTCGTCAGCGGCGTTGTCGTGAATCCGGTCCACGTGTGTAGCCCAGTAGCGCTCGGATTATTGACCCGGATCGTTGTATTCATCGGCAGCGAATTTGAATTCGACCCGGAAACACCACAATAAATGAACGTCGTGGCCTGGTTGTTTCCCGTCGCTGAGGCGCCGAAAAGATCAGACGATAAATATCCCGTCGTCTGGTAAGAGCCAGAACTGTGCACTTGGATTTCACAGGTTGTCGAGGAAGTCGCGGCGAGAAAATCTTCAAATACGATTTCATACTCTGCGTATGTAGATGTCAGGCTAGTCGTATCGGATAGCGTAGCCGAGTTGGACGCCGTTAGTGTATTAAGCAGTTCCCATCCGCCCGACTTAAACGTTGGAGTGCTACCCACCACGCCGAAATGCTGACCAACCGCCCCCGCAGCTCCGGTGATTGCAGTACTGGAAGTGAAATAAGCTGCTTGGTTTGCCGCAGGCGAACCGCTTGTCGATACGTTACCCGTGCCGGCGGACCCGCAAGAAAACAGATGCGTTGCGGTTGAATATTGCAGTCCTCCAGATGTGCAGTTCGGAATCGCCGTGTAAATCGCGGTATTCGAAGTCGTGACTACTGGAACGGTATCGACCGAAGGCGATGTCCCAAACGCGACCCCGTTTAGTTTTACGGCAGTATTCACGCACGAACCAGCTGGAGCGGTCACATCGCCTGTACGTGCCGGCTCTTGAGAACAAGCCAGCGATCCCGTGATCGCGCTGAAAGGTGGCGCGATCGTTGCGAGTGTCGCGGCAGTGATCTGGCCCTGTGCGTTGAAGGTAAGGACAATCGTTTGGGTTGCTGATCCCATCGGGCCAGCGGCCGTTACCTGATTGGCGAGTCCGATTGTTGCCTTTGGTGTTCCTGTGACCGTGACACCAGTACCAGGCGTCAGGAACAATCCAATATTGGCCGGGACGCCATTCTTGCTACCCGAAGTCGGGTTACCCAAAATCTGATTAGCGCCAAGCTGGCCAGCTTGAGCCCAAGCGGGAGCGCTCGCTGAAACCAGAAGGCCAGCGAGGAGGATTTTTTTGAACATGATTAGTTGATGCCTCTCACAACCCAGCCAGGCAACGCAGGGTCAGGCCGAAGCCTAAGAAGCCCGAAATTTGCGCTGATAACGGGCGTCACACTGCCATAGGCAAATGCATCACCGGCAAAGAGAGACGGCGTGATCGCATTCGTGGCGGCGTCGCCGTAATAGTCATTCAGCACGAGCTCAAGACCGTTAGGATTAGCGGCCGACCAAGCAACGGCGCTTGGTAGCGTCGCACTAACCGCAGTCGATCGCGTGTCGAGACCAACTTCGATGTCGGAAATCAGTATGGCTACCGTAGCAGCAGAAGCGGGCTTTCGGATTACACCGACCTGGGAAACCTTGCCGGCAGCTTCCGTATCAACCTGCTGAATTGCGGTCTGGACATTAGTTGCTGTGACGTTTCCGGTTGGCTCAAACCGTTCGCGCCGAGCGGATTCCCGTGTCGTAAGATTGGTCATGACTTGAACCATTTAGATCACCCGCAACAAATAAGGGAGCGCGATAATGGGGGGCACGTTCGGATGCGATCCGTTACCCGTGTTAGTTGACACCGAAGACAGCGTGTTCGCCGTGATGGTGGTGAAGCCAGTCACCGAAGCTGATCCCGACGAAACCACTACATTGATGCCGGTGCCACCGCCTCCAGTTGTGGAAACTCCGATACCAAGATCGACGTTATTTTGTGTAAGTCCGCTAGATAGATTATAATTAGGAGACGCGTTATTATAACTTACGATTTGCGGAATCTGAGCGGCAGTGAGCGTTTGGCTTTCTGCGCCATTTGCACACACTGCGCCAACAGAGGTCATTGCGGTGCCACATCCTGCCGACGCTGATGTAAGTCGCGACGCTGCCGTACCGTTCAAATTATCAAGAGCGGCTGGAACGCGACCTCTCATATCAATGATCTGAAACTGTCCGCCAGAGCACGATCCGCTTGCAGGCGAGCCAATTAAAGCCCAATACGCCGCATATGTTGTCGTGCTGATACATTGCCCGGCAGGAAAAACATAGTTGCTGTTAGGAACCGTTGTTCCTGTATAGGCAATCATGCTGCCCAACGGAACTGTTAGAGCGCTGCCGTAAAAATCTCGCAACATCCATGCGCTGTTTGCAACGCTAAACCGAAATGTATACGGAGATCCTTGGATTAGAGTCGCGGCACCAACAGCCGCACCAGCAGCACTTTGGATCGGATAGGTAGCACAAGCATCAGCAGTTAATGTAGCGGCAACTCCATTGGTTGCGTTCATCGTCAATGCCAATTGCTGACCGTCCTGCGGCACCGTCGCTGGAGATGCACACAAGTTTTGGTTGGTAGAAACAGAATAGGCCGATGCCGTTCCTGTAGTAGTTAAAAGACCACTAATGTCATCGCGATAGGAGGCGAGTGCAGCCATCATCGCGCGCGCGCTATCGTTTACGGCGCTAGGTGGCATTCCTTCACGCCAATTTATCTGTGGGTCCGCTGAAGCATTTGAGGAAGCCGTTGTGCTCCACTCCCAAACTGCTGGATAAGCTATTCCAACAAATACAGGCAACCACGCAAGCGCAATCGCCGCGACGAGAGCGCGTTTTTCTTTCATCATCTGATATGCTCGATTAGCTGGCGGGAAGTTGCTGGCCGCGGATGGCGGCGAGGATACGCGATGGATCGAAGCCGGCAGCCGAACCGATGGGCTTGGCCATCTGGATTTGTGGCTGGGCAGGGACTTGCGGCGTCGACTGCTGGATCATCTTCATGGCTTGGACCATGGCGTCGTTGCCGCCCTGTTGATTGAGAATTCCAGGAGCCGCCGCAGGCTGTGTTGGTGAAGTCTGTGCGACCTGTGGCGTAATGTTCATAGGCGCGTTTGGATCAGAACTGGTCGGACTGCCCGGAGGCGTGAGAAGGCCAGCAAACGGGCTGCCGGCAAGCATCGAGGTCCAATCCATTACGCAGTCTTTCTTGCGGTAAGAGCAGCTAGAAGTCTGGCGCGGTCGTAGCCCTTCGGAGCCGCGAAGCGGATCGGAGGCAATGCGGCAACCTGCTGCTGCTCTACGGGAGGCAACGCTTTGGCTAAAACATTCGTTAGATCAGGCTCGTCAGGGACATCTGGCATTCCGCCGTTCAGCATCCCAGGCTTGCCGGTTGGTGTGGGTGCAGATGATGCGTTCAGAATTCCAGTTGTCGGCCGAGGAGCGCTTGTCTGCGCTGTCCCACCCATCTTGCGAGCGGCCCAATTCTGGAGATCGCTTGCGGTCATCCCCTTGAGGAAAGGATTGGCTGCAACTGCGCTATCGCCCAATATCGCCGCAACAGGCGTGCCAGGATCGGCCTGCAAAACCTTCGTTGCGCCGCCCAGCCCGCTAAAGTGAGCCAGATAAATGTTTGCGGGCGATGCTTCAAATCCCGAGCTAGTCAATCCAGCCGCGTTATCCCTAGTAAACCGCGCTCCAGCATTGGCATTCGCCACCGGATCAAGCGGGTCAGCGCCATTGCCATAGGTTTTCCATGTCGGATTGGTGAACTGAAACAAACCCTTAGCGCTTGACCCACTTGCGGCCGCGTTTGGGTCGCCGCCGCTTTCGACCTGTGCTATCCTTGCCAAGACAGTCGGATCGACGCCATTTGCCGTCGCGGCGTCCTGGATGATTTGAGACACATCGGCCATGCGAAGCTTATTCCTCAACAACCTGATGAAGGTCGCTTTCGTTATTTATGCTCTTGTGATGTTGCTTGTTGCTTTTGTCGCTCGCAGGATCGTTTCAAATTACGGACTTATCGGAACGATCTTCACGATTTCAGCGATGTACTTCGCTGGCGTTTATTACGAACGAAGAAAGCTCAAGGCTGAGATTGCTTCTGGTTTTGTTGATTCAACGCACTTTGAGCGATTAGGCGAGCGACCTTTGAAGAATAAACGGGTTTGACCGGTCGCGCTGGCTTTTGGCCAAGAAATAAATCCTTCGTCATTGCCACTTGCCGCCCGGTACGGGCTCCGGCCGCCACACGCTGAATACCCTCCCCGATAGCAGCGCCTGCCAGATGACCGACGATCGGGCCGCCGAGAGCGCCGCCAACACCGCTGCCGAGCATTGCCCCGATATGATTGCCCATCGATCGCACCAGCTTAGCTCCCATTACCGCCGAGCCGGACGAATTAGCAGTGTTGGGAAGTGGTGCCAGTTTGGCATAATGCTGCTGAAACTGGCGCATGACGCCGCGTTCCCCAGTATCATACATTACTTTGGAGGCCGGGCTTTCTAGGAACCGGGAAATCCGATTTGACAGTTCGCGCGGACCCCACTCCACCATTCCTTCGGGCTTCTCGAGCAAGTGCTGCCACATCGCCTGGCGGATCGAATTAAACGTCGGCTGCGATACCCGATTCTTTACTTCCTGAATCAGGTGCTCGGCACCAGCATTAATTTCCCCGCTCTTCGCAAAAGCCTTCTGGATAACGTCGGAGGCATTTCCTTCGGTAGCAAGCTTGGTCACCGCGCGCTGCGTTGTCGTCAGTACAGGCGACGGTGCGGGCGGCGGAGCTGGCCGGGCCTGAATCAGAAGGTCTGCCGCGTGCGCCCTGATTCGTGCAACGCCCTCGGGGCCGAGCAGGTCGGCGGCATGCGGAGTAGCAGCATATTTCAGAAGACGCGAAGCCTGCTGACTGGTTGATAGTTCCGGTGCGCCTTCGGGCGTGCTGATCAGGTGCGGGATGACGCCTTGGCGCAATGCCGCACCGTGGCTTGAATCTGGCCCGACGATCTGGCGCGCGCGCTGCATAATTGCCAGAGAATTACCGCCGCCAGGGTTGGTCGGAGTACCATAAAGCTTATTGGCGAGGTCACCGACCGGCATTTGCTGGTTATCGTGGCGCCCGATAATGCGCTCGACCACGGGACCAACAGTATCGCCATTGGCTTGATTGGAGAACGTCGCGCGACGTTGGGCATGAGCCGCTCGAGCGGCGTCGATGGCTTGGAGATACGCAGGACCATCGCCGCTAAATGCGCCGGGAGTATTGAGCACCCTGGCATGATGAGTATTAAAGGCGTCCATAACACGCTGCGCCGCATAGGCATCAGTTCCAGAGCCTCCGGGCGCCCGTGCCGCGCTGCGAGCATCCCGCAAGTGACTGACCATTTCCTGCCGAGCCGCTTCAGTATCCGCAGGCGTCAGCGGTCGCGCCACCACGCGACCGTCTGGGGTACGGATCATATCTCCTCGGGAGAGCGCATTTTCGTAATAGTTCTGGCCGAGATGATTATCAAGCAAATCCAGCATCGCGTTGGCGTGCGGGGTCAGGGCCGGATTGATCGTGACGCGCTGTCCAGCAGAACCCGGCGCGCGCTCAACCAGATTGCGCACCGAGTTGCCCACATTGGAAAACGCAGCAGGGGAATATTCGCCGGGGAACTGCCCTGCAGTGCGATAACGGGCGGTGACGTTCTGCTGTGCGGCGCGCGCTGCCTCCTGTATCCCTTCCTGCACGTGACCCACAGCGTCGGTCGCCGCATGGGGCTGCGCAGGCTCTGGGGCACCCAATGGCGCGTTCACATCATGGCGAAGGGAAGCGCCCTCGGCGGTGATCTGCGCGTCATGGCTGGCTGCCTGCGCGGCGGCTAGAGCCTCTTGGCGCGCCTGCGCTGCAATCTGGTCGTTATGCTGCTGGGCAAGCTCAGTGATGGTCTGCTCAGCCGCAACCAGCTTGTCGGCCTGCGGCCGCGATGGGCCGGGGCCGCCGCGCATCTGGTCGCCGAAATCATGCGCCGCTGCTTGCGTCTGGGCGTGTGTCGCCTCATTCGCCGCCTGCGCCACACGCTGCGCCTCTGGACCAAGAGCACCGGAGATCGCCTGCTGTTCTTGAGAACCTACCAGATTATCTGGATTGACATGCGATTCTGGCACGGTGATTTCATTGCCGTTGATGTCGATTGTGCGAGGAATGCGCGGAGGCTCTGGCCTAAGCCTATCCGCGATAGCCGAGACGCCCTTTCCGACAAGCCTACCAGCAGGTCCCGCAGCCCCGCCAATAATACCTCCAGTTGCAGCAGCGGCGACAGGATTTTCGCCACGGGCAGCGGCATCAGCGGCGCTCAATGCCGCACCCGAAGCGGCGCCTTTGGCAACCATCGCTGGAACCGTACCCTCTAGCCCGAAAGCAGCAGGAGCAGCGGCCATGAAAGGTGCCATGGCAGCAGTGCCGATCGCCATCTTTCCGACCGTCGTACCGATCGGGTTTTCCTTCTCGTACTGATCCGTTGCGCCCTTGATCCGTGCCTCGTTCTCAGTTTCCCGCTTGGCATAACTGCCAGCGTGGGAAAGTCCGGTCTCTGTGAATGGCTGTGCGGCGGCGTTCAGCATCGCCGCACCTTTATCTACATATGCGCCAGCAATTGGGATGCCGCGAAGCGCCGCTATAGCGGACGCGCGGTTTTCTCCGATCGGCGCATCTGGAACACTATCCAGCTTATATCCAGCCGGAAGAGGCGGCGGTGCATCAAGCGCGTAACCTGCGGGAAGCGGGGGTAATTCACTCATTGCACTGGCTGCCCGGTCTGAGCATCTACCCAACGGCCGTTCTGAACAACGATCTTATGACCATTCGGGCCGGTTGCAGTTGGGGTAACTGGCGCGGCCTGCGCTGGCGCGACGGAAGACGTTGGTGCTGTTCCTCGGAGCTTCGCAATCGCGGTCTCAATCTTCTCTAGCGACTTCCGACCCTCGGGCCCGATAAAGTCGAATTTCTTGGCACCTTCAGGCCCGAACAGGTCAACCGCATGCTGTTCCAGCGCCTGTTGCTTCGACAAGATCAGGTCACGGTTTGATTCCAAGCCGGCCGCAAGCTCAGCGCTGGTAAGGTTAGAACCCAGGCGCCCTCGCGATTCCTCACGCTCATGGACACCGCCGCCAGAAGAACCCGAATAAAGCTTTCCGACCTCGCCGCTGAACTTCGCTACCTTATCACTTAGCGCGTTCGCTTTTGCCGCATTGGCGGTCGTTCGATTTGTGACGGCGTTATAGGCGTGGCCCGCATCAGCCGATCCCATACCATCACTATTGTTTAAACCAGCCGCCGCCTCAGCGGCCTCTCCGAGATGCCCCAGCGCCGTACCCATCAGGACCTTTTGGCCGCCTACCGTACTTGCAGATTGTGAGCCAAGTTCGGTGTTAAACTTGTTTCGCGCAGTATAAGTCCCGTTGCTGAAGCCTTGCTCGTATCGCGCCACATAAGGCATCAGCTTTTGAAGATTACGCCCGGTGCCGCTCATGTTTCCGTCTGCGATGTCCTTTACAGCGGCAGCAGTAGTCGGATCGAGTGAACTCAAGAACGCTTCGTCACGCTTGGTCACCGGATCGTAATTTGGCTCTGCGGTAGACGGATTGTTAGCCGCAGCGCCATTGCCGAGATCGATCGGTTTAAGAACTGGCTCTCCGTCTTTCGGGAATTTATTGACTTCGTAAGGATGCTCGTTACCCATCGCATCCTTGATGATCTGAACAGACTTGCCGCGATCAGCGATATATCCCTGCGTGACAGCTTCCAATATTTTTGGATTATACACAGCAGCCAAAGCCTGTTCTTTCGGGACGCCAGCCTTAACCAACGCTGTATAGGTCGGGCCAATAGCGCCCTGCTGCATCGCCTGTTTCAGATCAAGCTGTCCGCCAGCGCTCGCCCCCGTTAATGCTCGGCTAATTCCGGTCCCGATTGATGGCGCGCCGGCAAAACCAGCACCCATACCTATCAGCAAGTTTGAATTCTGGCTAAGCTTGTCGCCGATTTTGCTAAGTAAAGAAGGCTCTTGCGGTTGAGGTGCAGGCTGCGCCACGGGATTGTCTTGACCCTGTGTCGGCTGAGCATTCGGCGGAATGGCTGCTTGATCTTGCGCCGCAGGAACAGCAGGAGGCGCAGCGGCAGGGCGCGGCTGAGGCATCGGCACGGGCGCTTGAGCAACAGGCGCAGCAGTAGGCGGTACTACTGGCTGTTGTGCTGCCATCGGCGCGAGACTGCCGAACGGTGTAGTCGGACCTTGCCCAAGCGCCATTTTGACAGCGAGGGACGGATCAACAGGCGGTAAGTCAGACCCAGCGACCGGAGCGGCCGGTGGAGGAGCAGAAGAAGCGGCCAATCCTGCCGCATTGCGTCGATCCGCATCAGCATTCTGTTTGTCAGTCTCATCCTGAATTTTCTGCCATATCTTTTTGGCATCGGCGTCTTTATCTGCCGGAACGTCAGGAAATACTTGGCTGCTGTTCAATAACCCATTGTAGAAACTACCAGCAGGCTGCGTTAAAACGTCAAGGAGACCGGCCATTACGCTGCTGCCCGTTCGGTCGCGGCATCATAATTGACATGTTTCACGCCACCAATTTCAGCAACGGCATCTGGATTCTCTCTCTCCACGTTTTGAGCGAGCAGACCGATATGAACCACCTTCGACGGATCAGCTTTATAGTTATATCGGAAAATCGGCTGACCATCATTGAGGATACCAACATGCTGGATACCCTCCTTAACTCGAACGTCAGATGGGATAAACTTGCTCGCTAAACCGGCCGCGCCGAGCAGGCCGCCAATGATATTCGAAGTCGGGCTCGTTTCTTGCGTCGTCGTTCCGGATGAAGTCCCGGTAGACTGCGAACCAGCGCCCGCGATCGGCAGCAACAAGCTTTCGAGGCTGGTAAGCCCGGAGTAAGGCAAGTTCTGCTGTGCGGTGCCGGCGGCGATCAAGTTGTTCGCATTCTGGTTCAAGATGCCTGGAATTGCTTGCGCGGCAGTCAGTCCCGTTGTTTCATTGCCGAGCTGTGTCTGATTCAGTGTGTTCAGACCGCTTGCCGTGTTTTCAGCCGCCGTGTTGAGCGTGCCCGCCGCTGCCATCTGGTTGGCAACGTCGGTATTGTATTGATTGGCTTCAACCGGAGCCTCGCCCTGCGCCGTGCCGCGAGCGATTGCTTGGGCCTCGGCAGGTGAAAAGGATCGACCAGCGGCAGCGAACTGACCTTGAACCGAGTTCTGTGTATCATTGCCAATGGTGTTTAGCTCAGGCTGAAGCGCTGAGTTAGCTCCAATCTGTGACCCACTTGCGATCGGGTTTAATTCACTCTGTAACTGACTATAGCCGTTATTTAAGATGCCAGCATAGTTGTTAGAGCCACCGCCCGACAACAGCGTGTTCGCAACATTAGTTGCCGCTCCGCTGAAATCTGGCGCATTCTGTGCATTGGTAACAAGTTGGTTTGTACCTTGTGTTTGCGCCGCAGTGGGTGCCGTAGACGTGCTTCCAAGCGTTCCGAGAATGCTGTTCAGAAGCCCTTGCGTCGGCGCATAGGGGGACGTCGAACTAGACTGTTGCTGATTTTGGGAAGTTGTACTGCCTCCGCTCATTTATCTAGCACCTTATCCAGAACGACCCACGGCTGTTCATATCCAGTCAGCACTTTCGCCCAACCCTGACGGCCCATCGCACGCACGCGCCCGCAACCTTCGTCGCGCGCATATCGTTCAACCATAGGCATGAATTCGTTCCATAGCTTAGATCCAACGCCGCCGGCAGAAGTCACAATGCACATTTTGTAACGAGGCGTTTTGACTAATGAAGTCGTTGCGGCAGCGATCAATTTCTTGCCATCCCATGCCAGCCAAAGCAGCGCCATTCCCGACATGACATCGGCTTCGGTCGCCTCTATCGTCGAGTCCGAGTTATCGTCAAACGCCGGTTCAAGCAGTGGTTTGGCAAGAGCCCAGATATTGACGACCACCTTCGGATCGACGCAGAAGATCTTAGCCAATGCCCACCCACGAGAAGGTTCGATCAGTAGAGCCTGCGCTTCCGTGCGACACTATAAAAGAGCCATTTGTTACGTTGGAGGGCAGAATGAACGTTGATGCCATTGCAGCAGCCGCGTCCGCGCTCATCGGAGAAAAATGGATCGGCGTTCCGACCGCTACTGTTGGAGCATCAACCGTTGTAGTCGTCGCACCGGCCGCCAGCGTGAACATTCCCGAGCAGTTCAGCCGCCCCTGGTCTATCTGCTCAATGGCTTGGTTGATCTTCGTGAAGTCCGTATTGTTCCGGCCGGGGACTTGAACCACTAGCGAACGCCCTCTTGCCCGATCATCGGCTCAACTGCGGTTGCGAATGTCCAAGCAGAACCATAGGGAATACGAACCCTCAAGCGCGCATATCTCGTGGAAACTCTCGTGGGGCAAACGCCCTGCGCGTTAACCGCTGTTTCCGCCGAATACACGACAGGAGATTGCAGATTTTCCCTCATGCCCACTGAACCGAACACCATTGGCGCGTCGGTGTCCGGCCGCATACCCTTTTTCATCGATACCCGATTGAAGTCTCCGCCCTGCTCCGCCGTATCCAAGGTCGCTTGCAACGCGGGGCCGTTGAAGAACCCCAAGGCGCCGGCTTGAGTGAAAGCCGAGAGAGCCACCAGCGTAGAAGCCGGAAATGAATCCAGCGATTGCATCATCGCGTCAATCGAGCCGCCGACGATCCCGCCCGAAACATAGGCGTTCGTAAAGGCCGAAGGCGCACCGGTATTGAAGTTCCTTCTTAGATCAAAGTGAGTGCCATCGATAACCGCGATCACCCAATTTCCATTAGCCTCGGTCGTTCCAACAACCGTGGTTATGCCAACAATCTGACCGGTTGTTAGAGTAGCAGTCGCAGGAACCGCAATCCTGATCAACCCAGAGCCGTTATTGGCCGCGCCTGAGATAGCCAACGCTCCGGGTGCAATCGCGTCCAGACCCTCAAGGGTAATTCCCGGCTTCGATAGCGAGGAAATGTACTCTCCCAGGATCGACGTTATTTGCGTCCAGGAACCACCCTGCCCGATCAATGGATCGTAAATCAGGATCGTATCAAATAGTCCGGTCGTTCCTCCGTTGATAGACTTGAACGCCCAGCCAACCCTTGTTGAGGCAGGGTCAGCGAACCCGATGCAGAGCTGCATATTGCTCTGATCGATATTGGCGAAAAACGTCCGGTCAACCTGTTCTTTCCCGATCGGGGATGGCAATGAGCCAGGCGCAAGAACCTGAAACCCTTTCGTGCTCGGAATGTAGATCGAATCTCCTGCCCTCACGATGCCGTAAGGCGCAAACAACCCCATGTCATCAGTGACTTTGGTGATCTGAAAGATGACCGGCGAGCCCGGCTGATAGACCATCGACCTGATGCAGGTATCCTGAAAAACCGTTCCGTATTCGCCGCCCGCCACGCCGCGAACAATGCCGCCATCAGGAAAGTCCTGAAAGTCAGATTGATTGACGCCGGCAACCCAATTCGTGGGATCTCCGATCCCTGACCATTGAAGTCTGAATTCGTTCGATAGCAATCCTGAGAGAACTAGGAATTGCCCGACGACCGTAATGTACGAGGCTTGAGGCGGTGATCCTGCCTGATTGGCGAACAACGTTGACGACGACATATTGTAGGATTGCAACACAACGTTCTGCTGCGTTGCAAATACGATGCTGCCGAACTGAGCGAATTGCCAATTGGCATCGTTGGAAAGAGACGAGTATCCGCCGCTGATCGAAACCTTGTCCCAAGCAAATGAGGAGTTATTCAACAAATAGATGTCTGTCGCGGTCGCCGCGAATATTTGTACCGTCCCGTCAGGCTGGCGCCCGTAGAAGTAGCCGCGGCAGGGGCCGGGAAGAGTCTGGGTAAAGGCGAGTAGATCGAAAAACGGCCCATATCCATCGGAACGCGCGATAACGTTGGTTATGGTTTGGGACGTGTTGGCCTTATATGAACTAAGATCCGGCGCCCATTGCGGGAATTTTAGCGATGCCACTTTAGAATTCAGTCGGCGTTAAATAGCCGGTTCCGGCTAACATATTCGTGCGCATTTTCAATTCATCATAGGATTCGGTGACGGCAGCCGTCATCCGCTGCGCCTCCTCCATATCCTGAGTGTAGTGCAGAGCCAGTTCATACTTCGCGCGACTGCGGATTAGTTTTTCTCCGTCAACCATCCAGGGATTGCCGGCCGTTGCAGTCG
Source organism: Bryobacteraceae bacterium (assembly GCA_965214005.1). GTDB lineage: Bacteria > Acidobacteriota > Terriglobia > Bryobacterales > Bryobacteraceae > Bog-105. The sequence continues at coordinate 44,985 of CBDCAQ010000008.1, forward strand.
TGGCTGGTGCGGCGATCCTCTGGTGTGCAGCAATCGTCAATGGATAAACCGCGCTCGGCACCGGATACAGCCGCAACTGATAATTATAGTAGCTATAGCACTGCGGCTGACCTTGCTGTGTTCCCGACTGGCTCAGCAATTCGATATCTTCAGGCTGATATCGCGGCAGATCATACTGCGCAGTACCGATTGTTACCGTGATGTAGTCGAAGCTGAACAGACCGCCTGGGCCTAGAAGAACATCATCTGCCACACCATAAAACTCTTGACCGATCACGGTCGAGAGCGACGTGTCGCGGCCTTCAGAGAAAATGAACCGATGGGGCTGGTAGAACAGAATCGCATCATTGACGGATTCGGCGATCTGGGAAGAAATATCAGATCGCGCAATCTGATCGGCGATCTTGTCCAGCATATAGCCCAAAGTGGCGGGCGCAAACGTAGAAGGCCACGTCATTGATCATGGCCTCCCTTAACCAAATTCACGATGATAGTTTAGAGCGGTGCGGCCGCTTTTCGAACCAGGAAGAACCCGATAACAACCGTGCCATTGAAAGCATTCGTTGCATCGATATTCTTAATCAGGATCGTTGCGGTGCCGTTTCCATTCGTTACGATAGTCGGATCAGGCGTCCCCTGCGTGGACGTGCCGAGAGTCGCGTTGACGAACACCATCGTATTTACGTCAATAAGAGAGTTGGTCAGGGTCAGAGTATAGGTCGCCCCGGTAGCAGTCGTCAGGGATTCAGTCGTAACGAAGCCGCCACCCTGGTTAAGGGTCGCAGCTCCCGCAACCGCTACTCCAGCCGAAGGCATCGCAACTTCAAGACAGCCGACAGCAAAGCCCTCTTTGCGGGCAAAGCGCTGCGTGCCGGTCTGATTAGGAAGGGTCATAGCCATCAATCCTTGAAGAGAAAGGAAAGGGCCGGCTTTTTACACCGGCCCCAGAGGTTAGCTCAGCCATCCACCTTCATAGGTGATGACGAAGACAACCTGACCGGCCGTGGGCGCAGTGCCGGTCGGGATGTAAGTCCCGAACAAGGCAATGTCGGCAACGTCCGCAGGCAAAAGGCCCAGACCGCGCGCGTTGGTATAATAACCCGGAGTGCCAGGGGTGACATCACCCGAGGCAAGGAAGTTATTATACGTGGTCGAGTTCGTACCCAGCGTTAGCGGATTGGTCGTGCCGGCGTTGAAAGCCGTCACAACGTACGCCTGAACACTGATGATGAACGCACCGCCCGGAAGCGAGTTTGCGAAGCTGAACTTGGCGATATCGGGATCGTTATAGTTCAGCGTCCGCTTCAGGGTGTTGGGGACTTGCCGCGCATCCCTGCGAACCGGAGGGAAAATCGGAGAAGTATTGGTAGCCATTTTCTCTTCTCCTTTTTAGGTGTGAGCCGCAGCCCAGGACGAAATCACGACCGAACCAAAATCAACGGTTCCTGCCGGCGTCCCAAACTGGATCTTCTTCATGCCCCAGATCGCCCAGGCGGACACTTCCATGCGCCGCTTGTGATCGAAGAGTTCTTCGTTCCACCGATATTTGGTCGGGGAGTCCTTCTGGCCGTAGCCGATGGCCGCAGCCTGAGCACCCAGCAGCACCGCACGCTTGACGTTGGCCGTCGAGTTGGCGCCGTTCTGAGCCACGCCGGCATTGCTCACGCCGGGAGTGATATCGTAGGCCGAGCGAAGAACGCAGTCGTTGTAGTAGCCGAGCGACCCGTTGAAGATCGGGTTGTCCATCGGCTTACCACCCATAAAGGCGAACTTGGTGATGTCCAACCACTGACCCGTGCCGGTATTGGTCCGGAGTGAGGTGACCTGATATGGATGCAGGTAGACCACATACATATCCTGACCATTGACCTTGATCGGGCGGATCTTCGGAATGGTGTTATTACCGTTCGCATCAAGCGGCGGTGCAACAGCCTGTTCCTTGGCCTTGTCGATCAGATCAATCGTGAAGGTGTCGTTCGCGGTCAGGTTGGCGTCATCGGTCGCGGACGACTGGCGAAGGATTCGATTGCCAACCGTCGTTGCCGAAGTAGCCGCCTGAAGGCCGGAAAACTTGGTTCCGGAGAACGTGCCAGCGTTGTTGATCGGGGTGTACGAACACACCTGATTGAAGAACGACACCGACATGCGCTTGGCCCACCAGTCGCGAAGGCCGTCACGGGCCTCGGAGCGGAGGTCAAACGGAACGCGCTGCTGATCGATGGTGTTTTCGGATTTGACGCCGACCACATGACCCAGCTCGTTGATTGTCAGTTTGTCGGAATAGATGGCGAGGGATTCACCATTGCCTTCCGCCAGTTCGTTCTCGGTGAAACCAGCGCCTTGAAGTTGGATTCGAAGTCCATAAGTGACCTGATCGCCAGGCCCCTTGGACATTTCAGTTTTTCGCTGGATGATCGAATTGACACCTTCGCCGATCAACGGCGCGATGTCGGTAGCCTGGAGCGCCTGAACGTCCAGATCCTTCGACCAAAGCTTAACAGCCAGCGCATCATTCAATGCGAAGTCAGTTGATGCCACGGGAGTAATCCTCGGAATGCCAAAGCCGCAGAGCGGCGTGATGTTTGGGATTGCGACCGATTACGTTCGGGGCGGACGAAGCGAAGATTAGCTAATGCGCTCGCAACGCAAAGTCGTTATGGTGACCAGCCGGGGCGATGTTTGAGTGTCGCAGCACTTTAACTAAGGCGTAGTCTCTGGGGTTGATCGTTACGGCAGATCAAGCCGATGTCGATGTTATAGTGTCGCCGCACTAGCTTGTAATGGAGCCACCCAACGTATCTTCGCAACTAAGAACTGATTTGCTAATTTTCCGCAAGAACTATTTTGAGGCTGTCAAGAACTTTATGCAGCCTTGCCCATCGCGCGCTCGACCTTCTCGCGATTGCCGGGCTTGTCCATGAATGCCTGGAATTCTTTCAGCGGCGCGTTCGCCAGCCATTCAAGCGACATTTCCTCGGCACCGCCGCCGCCGCCATTGGACAGGGAAATTGACGCAGCCTTGCCGGCCTTGATGCGGTCGATCTCTTCGGTAACGCTGGGCGCCGTGAGAGGCGCGGCAGGAGCCGGTTTAGCAGCAGCCGGCGCGGCTTGTGCTGCAGGGGCAGGCTGCACAGATGCAGCGGCCACCTTCTGCGCATAGCCCATCGACTTCGCGAGATTATAGATATCCTGCGACGGCGAGGTCTTGCCTTCAAAAGCCCGCTGAACGAGGTTCATTTCCTCAACGTGAAGCCATTTGTTGACTTCCTCGGGGGAATATCGCTGCGCCTCAAGCTGGGTTTTGCGGAGTCCGATCAGGAAGTTGTAAGCGTCCTTGAAATCCGGCTGTTTGGATTCGAACGACGCCGCGTCACGCTGATAGTTCGAAATTACCGCCGCCGTCTGGCGCTGTTCAGCTGTTTCAGCCTGCGCTGTGGTGTGGCTGCTCTTGAGGGCTTCCAACTCAGTGGCGAGATATTTCGCATAGCCGAAGATATCCTGCTCCGGATCGGGAATGACAGGCTTTTCAGCCTCGGCAACCGGCTCAGCCGACGAAACGGCCTCACTCAGCATCTTCAGGCGCTCATCGATCCGCGCGCGGGTTTCGCGTTCGGCTTTCAGTTCGGCTTCGAAGCCCCTTGCCTTCTCGCGCTCAGCCTTCAATGCTCGGCTATCCACCATCCGGCGCTTGGACTTGCCGTCCGTGGTGGGAATCTCCTCTTCGCCTGGCTCTGGAGGCTCGGCAGCGGCCGGCGCTTCAGCAGCCTTTTCAACGGGCGCAGGCTTGTCCGGCTCGATCTTATGCTCAACCGGAGTTTCGATCTTCTCCGGCGCCGGGTTTTCAGCGATCAACGCCGCGCTGTCAGTACCGCCGCTATCCAGATAAGCCTGCTCGCCAGCCGTCAACTCAGTCATAGATGGCCTCCAATGAGAGAGCGATCGAATCCAAGCGAGTTGCCGAGCAACCGCGCCCTGATCCGCTCAAGGGTTTCAAGATCAAAGGGACCGACTTCATCGGCCCCGCGCATGTGGAATTCTACCCTGCCTAAAGGAGGTTCTTCCTCTGGCGGGATTACTTTTATATCGAATGGCTTACCGTTGATGATCGACCGATAGGCAATGTATTCCTGCACATCGTCTTCGTCCTGACCGAAATGAGTAACCTTGCCGATATCCCAGACATTCAGGCCCATGCGCTGATCGAAGAACTGCTTTAGCCTGCGGACCAAAGCCGTTGATTGGTTGATCATTGTCCGACCGGTGCGGCCTTGGGAATGGGCTGGAGCGCGTCAATGATAGCACTGACATGCTTTGCCCTGGTATCAGCGTGCGTGTTCTGAACGTCGGCGTGGGCATTCTGGACGCTGTTGAGCGTATCGGCGTGAGTATTGATGGTATCTGCATTTACACCAGCACGTTCAGCGTGGGTCTTTTGCGTGTCGGCCCTGATCTGATCCGATTTAGCCCGTTCAGTCTCGATTTGAGCCGCGGTTTTAACTGCGTCGAGATGATCCTGAACCGGGTTGTTGACCTCGCCGGCGTCCTTAGCCATCAAATGCTGGGACATGGCCAGATCAAGGGACGCCGCTGCTTGAGTGGCGCCCGCCTTGGCATTCTGCATCTCAGCCGTGGACTGATCCTTGTTGATAGCGGCCACAAGCTTCTGAACCGCCAATTGAGAAGCCTGCTCCTTCTGCGGATTGGGCTTGCTAATAAGAGATTTCAACAACTCGACAAGGCGATTAGGCAACGGCGAGTATTCGAGGATCGCAACCAGCAATTCCGGCATGGCGGCGAGCTGATCCTTGAACATAGGCAGCATTGGCGCGATGATCGCCCAGTTTGCCTCCTTCTGGTTCGGGCTGGTCGGCGTATCATCGACGATGACATCGTATTCGCCCAAGCAGGAATCACGGAGCAACGGAATGGCTTGAGCCCCATCAGGCCCGGTGATCCTGATAATCCGACCGTCCGAGATGTAGTTCTGGATCATGAACAACCGAATACGACCTGTAAACTTACGAGCCCGCCGAAGACTATCGAACATAGTTGCCAGCACGGTCATGCCGGCCTGCTTGCGTTGCGCCTCCAGGATACCGGGCTGGTTTTGATCCTGCTGACCCAACAGCTCAAGATTGATGCCCGTGACATCGCGAAGCGACGTGATCGCAAATTCAAGCAGCTGGTAAAACCCCTGCGGAAACTCACCAACAGGTTTTGGAACGAACTTAGGTCCGTTCGCATTCGAGAGCGCGCCCTTCTTGACCTTCGTTACGGACTGCGGCTGCGCGTAAGTCTCTTCAAACTTCCGGATATCGGTCGCAAAATCCTCTTCCACCATGATCCCGCCCTTGGCTTGCGAGTTCATGATGTGCATCGTCTGCGATAGCCACTTGTTGGACCATTTCGCAGGATCTTTCATGATCTGGACCAAGCCAAACCATGTCCCCTTGTTGAAGTCAGGCTCTCCGGTGATACAGGTCCAGGTGAAGCCATCGAACGATTTCGGAGCACCACCATCCTTGGATGGGATCAACCCGGGCAGTACATCCGATACGCCGTTGTCGTCCTCTTCGCGGTCCTCTTCGTCCTTGGAATTGAGGACGATATCGCCCATGAAGCACTGCTTATAAACGCGGCGCATCATCTTAACGGCCGAGAACTTCGGCGCCATCCCTGGCGGCAGCACCTTCGCCATCAGCTTGAGGCGCTTCTGGAGCTCGTTGTATTGCGGGATCGTCATTTCCCGCTTCTGATTGGTTGCAGGGTCGGCGACTAACCAGAAAGGCTCACGCTCCCACCATTGACAATGGACGATATAGACTTCGTTGCTGTCGGACATGTTGTCGATCGTGTTTTCCTCACGACGACGCTTTTCCTCCAGAGTTTTGGTTTCTTCCTCGGGGTTTAAGCCGACAGCCCAGCGGGCATCCAGTTCGAGTTCATCATAGCCCGGGAACATGTCCATCGCATCGACAAGCGACATCCGACGAAGGCGATACATCCTGCGGGCATCGGCCAGGTTCTTCTTGCGGGCTTTACGATCCCAGTACATCTCAAGAGGATTGATATCCTCTTCGATATATTTTCCCTGCGGGTCCAATTCCCAGTCAAGCCTGTGCTCGTCCCAACCCATGCCACAAATCAGGGTTTTCTGGAACGATTCCGATTCCTCGTCCTCGCCATCGCAGTCTTGACCCATCCACTTCGATGCGCCAGTCAGGACTTCGTTAAGCGCAGTTTCCTGGATGTTCCGCGGTAGAAACTGGATTTCATGGCGCGAGTTGATCTCGAACCCTGCAATAGCCTTGATGATCGTGATCGCCCGGTTGAACACAATCTCAGGACGAAGCTGGCCTTTGAGCTGGGCTTGCTCCTCAGGCGTCCACTGCCGGCCGGCGATGAAGTCGAAGAAGCCTTTTGCTTCCTGCCTCCAGACCGAAGAATGCGAAGCGTCTAGCGGGAATTCCTTCTTGAAATACCGACCGAGATCATCTCGATTAAGGGCAGACGGGCGCTTGGTGCGAAGGTTTTTTGCCGATCGAGTGGTTTCGACATCGCCTTCGGCCATGGATTAAGCGGCCTCAGCCTTCGGAGGACGGCCGGCGCGAGGGCGATTCTCGATCGTCAGCAAACGCGCGTCAAGCATTTGGATCATAGCGAGCAATTCGCTGGTATCGCCCACCTGCTCTTCCCGCGGCTCCCAACAATGGATCTGGATGCCCTCACCCTTCGGCATGACGTTGTTGATGTGCTGAAACTCGCCAGCCGCCGGGAACGTCACGATATCAACGATGCCCTTCTCGGCATCGACGATACGGGTAATAAAACAGAACAGCTCTGATTGCCGGCCGTAAGGCACGCGCGGGAAATAGATGGCGCGATCGCCAAGCTTGACTGTCATGGATGATCCTTTAGGAATTTGGTTGCCATAGCGCGGGCTTGATCGTTCGGATTGGTCTTTGGATCGAACGGCCCGGAATCGAGTTCGAACACGGCCCCGTTCATGTCGAAGCCGTTGATCAGAAGTCGCTGTGAGTTATTGCCGTCCGATATGGTGTGAAGCTGGCAGTCATTGCAGCGGAGCTTGCCCAGGCCAGCCGACAGGAAGGCGTTGCGAACGTCCTGGATGCCCATCAAACTCCCCAAGCCGATTGCGGCGCGTTGTAGTTGCGTCGATGCCGGTCTTCCTGGCGTTCAGGCAGCGGCTCATCATGTCCGACCGCAAACTGGCGTAGCGCGTCCGACCCGTGGCTTGACCAGTCATGAAGTGGATTCTGCGCCCAATCTTTCAGCCGCTCGTTGAATTCCCGGCGATAGTTCCGCAGACACTCAAGTCCGCGGAACGCCCTCTCGTCATCAATGAAGGCATGATCCAACATGCGCCTAGTCGCGTTGATACCGTCCAGCACGTTGTGAGACGGAACGATCTCGACTTCGATACCCATATCTTCAAGGGTTTCGCGGCGGGATTTACCCGATGTCAGTTCGCGAACTGCAATATCGTGAGGAAAGTAGTGCGTGCCGTAGAGATAGCCATTCGGCTTGCTTGGGGAACGCTTCTTGCTTTCCAAAACTTCCACGTAATGGTCGAGGCCCACGCCTGAGGCCTCGTAATAGTCGATCAACCTGCGCTCCGTTCCAACGCACTGGATGAACCAGATCGCGGTTGAATCCCTGATCCCCAAGTCCCACGAGGTATGCACACGAACCGCGCGCTCGACCTGGATTGGTCTGATACGATTTTCGTCCGCAGCAATCCTTAGTTCTTCAGCATAGAAGGCGCCGTGGATAGCGGCTTCAAAGGAGCATTCCAGCTCTTGCATGTATCGATCGGTTCCCATCGCCAGGAGCATGGCGTCGAGTTCGGACTGTGGAAGGATGCCGCTTTTGCTCGCCGGCAGGATCATGTGGTAATAGTTGGCCGGGTCTTTCGCGGCGGTCTGCGAGACTTCCCAAAACTCGTTCTTGCCCTTTGGGGTCCCAATAAACGTCGCGGTCCCATTCCGATCAGCCAACATCGGACGAACCACGTCCCGCCACAAGCTAGGCCGCTGATCCCCGAATTCGTCCATTGCAACGTCGTCGAAGTAGCCGCCTCGGATAGCGTCGGGATTGTCGCCGCCATAGAGCCGCAAAATGGCCCCGTTCAGCAGAGTAACTTTCAAGTCGCTCTCGCTGGGGTCTGCACCCCACAAAGGCTGCGAAAACTTCTTTAGATAGCTCCAGGCTACTTCCTTAGCCTGTCCGCGGTACGGAGCGATATATCCAAGCCTGGCATCCGGCCGCTTGATCGTGATGGCCCGCTTGATCTGGTCATTGATGACCGAAACTGTCTTGCCCGCCCGTCTATGGCAGACCATACAGGCCCATCTCTGCGTCCGCTCATGAAAAGGCATGAACTGGATGCGTGGTGCATAGTCCAGTTCGACAACCTTTTGAGCGGGCATCAGGTTATGCCGTCATCCTCTTCGGGGTCTTCATCAACGAAATCGCCGCACCAATCGCCAGCCTTAACGATCGGCCATTCAGCGAAATTTACACCCGGTCTATCGCATTTGATGGGAGAATACCGTCGGCACTGGCCGCCAGATTCGCTATCATCGGGCGAAAAGCTATTGAAATAAATACAAACTGAGCAATCTGACATGAGCAGCCTTAGCTACAGTTTAAACAGCCCTATAGCGATCAGCGCTCGGACCATCCTCTTGGCCCCGGCAGGGTCAACAGAGTCGCCGTTGGCGCGTTGTGAGGCTGTGATGGCCTCGATAGCTTCTTGCTCAGACATCCGGTGCGGGCCATCATAAGGCAGGGATTGAGGAACATGAAGCTTTGTCACGCCGATCCCCCGACCTTCTCATGCTCGACCGGCGCGAACATCGCCACCATGGAATCAAAATCCGGTATGCCCCAGCCCTGCAGGAACGCCACAGTCTTGAGCTGGCCCTTGGCGTGATCGTTGGTAGCAATTTCCATCGCAGGCTTGGCGTGCTTGTCACATACCATAAGAGTTGATGGCGCTTTGAGCATGAAGCCGCCAGAGCAACGCACTTGCAGCATTAGCTGCCACTGTGCTTCGCTATCGCAGCCATCATGCCGGCACTGGTGAAGGCGGCGGTTGTCCTGCATCAGACGGAACTCGCATCGACGAATGAAAACACAGCGCCATCGCTGGCGAACAGTATTTCGCGACCGCTCAAGGCTGGACTATTCGTGCCAGCGACACGAACATTCGTGCCGGAGTTTGCACCAGTTTGCATCTCATACCGAATGGTTGACCCGTCATCCACTTCTACGCGTAGGATGCGGGTTCCTGCCGGCAGAGGCGTGCTGGAAACAGGAGTCGCCCCGTTAAGGGCAAGCTTCTGACCTGAGATGTAGGGATCGCGCAGCATAAACACGGAATCCGCGCTCTGCTGCACGATCTGAGGTTGGATTGCCGTGACGATCCCTGAATAGGCGAAGATCCGGCAATTTGCCATGTTAGCTCACCAATTCCGGCTCATTGGGCTCAGGCTTGAACTCAGGCGGCTCAGCAGCAACAGGCTTTGACTGCTCTGGTTTCCAATTGTCGCCAAACGTGGCGTCGTGAGACTTCGCAGCCGCCGCGTCGTCGCCCCGTGCCTTGTCCTGCTTGGCAGCCTCAGCCTCAATCTTCTTCTTGTGTTCTTCGCGCTCTGCCTTTGCCTGTTCAGCGCGGTCATGATCTTCCTTGGCCTGGCGCTCGCGAGCAACTTCGGCCTCGATCTCACGCTGCTCGGCAACCTTGCGGTCACGCTCGGTCAACTCTGCCCGGCTGACCTCATGCAGCATCAGGCCGCCGGAAAGGTTGAGAAGCCTGAAATGACCAGGCGCGATAACCATGGTTTCCCGCAGTTCATTGCCGTCTTTATCGACGCTGACAATCGACCCATCTTCATAGGTCATCGTGCCATCTGGATTCTTGGTGGACTTGACAGGATTGCCATCCTTGTCCTTACGCGGATACGACACTACGTCGAATGCAATCGGATGCGCGGTATTCGGATTCACATGCTCGATTTTAACCGTGGACATGATAGACTCCTTTGAGGGTTAGAACCCCTAACGCTCTCAAAAATTATTAGTTGCGCTTGCTCTGCAAGAATATCGGCCGGACATCGCACGGCTGCTTGACGCCCTTAGGCGCGTTGCTGGCTCGATCCGGTAAGCTTGGCTGCCCATTCGCCTTGTGAGCATCCAAGTGCTGCTGGGCCAGTTCTACCGTGATGCCGCGCTGTTTGGCGTAGTCCGGGTCTGTTGCTGCTTTGGTGAACATGGTTAGTTGAGCAGCGGAGTCGATTTTCAATAGTCGCCATCCTGCGCCGCCTGCGGATTCACCGTCGTCATGTAGTGCGAGGACTGCCCCAGCGCACCGATCGGAGCAGGCTTGGCAATAGCGCGCTTCTGCATCGGCTGCGCGGGCTTGTTCTGTGCCAGCACTTTGCGAGACCCAGCCTGGAACTTAGATTTCTGATCTGCCGAGATATGCCCAGCCGCGTGCAAATGATGCGCGCCGCCAATCGCCAAACGATGCGAGTTAAGAAGCTTTGGTGTCATCGGTCGATTCCTTGACGGGCGGTTTCCAAGTGACGGTCATCGCGACGGGGTTTTCCGGATCGCCGCTATGCTGAATCTTGTCCCCAAACACCTTTGGCAAAACCTTCGAAAGCATCCATTTACGGGTATCGACGCGAAGCCTGGATCGTTGGACGTGCTCGCCGTTCAACACATAAGTGCTGCTTTTATCTTCGCCTTGGCGCTCCATCCAGTCATTGGAACCGTCGTCCGCGATCTCAAAAAGCTCATCAGCCATCGTAAGATAGCCAATTTCTCTTGCCCGCGTGTATTGCGCAGAAAATCCGCCCCTATCTTCCAAAGCCCATAACCGGACAGTACTTTCCTGCGGCATCGTCTCGCTCCGGCAAACCTCCCGAAGCGACTGGCCGGCTGCCAGCAACGAACAAATATCAGATGCAAGATTGGCTGAATACCGGGAGGGTCTGCCCATCATGCGGCGTTGGCGTGACTGACCAACTCCCTGACGATCCGCATATATTCAGCGCCCAATAGGTCGCCGTTTCTATGTCCATGCACCGTACAACCGTTAGGCCATTTTTCGGCCATCGAAAGCCAGCCAGACAAAAATGCTATGTTCTTTTCATCTCGCCTAGCGGCCAACCGTCGCTCGGCCTCTTCCAGAGACAGTCCCCAGCCCTCGCCGCCCTTCCGAATATTAAATAACCCGACAGATGCGGAGATTAACTCAATCTCATGGGCAAACGCCTCTGCTTGATCCTGGTATTTCGCAACAATGACGATCGTCGGTTCCATGCCGGAAGATAATAGATCTGCTATCAGAGCATCCTTGCGAGGATTTCCAGTGGATTTTCCACGTCGCGCCGCCGCGGCATGGCTCCAAGCGCGGGTGCCCTTTCCCTTCCCCACGTAAAATGGGAGGCGGCTGCGAGGATCAACCAACTGATAAACGTAAAACATTAGCTACGACCGCTTCCCATTCCCAAACCTCAGCGCCTCTTCCTGCAACTTCACAGCCCAGTTGATGATTCGGTTGTCATCCGTTCCGGCTTGCTTGGCTAGTTTACGGGCCTCAGCTACGAAGGGGTGTTCTTGGGGTTCGGTGCGGTGAACGTGGTGGGACAAGCGAACCTCACGAAAAAGCCGCCCTACGAGTTTCCTCGGGGCGGCTCAGTATCAGGCGCACGAAGCACCAATAGCCAAAACATCGCTGATTTGCTCCCCGTCGTCAAGATGCCACCTCGGAGGCGCGCAAAGCCGCATGCCGGCGGACCGCCACAGTGAGAGGATCCAGCTTGAAACTCATCTCAGCATCGGCGCGCCATTGCAGCGCAAGATGCCCGGTCACCCAGCCTGCGCGCGCCGAATAATCCCGCAACATCCGCACAACGATCTTGCCAGCCGAGCCGTTACGAACGCCCTCGTCGTCCTCGATTCCGGTCAGCGACCGCTCGTCAATTACCGCGGCAATACAGATCGACAGCGATTTATCTCCGCGCTTTTTCCGCTCGGACCAAAACGTTGACCAGCTTTGAAAGCGCCGAACGGCGTCGATTGTGGCGGCCGGCCAGTTCGTGTCCCCGCCACGGTCCTTTCGCTCCAAGCTGATCGGCTTGAACCCGATACCCAGGGTGATCGCAGAGAAAGCCCGGTCGATGTCCTGTGCTGCCGTGACTTCAACGGCCCCGATCTTCTTTCGATCGATCAGCGAGGCCAGTGGACCGCCCTTAAGGCGGATGCACGCGAGATCGACGGCGATCCTGTTGATATCTCGGATTCGCTTGCGCTCATCCCGATCCCCCAACGCATGGCTCAACGTCAACATGGTAATCGGAACCAAGGCTTCCTGCCGTTTCTTCCCCATCGTTCATTGCCCCTCTGCTTAAAACCCTACTTCGTCGATCGGCAGATCGGTATCGCGAACCGCGTTCAACGGATCATCGACCGACCGGCTGACCGCAGTGATCGTCGCACCCGGAAACACCAGCTTGGCTTTAGCGATCTCGGGGTAGTTCGACAGGAGCCGCCCGATTTCCTCGATCGTGAACACGGACACGGCACGGCCCTCAGCGATCACGGACTTGCCGTGCGCCATGTCGGGCACGATGGCGGCCACGGTGCCGTCCTCGAGCGGCACCTCCCAGACCTGAGGCGAGAGCGTCGGCTTGCCGGCGGCGACGGCAGCACGGTCCAGCGCCAGCCACGCTGCGACCATGCGGCCGGCCTCGCGCCGTACGACCTCGAGTTCGCCATGCCAGATCGCGTGGTTGAACAGGTAGCGTTGGCGGTCGAACTTTTCGCGCAACTCCGGCGTGACCAGCAACCGCAGCCGGTCGCACCCCCACTTCGCTTCCATCTCGCTTGCGGTCTCGTCGGCGCCATCGATGTAGGCACGGCCTGACAGGTACGTGCCAGGTGAGCGCGCCCAGGAATGGTCACCTGCCATCATGGTCCGGGGCGCGAAGCTTGACTGAGCCGCCGAGAGGTTGGTTTCATCACGTTTCAATCGTTGTGCCATGGGTCGCTCCGGATGATTAAAAAAGCTCCCGCGCCTCAAGCGCGGAGCTTAGTTTACTAAGGGTGATCTCTTCGCTTTCGCTGCTAATGTTTTCAATGACTTAGACATGGTACTTTCGCTACTTTCGTTTTCTACTTTCGCCGCTACTTTCGCCAACAACTACATACACTTAACGGCGAAAGTAACTTTTCGGGCGAAAGTAACTTTCGCTCTACTTTCGCCTCGCAAAATCATCCAATTCCGCCTGTCACGCGATAGCCTTTGACGTGATTTTTGGTATCGCGTTCGTCCTCTTCAATCGCTCCATTTGCGACCCACGTCGCGAGTATGTCGGCGGCGATCTCGCGCTTGAGATGCCAACGCTTCGCAATGTTGGCGACGGCGGATCTCGACGAATTTGTTGCGAAGCACCACGGCTTTCCGGAGCACCACTGCTCGTCGATAGCAGCGATGACCTGCCGAAGAACATCTGCCTCCGGCCAACCGTTTCCGCTCGTTCGTTTTGGGGCTTCAGGAGCCGCGTCGACCACCAGAGATTTGTGCGCGCCGATGTCTCCAAGATCGATTTTTTCGACCTTGAAAAACTGCTCCCAACCATCCTCCGCGGCCTTGATTTTCGTGGCCTTGATCGACCCGTGCATGGCCCCCTCTTCCCGGTTCACTTCCACAAGGAAGTCTCCTGCGCCTGGGAAGACCGTAGAGCCGCGCATGTTGCCGTTGCGGCTGGTGTGGTGCACGCCGATGACGGTCGCTCCAAAGCGCTGCCTGACGGCGTCACAGGCCGCGACAAACAGGGTCATGTCCTTTTGCAGATTCTCGTCAGCGCCGGGAAGCGTACGGCTGACGGTATCGACAAAGACGGCGGCAACTTTTACGCCAGCAAGGGTGGCGATCGCCTGAACTGTGGCGATCAGTTTTCCCACGTCCTCCGCGTTCATGAAATTGATAGTCTGGCGGATCAAATAAAACGGGCTGTCGTCGGCTAGAACCTGATTCTTTTGTTCCCACGCCTGAATACGGAACTTAAGGTCTGATTGGCCCTCGCTCGATATGTAGACCACGGCGCCTTGGCGCTCGATCTTGCGACCCCACCAGTCCGGCATCCCGACCGCGAACGACAGGCCCATGCCGAGCGCGATGAACGTCTTGAGGCAGCCAGGCGGCCCGTAGATGAAACCAAGCGCATGCTCGACGACGAGGCCGGAAACCAGCCATTGCGGATCCGCTAGGTTCTTGATCTGATTGACATCAAGGAACTCGAACAAGGCGTTCGGATCAGTCTTCGCCTGTTCCTCCGCCTTGGAGGACGCGGTTTCGAATTCGGCCTCAGTGTCACGCTGACTGGACGATTGCTTTGGGTTGGGCTTCCGGCCTTCTTCGGCGATGTCCTTGTCCCATTGCCTGATGGCGGCCCGCCATTTCTTCCAGAACTCGGATGGGCCGCGGCCCTCGCGCTCCAGCGACTCCGTTTTATCAGAACCGACAAGCCTGCTTTTTACGCCGCGCTCATAGGATTCGTACGCCGTCTGAGCACGGGTTTTCTGGTCGGCTTCGCTTGGCAATATCGGGCATTCGCGCCACAAGTCGATAACCGCGGCCCAAACAACGCGTGTCATCTTGTCTTCGCGGCCATCGATACGATTGCCGAAGCTGTCGAAATCGTTCCCGGGCGAAGATGTCTGCTCGGCTGCTTTACGCGGGCCGGCGCCCTTGTCGCCTCCATATTGTTCCACAAGGTGCTCGACGGCAGATAGCAACCACTCTGGCGCTGGAGCGATCTCGATTTCAAATGGGGCGAATCCTGGAGACCATTCATAATGCCGGCCAGTTTCGTGAAGGGATCCGGGCATAACCGCGAAGCCGCCCTGCCCGCGGATATCGACGCCGATCGGCGTTCGATTGGTAGGAGCATGCCAATTGAGGCGAGCTTGAAATAATATCTGCCTGCCGCCGCCGCCGGTTCGTTGGCGCCATGTTTCTGGCTCGATACCGTTATTGTGCTCCGCAAGAACGCTATGCCACCATGCAGCTGCTGATGGGCCCTTTTGATCGTCCAAATCGATTACGAATACATTGCCGGATGCGCGACCGGTCAGGATACCCATGTTTTGCCGGGCAGCGTATTCGCCGGCTTTACCGTACCAGCGTTCGAATGAGGCATCGGGGATGAGATTTTCTTGGAGCGTCACCCACTCGGAAAGGCGGGGTCGTTTCCAGGAAACGCCGACAGCAACTTCATCAGGCATATAACAGGGGATGACTTGCAAGCCACAGGCACGATACATCGCGGCCCAGTCAGCGGGGCCGGCGAAGTCGGGGTCAAAAGCTTCAGCAAAAGCTGCCATCATCCAGTCATGCCCTACCCTTGCTGCCGCGCGATCTCGGCTTTTCGAATGATTTTTTCCGCTATCACAATCTGCTTTTCGCTCAGCTCGTAATCATATGAATAGCGTTTCGAAACGTCGTCCGCGAATTGGCATTCCCATTCAGTAAGGGTAAATTCGAAGTCGTCGGACGTTGACGCGATATCCGACAAGGACTGCAACAAAGTCCTTGATTTCGGTTTATCGTTCGTCGAGGTGGGCTTTCGTTTAGGCGGCTCACGGTAAACAGGCTGAGGGCGAGCGCCTTGCGCGCCATAAATCAATTCCGTAATGGAAAGCTTTTTCTTTTCCGCCATCGCTGAAATCATGCGCGCGGCGTTTGCCCTCTCGCCGTCGAATGATGACCCAAGCATGCCCAGTAGCTTTTCCAATCTCGTCTTTTCGGATAAGTCCACTGGGCACCTTGATCTCTGGTTATCTGCCGGGTTCGGGGTGTAGGGCTCAGGTCGGTGACAGCCGTCCTGGGCCCACGTTCATTCAACCGAAGTCGTCAGCGGTGGCCAATTCGGGCTCAGCCTTCTTC
>CBDCAQ010000009.1:0-147105 GCA_965214005.1 Bryobacteraceae bacterium
CTCGGTCGCACAGGTCATCACTGAGGGCTTGAAAGGCAACCCACGTCAGGTGAAGAGGATGCTGAACGCAATGTCGTTGCGTAAGCAACTCGCCCTCACGGCAGACATGGCCATCGAAGACTCGGTTCTAGCGAAACTGATGGTTCTGGAATATTCCAGATTGGATCGTTTTCGCGAGCTTAACAATTGGCAGTCGGCTGAGGAGGGTCACCCAAAACAGATACGAGAGCTTGAGCAGTACGCGATCAACGACGCTGTTCAACCAATTTTTGAAGGTGTTGAAAGATGGATGGAGCCAGCTGTACTCGCATGGCTGAGGATTGCGCCGCCACTGCGGGACGTAGACCTTCGTGACTACTTCTGGCTGGCCCGAGATCGTACAAATTCTAGTCTTGGAGGTGCCGGCGTCGTTTCGCCGGTCGTTCGAAGGATGCTGGCGGCCATTACGAGTGGTAAGCAAGGCGAGATGGCAGCGGCCGTTAAGCTTATTCGAGAGCTGGATGGTTCGGAGAAAGCTACGCTCTTGTCCCTATTACAGTCGCAAGTGTCTCGTACACCCGAGAAGGCAGAGTTCTTGTCCGCCTTGGGGATGCTGGGTCGAGAGAAGATCGACGGAGCTGGGTCCGCATTCTTGGCTGCTGTTCGTAGCGTTGACACGAGCCAGCTCGGCGCCAGTGTTGTAGTCGCTCTGCAAACCTTAGGACATGCTGACCCCCGCTTCTCGGCGGAGTCAGAAGGGCTCATTACACAACTAGCAAAATCAGGTCAGACGAGGGTGGGCAAAGCAGCCGAAAGACTTGTGTCGAAAGAAAGGAAGGCCTGAGTGGGCACTTCGAAGAGCTATAGCATGCCCTCGGGCGGGAATTGGACACCCCTAAAGACTTCCGCCACGACGTTCCTTAAAGCAGAGGGTGGCACCACGGAAGCTTTGCCCAGGATGCTGCGGAATTACATCCGAGCCATGGGTGGTGCAGCTGCGATAAGTTCGCGCCGAGGAAGCGGTCGCAGTCAGGCGTCGACTGGCGGCGCAGTCTCTGGAGCAGCTCCAGCCACAGCAGCTGCACAGCAACTAGGAAACTTCTTTTCTGGTGTTGCGGAGTCGGGGCTGGAATCCGCGCTACAAGAGTCGGGGCTTGGCCAATTTGTGGGACAAAGCGCAACCGATATACTTGCCGCGATGCTCGACCTAATCGCAGGTCCTGCATCAACGCTGGATGAGTCCGCCGCCCGCGATGCGGTAGTGGCGCTCTCGGAGGAGTTGTTCGAAACTGCCAAGACTGCAGAGGATCTTGAAACCGCTATCCAAGGAGCTATGGATGAGCAGGGGCTGGCAGGTATGTTACAAGAATTCTTCACGCAGTACCTTTATGCTCAGTTCTGTCGAGACTTCTATGAAGTTTGGCAGAAGAAGGAGGGCGACGAAAGGGCAGCCGCGGCCCTCGCTGATGTGAAGGAGTATATGCGTGAGTCAGTGATCGGAGCCTCGATCAACGATATCAGCGGCAAAGTTGACTGGTTTGGACCGACGGGCGAGAAGCTATGCCGAGACATCATGCAAGATACTCTGGCAATCTTTGAGGTAGAGGAATGAAGATTAGCGTGAAGCTAGATGCGAATTCCGGAGGACGTGAGGGTCTTGCGGGTGTTTGGATCGAAGGCAAGGAACTGGGGGAATCTTACCGATTGGACGTGCCGCTCCGAAACGTATATCGACGATTCGGAGTGCCAGACAAGATCGTTCTCGATTTCGCTGTGGTGGCGAGCATCTGCTACGCCATCGACAAGGTGGTACCTCGATATGACTTCGACGATCGCTGGACACGGAAGCTGGAAGTAGAGTTTGCCGTGTCTGAACCCGATGCGTGGAACCAGGTGCGCGAGGGATTCGACCGCGCTTTGAGCTTTCTAAGTGGCGATGAGTGGATCACATCGTTTCGGAGAGCGAAGGTGCCTTTGTTCCAAGTCCCTCCGGGTCGAATTTTCGCTATAAAGCCAACGCGAGAGTCTTTCGACGCTGCTTGTTTGTTTTCCGGCGGTTTGGATTCGCTCGCTGGCGCCATCGAATTACTAGAAAACGAGAACAAATCGGTTTTGCTGATCGGTCACTACGATTCAGCAGGCCCGCGTATGCAGCAAGAGAACTTAACGGTTGCCTTGAAGAAAGCTTACGGAGACAGGGTCGAGTTGCGGCAGATCCGCGCATCGCAAAATCCGCGTGCGAGTGCGGAGCGAACGCTTCGAAGCCGCTCGATTGCATTTATTGGACTGGGCTTACTTGCTGCGAGTGCTGTCGGCAAAACTGTTCCTTTGTACACTTGCGAAAACGGCTTGATTGCACTCAATCCGGCCCTCACTCCATCACGGTCAGGATCGTGTAGTACCCGAACCATGCATCCCTACTATCTCGGAGAGTTAGCAAACGTACTTAAGGGCCTTGGAATTCAGAACCGAATCGTTAACCCGTATGGCTTTAAGACCAAAGGAGAATGCATTCGAGATTGCGGCAATCTCGCACTACTCGGGCGAGTGCTCCGGCAGTCAGCTTCCTGTTCTCATGGATCACGGCGGCAAATGTGGACTCGCAGGTCCCAGACTGAGAATTGCGGCTACTGTGTTCCCTGCCTGTATCGCCGGTCCGCACTCCACCTCTCAGGGTTAGACCGAGGTTCTGAGTACGGTATCGACATCTTCAATCCTGAGGAGTTGGGGTTTTCAGCGGATTCCTCTCTATCCAAAGACCTGCAGGCGCTGCTGTCCTTTGTGAAAAGAACAAAGACTCGAAATCAGATTGCGCGAGAGATCACACGGAGTTCCAGCCTAGAGAACCTTTCGGACTACACTTCGATGGTTGATCGGGGTCTCGGAGAGCTTCGAACTTGGGTTCGCGCCAATGCCTATCCTGAACTACTCGCCATGGCGGGAATCTAGCTGTGCTGCGGGTCGACACGCATTGCCACATAAACCTTTACCCAGATCCGACGGGCGTGGCACAGAGGGCTGCGCGCCAAGGTCTGACGGTCATTGCGGTGACCAATTTGCCGTCCGAATTTGAAGGGGCCTTTCCGCATGTCCAAGGCCTGCGAAATCTCCGGCTAGCATTAGGCTTGCATCCTCTGCATTCACAGCACCACGCTGAAGAGAAAGCGCGATTTTCCTTGAACTTCAACAAAACGTCCTATATCGGTGAGGTCGGTCTCGATTTCTCACGGGAAGGCGTATCAACCAAGAGCGCTCAATTGAGTTCGTTTCGCTTCGTTCTCGAATGTGTAAGAAACCATTCGAAGCTCTTAACAATTCACTCTCGCGGGGCCGAGACTGCTGTGCTTGATCTTCTGGAAGAGTTTCAGCGTAGAGCCGCAATTCTCCACTGGTTCACTGGGCCTATCAGTGCGGCCGAGCGGGCCCTCTTGGCAGGGCATTTCTTTTCTGTAAATACATCAATGGTCCGCAGTGGCAAGGGCCGCAAACTCATCGAGGTATTGCCAAAGACAGCAGTGTTGCTGGAATCTGATGGCCCCTTTATAGATCTAGGCAAGAGACCTGTAGAACCAGGAGATTTGCTCTTAGTGGAGGAACACCTCGAGAAGGTTTGGGGAGTGAGCGGAGAAGAAGTCAGACAACATCTTTCTGCAAATTTCAGTTCGGCTTTGACGAGGATCGGGCAGCAGCCGAAGGATGCAGCTAAAAAGTCCCACGGCAACCCACTTTAGTGTGAACAGGCCGCCGCAGAGTCCGGTGAAACACGCCTTACGCAAGTCAGCCGGCTGGGTCAACTCCGAACGTCTGGAGACGTGGGTTGACCGACCCGGTGCATAGGGAGCATCGGAAGTCAGGTCCGAGCGAATGTCAGACAATTGACCCAAAGACGCCTGGGAAGGTAGCAATTGACTTAGTCAAGAACTTTTCATGCTCCTCGACAACAAAGTGTCTCTCCGAGCGCAGATTGCTGGCGGCATCATCCTGAATCTAGCCGAGCGAAGAGCCTCTCTCGTGCATACACACCGAATGGTCGACGACGTGATCGTCCTCATGGGTTAGCACTATGAAGATTGCAGCTGCGAAGCTTAGTGCGTCCAGGCACCACCCGCGACCGGAACTCTGGGCCGTCAACAACCGCAGCAAATGGGCGAATGAGACTCGCGGCATTCTCGAACATGGTCAGGGGCTGAACTCCGGAATCTCTGGGATGAGTCCAGGTCTAAGCGCAATCTCCTTTATGCACGTTCACTCGGTCACCGCGCCGGTGCTGGTAGCTGCGCCCTGCGGCTCTGCGTTCACAACTCGCGTTCCGCGCCCTAACGGGTTTCGGCCTCCTCCCCCAGCCATGATGCCGGCCGGGTCCCCACTCCGAAAACTTCTGCCCTTGGCAACGCGGCTTTCAGCCGCGACTTGGGAGCAGCGCACCTTTGCGCCCGTTCGGGATGTGTGTCCCGAGTGACCGGGCAAAAAGGAGAAATACTATGCAGACCCTCAAGACCATCACCTTCTTCGCCACCGTCAGCAACTCAGCCTCCAGCCGCACCTCGAAGAATGGCCGCAACTACACCGCCTTTGGGGTTTCCATCCTCTCCGACGACCGGCACCAGACCTTCCACTACAACGTCGTTGCCTTCGGCAAGCAGGGCCACTTCGCCAAGCCGCTACAGAAAGGCACGCGCATCAAGCTCGTCATTCAGGCACAGTCCCAGCCGTACAACATTGCCAGCATCCCGCTTCTAACAGCAACTTTCGTGCGGCCGGTTCGTCCGGCCGCAAAGGCCTACAACAGAGGCATAGGCATCATGCGGTGATGCTAGCTGCACAGCGCTAGAAGCTGCAAAGTCTTACACGTTTCCTCTTCCTAGCTATCGCAATCTGAAGGTCTTTGCTGCTGAACTAAGCTCCCGGGTCCAAAGAGCATTTCTTCCCGAATCAAACAGCAGCGACCAGATCCCGGTCAGATTCACCCCCTGATAAGGAGCAGGGAAGCTCTTGCGATGACAGTAGGTGAAGGCAGCGGTCATAGAGTAGGCGTGGTAGAGCAGTGCCTCAACTTCAACTCCCTCGAATCGGTCGAGACTCGTCCGAACGCGCTGCAGAAGCTCGCGGAGCGCGAACGGCACTTGATATTCCGTGCCAAAGGTCGAACATAGCTCCTCGTACATTGCCTTCGGCAGGCGATCCACGCCGCTTGACAGGCCGACAAGAACTCCGCTACGACGAGCCGACACAAAAGAGCTCATAAGGTTCCTGGTTCGTAACGCACTGACCTGCTGCCTAGCGATCCCGTCAACGCGGTACAACAATGCAGCATCTGCGAACACAGGAACCCCCTTCGCATCGAATTCCAACGAGGCGGGTGCTCCGCCGTCGCTTACGATGAGGAAGTCCGCCACTTCCAGCTTTTCTTCGGCCCCGGGCAGAGCAACAGGTTTGGTCAATGCTTCCAGGCCAGAGTTGTCGTAAACTCCGCCGTCGCTCAATGCAATGAGTGGATAGTCGCGAAGCGGAAACTCGCCGTAAAGCGGCGCGCTAAAGTTGTAATCCATACGTTGAATGCGTACAGGCGGGAACACCGGCGGAAACGCGGCACTAGCCCCAACGCAAACACTCAGTTGCAATGGGTTCTCACCCCACAACGTGTGACCTACCCTCGAATCTCCCATGCCGTTGCGAGTGAAACGCCAAGCCCGTATGGATTGCAAATTCGTGGCATTCAGGATCAACAGCGGGTGTTCTGGCATCGTAGTGAAGGTTGCGTTCTCGAAGAATATCGAATCGAAAAGTTCCGCAGCAGCCTGTGTTCTTGTAAATGCCTTCGAACCGATCTTCCGCAACGGCCATGTCCAGGATGCCAATAACCAACGTTCCATGAAGTTGTTTTCCCGCACACGCCGGAGAAACGGATCCATGATGTGGATTCGAAAAGCAGCTGCGTCTCCACCTGCTGATAGAAAGGATGACCAGCGTTGCACGGCGAACGCCGCAACGATACTTCCGCCAGAAACCGCAGAGAAGACATCCACGTCCTTCAGCCATCCAAGTTCCGCCAAGCGCAGAAGAACGCCGAGGTGAAAGATCGACGCACGAAAGCCCCCGCCCGAAAGTGCTACCGCAATGCGTGGTTTCATGTCCAGCACCTTTCCTTGATTGATCACCAGCATGACTCCCTCAGGTTATTACCCTCGCGGTGTCTTCGCTATATGCTTAGGAACATGGAAACGCTGGGAACATTCATTCGAAGAGTTCGCGAAGAGAAAAAGCTGTCTCTGCGGGAATTTGCTCGACGCGTCCAGGTTTCTCCCGCGTTCGCCTCTGACATAGAGCTCGGAAGAAGATTTCCATCCGACGACATGCTCGAGAGTATCGCAACCGTGTTGGACAGCGAACTCACCACGATGCGCCAGCTCGATACTCGCGCCCCCATAGATGAGCTCAAGCGAATGAGCGAAGCGAACCCCACATTCGGAGTGGCCTTCCGGACGCTGACAGAGCGCAAGGTCCAAGCCGACGATCTTCTTGCATGGCTTCGACAGCATCAAAAGCTCAGACACTAGACTTCTCACGTTGTGCACCCTGTGCCTTCAGCTCGCTGAGAAGCAGACAGTAGGGTGTTTGCACTGTTCGCTTCCGCTGCGTACACTGCTTACAGGAGGACATCATCATGTCCGAAGTGAACGAGAAGTTTTCTCTTCCAGTGGCCGGCTACGTGCAGTGGCCGGTCGGCACCGGCGACAGCACAACCGTTTGCGTCTCAGACGAAGCCGTTTTGCAAATCGATTTACACCACCTGGCATGCTCGGAAAACGAGGATGATCCTCATGCGCCGATCGTTGATTACTTGATCAACGTTCTGCCGAAACGGGCGAAGCGTCCGTATCTCGCAGTTTTCGTTCTCACCCACCCTGACGAAGACCACTGCCTCGGCTTCAAGAAACTGCTCAAGAACGTCGATATCGGCGAACTCTGGTTCAGCCCACGTATCTTCCGCGAATACAAGAAAGACCTCTGCGAGGACGCTTTGGCTTTTTACAAAGAGGCAGACCGACGCGTAGACAAGACTATCCTGGCCGCCGGCGACGTTACGAGCGGAGACCGAGTACGAATAATCGGGTATGATGAACTGCTCAAAGAAGACGATTTCAAGGGTTTTCCAAAGACCTGCCTGTCCATCCCGGGCCACGAAGTTGTGGAGCTCGACGGTGAAGACTACAGCGACCGCTTCCGCGTCTTTCTGCACGGACCATTCAAGGACGAAGCCGACGGCGAGCGTAATGACTGCTCCATTGCCATGCAAGTACGTCTTGAAGTCGATGGCGCACAGTCCCATATGCTGCTCATGGGGGACCACTGCTACCCCACGGTGAAGCGCATTCTGGAATACAGTGACGACGAAGACGTGCAGTGGAACCTGCTGCTTGCTCCACACCACTGTTCCAAGTCAGTGATGTATTGGAAGGGTGAAGACGACAAAGAAGAGTGCCTGAAAAAGGACGTGTTGACCCTTCTGGAGAATGCAGCGCTAAATCCGGGCTACATCATTGCGAGCTGTGAACCCATTCCGGGTTCGAACAAGCCTGGAGATAATCCGCCCCATGCCAATGCCAAGGCCCGCTACCAGGAAATCGCCCCGACCACCTTCTTCTGCACCCAGGAACATCCGGATCAGAAAGCACCGCAGCCTATCGTCTTCGAAGCGACCAAGGACGGCTTCGTGTACTCAAAGCCCAGTACTGCCGCGACGGAAACCGTTCTGAAAGCGCTCTCCGCAGCGGCAGCGACCGCTCGCGGATCATCCGCTCCCCCCTCTTCGCGTGTGGGTTTTGGAGGCCAGTAATGTCCGACGCATTCAATCTTGGCCTGGGGCAGCTGCAATCCATCGCAGCTGCTTCGGAAGGACGTTTGGAGGTGCTCGGCACACAGGATCCGGGTGACGGCTCGCTCTTTATTGACATTAGCGTTGATACCTCCGGGATACAAACTACGCCACAAGGGATGCCTCTACGAGCCCGGGAACGTTTCGTCGTTGGTGTTCCCCAAGACTTCCCCTACCAATCACCATCTTTCTACACCCGGCACACGCGATTCCTTGGCTACGCCCACGTCTACTGGGGTCACTACCTCTGCCTTTATCAAGCACCTGAGACAGAGTGGAACCCCTCCGACGGCATGTTTGGTTTCGTCGATCGCATGGAGCTTTTCCTGAAGGACGCCGCAGCCGGCAACTTAGACCCCATCGGCGCTCCTCGACATCCGCCCACCACACCCCATTCAAATCGGAAGAACATACCAACAATCATTCCGAAGGTTGACACGCCCAAAATTGGAGCGGATACCTGGTATGGCCTCGCCACGATCGACCGCATCTCGAATGCTCGCATTGACGTCTCCGGTTGGGTGGCCATTCTTCACGACGATTGGCCGGATACCCCAACTGCCGCCGCCGTGCTTCTCGCTAAGCCCCTCAGCCACGAATTCCCTTCCAAGGTTGGCGATCTGATTCGTGCATTAGAAGCCAATGGACTTCAGCGAAAACTGCTCATTCTAACGATTCGATGCGCCCTGATCAACGCGCCAGCAGAAGCGCCTTTGCTCCTGATCGTTGGCGCGCCCATGCGCGGTCTGGCCGGTGCAAAAAACGCTCAGCAACATCTGACAGCATGGCTTATCGAAAAAGAAGTCGCCAATACACTCCGGCTTGTCGCTCCTCTAAGCACTGATTCTGACGACCTGCGTACACTCAAAGATGATCTTGAAGCACGCTACTTCGCCATTCTGGAGGACAAGCCAGTCGATTGGTGTCCGATCCTTGAGGACAGGCCGGAGATCATCACGCGACGTGACAGCGGCGCGCGGGCAAACTGGTTCCGCGGACGAAAAATCGTTATATGGGGTTGCGGGGCGATTGGCGCGCAACTTGCAGAAGGCGCAGCGCGGGCGGGTGCCGCTTCCATTGCGCTCTACGACTCTGCCCGCATCAAGCCTGGTATTTTGGTCCGCCAACCTTATGAAGACCTCGATATCGGAAAATATAAAGCCGAAGTACTGGCAACACACCTGCAGAAAATCCGTCCGGAGCTGCAGGTCACATCACATGTCCAAAATGTGCTCACCGCAGTCTTGGACCGTAACGACTGGGCGGATGGAGCCGACCTGATCCTCGACGCCACGGCGTCCAGATCGGTTCTCGCAAAAACAGAATCAGCACGGAAGAAAAACTTTCATGCCGTTCCCCTCGTATCCACTGTGCTCGGGCCGACTGCAGAAAGCTGCATGCTTCTGCTGGCTGCACGCGGGCATTCGGGGGCGCCATTTGAGGTCAGCCGGGAAGCCAAGTTGTCTCTCCTGGCCGACAAACTTGGCTCGCCATACATCAGGGACTTCTTCCCGCAAAGGCCTGGCATTCCCTTCCAGCCTGAACCGGGGTGCTCAGAACCTACCTTTGTCGGATCCTATGCAGACGTCGCCTCACTGTCGCAACTGATGCTCAATGCCATCCCGACACTCCTTCAAAGAACGCAGCCTTCTGAGGCGGCAGCCTGGTTTTGCCATACATCAGGAGATAACGGCGCGCTCAGCACGCTCCAGTATCGCTTCGACGGCAGGATAGCCAGCTACGATCCCACAAGTGGCTTCGAAGTACGTATCAGCCGACGGGCTTGGCAGCAAATGCAGGAAGTAGTAGAGAAAAGCGCTTGGCGGTATGGTCGTCGCGTGGAGACTGGCGGGATCCTGCTCGGAGAACGTGACGAGGTGCTTCGGATCATGTGGGTTGACGACTTTAGTGCTCCTCCGCCCGACAGCGTGCTTACCGAAGATGAATTCCTCTGCGGCGTCGAAGGAACGATGGCGTTGCATACGGATCGGGACCGACAATCGCATGGCTCGACGCGCTATCTCGGCATGTGGCATACCCACCCGTCATCCCTGCCTGTACCAAGTTCCAGAGATGTCGCTGCCATGTTTTCTCTTTCCGAACAAGCTGGGGGAGCCCTCGCCCATTCGTTGATGGTCATCATAGGAACGCCCTACGAGAGGCTAGCACTCGCAACGTACGCCTTCTCAGCTTCGGAGCTCGAGGGCGCTGTTGTTCGCCGGACCTGCGTTGTGACTCACCCCCCGACCGCTTTGCCTCAATACGCTCGCCGCACGAGGTACCGGTCAGCCCGCTCTGCCCAACACGAGGGCAAACGTGCCGCAGCGATAACGTCGTCGTCGGTCAAGCCTAACGCTACGGAGCTTACGACAGATAATGTCCAAACGTAAGCTGCTCCGCACAGGAGAGAATGAAGGTATAGGAGTCTGAACAAGCCGCTCCTAAACCGCCTGAAAAATAATGTTCTCTGCCGAGGCACACGAATGACGCAACGCACATACATGAAATGCGCTGTCTGTAGCGCTGTTACATTGACACGCCTTCAGGCAGGCTGGCTGGACTGGCACTCGATTATTGTCCCATGTGGCAGGTGCGGCATTCTGATTTCGGGAAAGGCAATCTTCAACCCACCTCATATCAGGCTCGAGCTCCACAACGGTATTCAAGTTGCGGAGATGCACCCCGACTACTACCTAGAAATCTCTGGCGATTTGCCAGCCAAGCTTCTTCACAAAATGGGCGATGAGCCCTATATGTGGTCACCTCCTCCGTTTTTTCAGGTCCTTGACGGCATGGGCGGACCAGAAGAATTTGAAAACTTTAAGGCAAGCGCTATCGGCTTTCTGAAACTGGTCGAGAATGAGTGGCCGCGTGTACGACGCATTCAGGAGCTGTGGAACACAGGCGAACGAAGCTATTTGGCGCAAGAGGTCCACGCACTCTTACCACGCAGGCAATGGCCTATGAGCAACGACGCAGAGTTTCTGCGCGGCGTACATATGGTCATGCTTCGGTTCTTCGATCCCATTCTTCCTAAGGGCTACTATAAGCCGTTCGTCGAAGATCTCGCCGCGAACATAATGAACATCGCGAAGCTTCATCCTGCTGGCTTTTTAGATCTCCTGAATCACTTCGCGCCGGATGAGCTGCTCGGCCAATATGAGCACGCAGTGTTCGCACGCTTCCAAGCTTTTGTTGATTTATACCGCCACATCATTCCTGCATTTGCAGTCTTCTTCTACGTCAAGCCTGTACCCGAGGATGTTGGAATTACGACGGTCGACTTCGACACACTAAAGCACTTCTACGCCGACAGCTACGAAACCCTGACTGAAATTCTGCCGCTCGCGCTTGCTTACAACAATCTCAGTCAGCGAGGCGGCTTCCAAACGGTGAAGACTGTACGTAAGGATGTCACCACTTTGGACCAGCTGCTCGAAAAGTCTAAGGGAGACCGCTTGAAGTTTGTGGACGGCAGTGAGCCGTTTGACGGTCCATTCACTTCAGACCTGGACAACAAGCTCCGCAACGCTATCGCACACAACTCGTACACCTACGACCGCGTGACGCAAAAGATTAGCTACTATCCATCGGGCAAAATGGGACAGGGCGATCTGCTGACTATGGCGCTTATCGATTTCGCTCGCGCCTGCTGGAATCTTCACAACAGGACCGTGGAGATGGCAGAACTGCTCTACCAGACTCGCAAAAACGGATTTGTGTACCTGCATGGACATACGATAGTCAGCCCTGAAGTTTTTATAACAACCACACCAAAAAAGGTGGTGCGCCCGCGGCGTGCACCCCACAATAAGCGCAAGTAGCCAAACCAAATAGCCCATCGGCAAGCAGTCGCTCGCTAAACGGAGCCTCGTGCCTGACCACCTTGAAGAAATACCTCACCAAATGTTATTTCTTCGCTAGCGGCAGCAAGCGGCCAGAAAGTCCCTTGCGTCTCCTTCGGAAGTGCACGGACCGCTTTGGAATGTGCACGGACCATCAGAGCGGGCGCTTCGACATGATCCGAAGCATGCAGCATGTAGTACATGATGCGATTGCCCTCGTCCGTGTCGAAGATCGGGTAGGCGGCGGTATACCTGTAACCGAGTTCCTTTGTAAACCGCTCGCGCACCAACTGCGCCAAGTCGAAGCAGCTCAGATCGGGTAACGTCTGCCAATCATCTCTGCCCCACCACGGTTCCATACTCTGGAGATCTGAAAGGCCAGACATAGCTCGATGAATCCAGCCGACACCAAGGAAGTAGAGCAGTTCGATCTTATTATGAGGTGGTTGCTTAAAGCTCGCCAGCTTCTGCAGCGTCGACCAACGGCATTCAAAGGTCCTCTGATCTATTAGGCAGAAGGTGGCTTCCTTCTGGTTGAGCCTAGGGCTGAGCAGTATCTGATCGATACTGCTGTTGAAGTCACCCGAATGGACTGTCACAGTTCTCGGCAGCTTGCGTCCCGACTTGCTCCTCGGAACAGGCTGGCGATCACGTAAATCTTCGAGAAGCTTCACGCTTTTGGGATTGATCTCGCATAAGAAGAACTGACGCAGCCATTTCGGCTCGTTTGCCAGTACCTGAGCCGCCGTCCATGCATCCAGATGATCCGAATACTGCGGCCCCGAAAAGCCATCGATGTACGCACCATGCTTCGTGATCTGGACGAAATACTTTAGATACTGAGCTATGAACCGTGCTTTGTTATGTGACCAAATGGGTTGGTCGATCCGCCTGTAGGCACGCCTTCTCGGAAGCGGCAATATCGCTTCTGGCGGGAACAGTGTGTGGCAGTTCTCGACATCAACACTCGATTTGGACAAGCGCTTCATCGGTTTTGTACCGGTCCGCAAAATGATTTCTCAATTGTATTCTTACGATTCTCTCTGGGATCGGTGTGACCGAGGAAGCTGGCATGTCATCGTAGGTACGCCCGTGCAGTAACCGCCCAGCCGCCTTCTTGTTCCGCCCGCCCCATTGCTTGAAGAAGAAAGGCACCGCAGCCTGCTCGCAACTGATTCGTATGTTCTCAATCCATGCCAGGTGAATCGGTCGGGCGGCCGTCCCGCTCTCTCCACCAACAATGACCCAATCGATACCTCGAACATCTGGACAGCCTATGTCTTCGAGCAAAGGTTCTACAGACAGGAACTTAAGTCCTGCGGTGCTTTGTCTGAGTTGCTCAAGCCGAGGAAGCCCGTACCGAATATCCTCGACACTCACTCCCCACCAAATGTTCCGGCTTGCAGCCGCAAATGACAGGCTGCTATCCAACAGTGCCTTCAGGCGTTCAGCTCGCTTTGTAAGCACCTGATATGTATGCCAGGGAGTGGCCGCCATCACTTCCACGACGCGAACCAGGAACTCTTCCGGGATCTCTGGGTGAAAGAGATCGCTCATAGAATTTACAAACACCGTTTGCGGCTTGCGCCAGTCGAATGGCTCCAACAGCTTCTCAGGCACGGTGCGCAAGTCGAACCCCGCACCATACGGATGCCCTGGTACCCCGCGGAAGCGCTCTGCAAAGGCCGAAGCGTAGCAGTTCTTGCAGCCGGGACTGATCTTTGTACAACCCCGGACAGGGTTCCATGTGATCTGCGTCCATTCGATTGTCGACTTGTTCGCCATATAATCCCACGGACCAATGCCTGCTTCGCTAGCTATTCGCTTAGGATACAGTGTTACCGCCCGAGATATCGGGTTTGCACCATTGGCGCCTTTGGTGCTCCTTCACACAGGTTACAGACCCAAACTGTCATTGACCGCAATGGCGATCTCCTGTTCAGAACCGAGGTAGCGCTCAGTCGTTTGGATCGACGAATGGCCGAGTAGAAATTTAATCTGCTCCAGATCTGCGCCTGCTTTACGGCAGAGTTTCGCGCACGTTCTCCGCAGATCGTGTGCTCCAAACCGATCAATGCCGATCTCCTTGGCCGCCTGCTCGACAATGGACCAAACAGCCCAGTCACTCAGGCCTTCGCCCTTTGACTTACCAGCCTTGTTCACCCTACGCAGCAACCGGCCGTCTTCAATGCCCGCAGCTGTCATCCAAGCGTTCACGCCCTGCTTCACCCACATGGGCACCGCGACGGTCCGAAAGCGTTTTCCCTTCCCGCACAGGTCGGCAAGGACCCAACGGCCCTCGCGAAGCTGGATTGTCTTCACATCCAGCATTGCTAGCTCATTTCTCCGAAGAGCGCAGCCGGTCAGGAGCGCTAGGATGGCGTAATCTCGCTTGCCCTTCAGTGTCGACCGGTCCGGGACCGACAGCAATTCTTTCGCTTGCTCCTTCGTCAACCAGTTGCCAAGTCTAACTCCATTTTGTCGAACGTTCGGGACATCGGCTATCTGTGAAGCTTCTTCCCCGGTCACCACGCCGGCCCGCTTTGCTTCGTCGATGAGCTTGCGGACCGCCGCGAGCTTCACATTGATAGTTGAGGCGCTGAGATTCCGGTCGAGCATAGCAGCGCGGAACTCCAGAATGAGTCTTCTAGAGATAGACTGCTGCCGCTCACGGCAAAATGCGGATAGCTCATCCAAGGCCAACGCGTAGCTCCGCTTTGAGTTCTCGGCCATGACACCGTTCAAAACAGCGCATCGCAACTCATCCGATAACGCGGGTCTTGGCGGTGTACCTGAAGACTGGAGAATGATTTCCGTCCCGATCATGGATTCCCTCCGGCTGCGGTTGGGAAGAGTATGCGGTATTCACCTAAGCGAGACTCAAAGGAACTGTTCGTTCGGATCCAACGGGCCACGACAGGGTTCATCCATGAAATCGCATCGAAGATCTGGTTTGCGTCTCGCTGTAATGAACGGTTCAGGATCGTTTCATGATGAGCTACGCGGTTGCGCAGCTTACGAATACTGTTGAATCGAACCTGAACTTGAGCCCTCTGCAAGGGGCGTCGTGGAAAGACTTTTACGAGATGGTCCCTCCAAAGATCGGTGTACCCCGGACCGAAGAGACCTGTCCAGAAACCAAAGGAGAGTTCTGCGACAACGCGGCCGGCGTCGAGGGGTTTGTTTTCCCGAGCTAGAGCGTCCTGGGCTTTCCGCAACATGTTCTGCTGATCGGGGGCCAACATGGCAACCGTCCACCAAGATGGACTTCCAAATCCCGCCGCCAACTCTGCATGTATCCCATTCCGTAGCGCGATTTCAAGACCCTGTAGAACACCGTAGAGGCCCTCTGAAAGAAGCGTGTTTTGCTCGTAAAGCCTTACGGCTGCTTCCAGATCACCGCCAGCGTCGGCAAGATACGGGGCGAGTCGCTCCGAAGACACACTCTGCCTGATTAGATCGAGGTTCTCCGGTGTGTAGATGAATGCAGCCACGTGCCCTCTTGACATGCTTTGCTAGAATAGGAACGTAAACCTTGGTGAACCCCTGTCGCTTTCGACGATACGTGCCCAAGGTCATCGAATGCCGCCTTCGGGCGGCATTCATTATTTTCGCTTGAATGGTCCTAGATCGCGAGGAAGGCGAAGAACGCGCTTAGCGACGAGGTCCGAGAACTCTGTTACCACCTCGTTTGTGATGACATTTGACCCGGTACTGCGAAGAACCTCCTTCAGTGACCGGGTAATCATATCTCTCCGGCGAAGATCGAAATGCAACTCCATGATTTTACCGATTGCCGTCTCCGTCGCCTTCGAGACTGCGGCATTCCAGTCATCTTCCTGGTCAACAAAGACAGGCACCGCCTTATAATCGAACAGGGGCTGCCAAAGCTCAGCTGGCGATGACTCACGAAAAGGGTCGACAACATAGCCGCATGAAAAAGCCGGACCGATGTACTCGTCGGTCAGCCGAAATGGGTAGTTGAGCGCACCGAAGAGCTGCGCGATCCCCTCGACCGAAGAACCGCGGTTCACAATGAAGATATGGTGGTCCCCAGCTCCAACCTTGGGGAGGGCCGGAAGCTCTGTCAAGCCATACCACCGCGCGTATTCAGCTGCATCCCCGGTCCCATCGCGGATGTAGGCACGTACTCCATCGAAGCAGGGCAGCAATGCGCGCTCTGGAGAGCTCGCTCCAAGAAGATTGAAGCAGGATTTCAGGAGTCCGCGGAAGAACTCTGGGCCACCTAGATTGAGTTGATGCATGACTGGATCGTTGATGTAGCCTTCCGCCAGCTTCGCAGACGCCAGAAGAGCATCTCGGTCGATTACGGTCTTGGGGTACTTCTCTTTGATTTGAGCTATGGCCCAGTCAAGCTGCTTCTCGTTTGCAACAGTGACTTTCATTTGCTTCTGACCGTCTGGAAGGTCTACCTCCACCAGAACAGGCGCCGCCATCTGAACCCGACCGCCCGGAAGCAGGTTGACCTTCTGTCCACCTGAGGTGGACAGACCGCGCAGCGTCGGTGCGTCTCCGCCTCTCCCGCCTTGGGTTCCGATGAGGTTGTGAATTACCTGCAAGGCCCGGGCGAAGTCCAAGTCAATTCCCTCCCCAAATGCCTTCTGCAATTCGTTTGAGACGATCTCCTTTGAGGTCCGCTTTGCCCCAAGAAAATTCTGCAGAATGTGCTCGCCGGTCGAAGTCTCCTGCTCCATGAGGCTGTAAATGCAGCGGAATGCCATAAGTGCTCCTCAAAACATTTTACCCCTGACAACAAGGATTATCGGGCACAAAGACAGGCGGTCGCCCTGAGCATAAATGCGCGATCACGCGGCCATACCGACCTCCTGAATTGATCTAAACTTGCGTTTATCGCTGCTCTAAGGAGGTTCTCCCCGATGCCCCGCCCCATCTCCTGGCTGCCGCGCCTGCATGAGATCACCAGAATCGTCACGAACTCCGTCCGGTCTCATTACGACCGGCGCGACATCGAAAAGCTCTTCGAGCTTCAGCCGCGGGCCGCCCAGGAACTGCTCAAGCTGCTGCCTTCGGTTCAGGTCGGCACATCACGGCTGCTCGACCGAGAGGTGCTGGCGGATTTCCTGGGTCGTGTCCGAGACACCGAGGACACGGCAGGTTTATTCGACACGCTGCGAGAGGAGAAGGCGGCGGTTTCCAAGCGCCGTCTCCGGTCGCTGGTCCGGCGTGACCTCGATCCTGTCTCGATCAGTTCCCTTCCCGATTCCATGACCCTCCGCCGGGGACGACTGGAAGTGAACTTCCAGACGTTAGAGCAGCTAGCAGAATGCATGCTCATGCTCGCCCGGGTGCTGGAGAGCGAGGGAGAGGATTTTGCACAACAGTTTGAGCCGATAGCTGTGAAGATCGAGGGATGACTGATCCGACCGGTACTTCAACTCATAGCTACACGGTCCCGGGGGCGAGTCAGAATTTCTAGAAATCTGGACCTTCCACAAATCTGTACATGGCAGAGATTCGAGTGCCAGCCAGGGTAAGGAAGTCCTGTCCCGTAATGGCAGGAGGGCGTCCAACCATGCCGAATGCCCATCTCAGCCTGACGGCACCTGGGATTTCATCGGACGCCTGCAATACCCAGAACTCGTACTCCGGATACTGTGCCAGAACGGAGCCGGCGGCTTGCGAGACTTCTTTCTTGCCTACATGCACTCCGCCTGCTTCCACAAAGATTCCTTGGGGAATCCAAAGTCTGCTGATGCCTTTGTTGCGTTCTTGCGTACGTCGCTCTCCAAAAATGGAAAGCAGATTTAATTCCGCTAAATGAGCGGAGCGTTTGAACATTCGATGGCACCCATACAGCTCTGTTGGGGAGTGATTGCCTGTCAATCAGGTAAAACTCAGTAGGCTATGTGTCTGAGGCAGAACCATTCAGTCTGCCTTTCCTCAAAGTCCTTTGACCAGTACAGATAAAGGGATGTCGAAAGCATCGGCTATCGCTGCGAGGTGCCGAAAGCCTATCTCTGATGAACCACCTTCCAGGTGTGAGATATGGACCTCATGAATACCGGCATGCTGACCCAGATCAATTTGGCGCCAGCCCCTCTCGATTCTCAGTTCTCGAATTCTCGCCCCTAGGCGTGCGCAGATGTCTTCGGACACCTCTCAAGGATTGAGCTATTCACCTCGGTCCATTTAGCCTATGCGCTATGCGTGAGAGCGGGCGATTTCGAGATCAACAAATCGTGACAATCTAGTACTCGGAATGGCAGGATCCCGGATTTCGATGTCTCAGAGAGTGTCCGACATCAACGACAACTTCTCAAAGCCTTCAGCGACCGTATATCCATTTCGCTCGCAAAAGGCTGAGAATCTGTTCCAGTCTGCAACCCTGATTCGCAGCGTCATCGGTTGTGCCTTGTCCCTAGAAGCGACGCGGCCACTCTTGAGCAGCTTCCTCGTAATCGGCATGTTGTCTACCGTGAAGCCCTGCTCCTCTGCTATGTGTTCGAGTTGCTGGGCGTTATGGGACGGCGTCTCACGTTCTTTGGGCTTGGGAGTGAATACATCAAGATCTCCCCCGGCAAGGTCCTTGAAGGAATCGGAGATACTCATTAAGCTGCTCCCATCTGTCTACGAAGTAGCTGCACCATTTCTGCGGTCAACTCCACGGCATTGGTCTGCGCTGCTTCCAAGCCGTTCGTGTCTTTTGCGTTAAGTTCGCTAAGAGCCCGCTTGTAGGCGAACATGTGCGAATAGGCGGTCCGCTCATTCAAGCTCGCCTTGAATCGAGGGACCCCCGCCGCCTCGATGTTGCTTCGTATTTCCTTCTCTTCCCGAGTGACGATGATCGGACTCGTTCGGATGAAGATGATTGCATGAGGAATCTTCCGCTTGAAGAGACTTTCCTGTGTTCGTAAGAGTTTGATAGCTCTTGTTGCAACATCGGCGTCGGCAGTCTTTGCTTGCATTGGAATTAGGACAAGGTCGGCCCGCGACATCGCGGCCACCATCTCTTGGTTTGCCGTTCCTTGTACGTCGATCAGAACGAACTGAAAACTGGCTTGAAGCCGATCTATGAGCTCTGGCAAGTCCTCGCCCTGATTGGGGGTCACGACAATGTCTCGATACACACTGGATCCTTCACTCCACCTGGCGAGCGTTCTCTGCGGGTCAGCGTCAATGATGCGAACAGATGCCCCCTGCTGAGCCAACGTTGTGCCAAGAATCACGCATGTCGTTGACTTCCCGCTCCCACCCTTCGGGTTTGCTGCAACTATGACTGGCATTACGGAACCTCATACGTAATGTATTACAACTTCGATGACGTTTTCGAACACGTATCAGACTATGCAACACGTTACTAAGTCTTTCCTCTTTGGTTCACAAACAGGGTCTGGAGCGCCACGGGCTGGAACGTACTGACGACTTGCATTGCATAATGCACATCGTAATGCGTTGCGTAATACATTACACCTTCTGCCTTGCCTCGCGGCGCACGCATTGACCCCGATGGATCCAACACACGGGTAGAAGACGTGCATTGACTATGCCAGCCATACCGCTAAAGAACACCACGACTTGGGGATAATCGGCAGCGCGGTGATCAGATGATCTACAGTTCAGGCCCGTAATGCTGAGAACAACCTAGCCACAGGGCAAAGCCGATCACAATGATGACTGTTTCTGGTTCCGCTTACATTTCCGGTCGGGTGAAATGCGAACATCACATTTGCCTGTCGTGTAGGCTTGGAGCATGAAAAGCCCTCAGCGTTCGCAGCGCCAAGGGCTTAGGTGTTCAATCCCGCGTTGGAGGCGGGCTTATGAATAGTCTAACCCACGATCAGACCAGGGACCGCTCTTCCTCGCATTCTATGGCTGGGCTCAGCCGGCAACTGCCTATCTGGCCTGAAAGCGTCCGAGGAGGGCCAAATGCCATCCTTCGTTCCGCCCTTTTCGCGGGTATCCAGAGCAAGAAGCGTCAAACGCTCGGAAGGCAGCTCAGGCCGGACAAAAAGCCAGAAGGAGTCGCGATTGCGTCTCAAGATGGAATCAGGATCTCCTTCGCCGGGACTCAATTCAATCAATACGATGCTGACGTGTTCTTCGAGACCCTTCACAGGGCTCGGCGCCACCCATTAGAAACGGCTTGTCAGTTCAAGGGAGCCGAGTTCCTGAAAGCGATCGGGCGCAGTTCAAATAATCTGAGCTATGAAGACATGGAAGAGAGTTTAGACCGACTCCGACGGGGCTCCGTTGACCTGGAATGGGAAGTTAACGGTCGTCACTACAAGTTTTCAGGAAGCCTGATTGCCTACTACCTCCGCGAAACGACTACGAAAACGTACAAGGTCACTTTCGCAAAAGAGATTCTTACCCTATTTGCGCCGGCGAGTTGGACACAGTTGGAATGGGACGAGCGGCAGGCGATTAAGGGGAAGCCGCTGGCGCAATGGCTGCACAGCTATTATTCGACCCATGCTGCGCCGTTTCCAGTCAGTGTGGGGTTCCTTCATGAAAAATCAGGAAGTCCGACGAAGCTCCTAAAGCACTTCAAAACCGAATTGCGCAACGCCCTCGAAACGTTGGAGACGACTCTCAGCTGGACGGTCAAGTGGGATCGACACCTCGTCACTGTGGTCAGAACACCGTCCGCGGCACAGACGCGGCACATCGTAAAGAAGATTGCGAAAAGTAAGAAGCTAAAAGAGCTTAGGGAATCGAGTCAGGCTAGCGGAGGCGCTCCGCGAGCAAAGACGACTGACAGCGGTCTGTTCACTACACGGCAGGCCCTTGAGCAGCTCCTGAAAGCACGCTAGACATCGCATTTCATCCGACCGTGACCGCACTCCGTTCGGCCATTTGGACGGGCGAATCGCATTCCATCCGACCTTGCTGCGTGCAATTGGCTAACATCGTTCGCATTTCACCCGACTTCTGCGGTGTTCAGGCTGTGCTCCAACCCGGTACCAAGAGCGGATTAGCGGGGAAGGTTCGCATTCCACCCGACCTGTGTGAATACAGGCCGTGCCCGTTTCGCATTTCACCCGACTGCATCGTGGTGATGGCCCCATTGGGACCTACGTTGGATAAAAAAATGTCGCATTTCACCCGACCCCTTGTAGATCAGCGAGCCTCTGATCGACACCGCTAATTTTTCGGGCCTTCCGATCAAAATCGCAGCTCACTCACCAAGGTCCACGAGCAAGCTCTGGATCAACTCCAAGGCATCCCTTCGCATTCCACCCGACCCCGTGATCATGCATCTGCTGGATTCTGTCTAGAGGCGCATTTAGGCAGCGTCATATAGACATTAAAAGGGATTCTGACCGGCTTCGTGTTGCTCTTCGAGCTGAACTGATCGCATTTGACCCGACTTCGCTTCATGTATCCACAAGGCGGTCGTTCTGCGCCGACCTTTTCCACAGCTGCACAAGCTGTCGCATATGGGCCGACTACCATCCGCATTCCACCCGACCATTGCCGCATTCGACCCGACTATCAGCGCATTTCGCCCGACTTGACTTGAGCCGTGAAAGGCGATAAAGCCTTTGTTATGTGAGGCTTGCTTGAGTCACTCTAACGCGCTAATCCTTTAAATCTCTTTCTAATCCTTACTTCTAATCACATCCCTCGCTGTGCAAAAGACAGTGCCATATCTGACAAAGAACAAAGACCCTACCTGATGAGAGGCAAGACAAGAACAGAACAACCCACCGTCATGACAAACAAAAAAAACGAAGCGTCTAGAACGATACAAACGCTCCAGTTGGCTGTCGAGCGATCCTGATTATCTCTACCCCGGCTTCTTGAGAGCGCGAGCCTGCTGACGTCGGCTGGCCGACTCCTTCTTACTCTCAATCTCGGCAAGACCCTCCTTCGGATACTTACCTAACCCGTCCAGCAGCACCGAAAGTGAAATATCGAACGCCTTGGCGATACGAAGTAACGACTGTATGCCGCCGGCACCTTCACGTTCCATGCGCCGCCACTGGGAATCATGATACCCATGCTTCACGACCATGTCCCTGAGAGTCCAACCACGGCTAAGCCGTAGCGCCTTGATCTGTCTTGCGAGCGCCTTCAGGAATTCTTCATAGTCTTGATCAACGTCCTGAGTATCCATGTGACACCTTATGTGAGAGCGCAGCAGCGGCAATCGCTGAAAAGAGAGAAGAAACCAAGTACCTTCTCGGTCACGTACCCCCTCTAGTGGCTAAAGCTTAGCTCAACCGTTTATAGCGCGTTTGTACGGACAATTCCAGAACAACCTCCCACCTGAAACGCTGAATGAACGTACAAATTTGTGCGGACATTCTTGCGCGAACAAAATAGTTCTGGTACAAATGATCTACGCCTGCTACTTCCATTGTGGTTTGGCTGATTAAAAGCTCATTCAAAACCGGCACGAACCGTGGTTCGTGTACAAGACAACTCTGTCCAGACATGTAAATGCCTTCGTGCTTCGCCGCGCGCTCGCGGCTCTGTGCCTGCCGCTACGTAGCCCAACTAATAAAGAAAAGGAGCTTCCTTGCATCATTCACTTCGCAGTCATGTCAGCCAACTTCTAAACCACCCTGTCGACACTCATCGGGTCAAGCAAAAGATTGGGCTTGCAGCCCGCTCGGCAGCCCCGCTGGCGCTGGTATTTGCCATTTCAGGGGCCGCTCACGCTCAAGGATCAATCGATATGTCAGGGGCCAAAACCATCATGGACACCTTCAAGACTTTCGCGCTTTACGCCGGAGCGGTGATCTGTCTCGGCAGCCTCATCTTTGCGGGTATCCGTCTGATGAGCGGCCGTTTCCAGGATGCGATTCCAGCGCTGTTCGGCGCTTTGTTCGGCGCTGGGGTCCTCGGCTGGGGTGCAGGCTGGATTTCTTCTCTTACCGGCCAGTCCGTCACGCAGTAGGAGGTGCTTAGCATGCGCAAACGAGGAACACCGTTACCGATCAATGGAGCAATGAACCGTTCCCGAACCAAGCTCGGTCTGGAACTTGGAACGTGGATGGTCATCGTGTTCGTTTCGATCACGGTGTTCCTTGTGGGCTTTCGCCTCACCGCTCTAGCGAGCTTCCCGATTATGGCCGGCGCAGCCTGGCTGGTTGTCCGCAAACACCCCAAGATGTTTCAGCTTTGGGGTCACAGCCTTCAGCAAAAGAGCTACTATGACCCGCGTAAGTCCTGAACAATCCCGATTGATGCCCTGGTACGCGAAAGCCGGAGCGGCTTCGAGCATCGTCCCGCTCGCCCGTTGGGTCTCGCCTACGATCTTCGCCACCAAGGATGGCGGCTACGGCATTCTCGCTGTGGTTGCAGGCAGGGATGAAGAAAGCCTGAGCGACCAGGAAATAGAAGCCAGCACCCGTACGGTGCAGGGTACGTTGCGAGGACTCCCGGAGGACGCCTGCCTGTACCAGTACACCCGCGTTCTCTCCGGGTATGAGATTCCAAGAAGGAAGAGCTACGGCGATCCCGTTCTCGATTCCTTCGTGAACGACCGGGTTGAGTATCTAAATGCCAACGCCGGATTCCGGCGCATCGACCTGTTCTGGTGCATCACCTTCGAGCCGTCCACGACGAACCCACTGGAGCGGAAGCCAAAGGAGGCCGAGGGCGACAACACCCGTCGTCTCGCCATGCTCCGCAAGACAGCCAGCATCCTTGAGGCGCAGTTGTCTTCCACCATCGGCTTACGAGTGCTCGACAAGACTGAGGCGTTCCCATTCTTTTGCTACCTGTTCAACCTGGAGCCATGGGCCGTCCATGCCGCGCTTCAGTCCGATGCCGGACTGGACCGCCAGATCGTGCGCAGCCCCGTTGCCATCGAAGGCGACCATCTCCGGGTAGGGAAGCGCTATGTCCAGATGTTCACCTTGATGAACAACCCCGAAATCTCCCGGCCCTGCCAGTTTTCAGGGTTGATGACGCTCGATTGCGACAGCGTGCTGTGCACGACGTGGAGGCCGAAGAGCGCGGCCAAGGCCCGCGCCGAAATCTCGCAGCAGGAGAAGTTCATCAGCTTCTTTAAAGTAGGCGTGCTGAACCGCGTGATGGCCGGCAAGGACTCCGCATCGCTCGACACCGGAGCCGGGGCAAGAGCCGCAGATGCGAACGTGAACGACCTCAGCGAGGTCATCCGGTCGCTCGATAAGACCGGCCAGGGCGAGTTCACCATGCGTCTTCTGCTGGCGGCGAAGAGTAAAGACCAGCTCCACGAGAACATCCCAGCAGTCCATCGCCTCTTTGTGGATGCGCGTGCTCAGGTGATGGAGGAGACGCTGGGCAATCTCTCGGCGTTCTACACGATGTTCCCCGGCAACGGCCAGTTCAACGTCTTTCCGCTGTGGTTGTCTGAAGACCACAATGCACGGCTGGCAAGCATTTACGCTCCCAGCGTTGGCCATCCCCATTCCGAAGACCTAGACAACGAATACCTGAACGTCTTCGAAACGCGGACGAGAACGCCGTTTTTCCAGGATCCGTTTGTGACCGGCGTCAAGGTTTCCATGATGCTTGGGCCGACTGGTTCAGGTAAATCCGTTCACCAGAACCAGCACATTGCCATGGAGCTGAAATACGGCGGTTTCGTCTACATCTTCGATATCGGGGGCAGCTATGAGTCTGTGGTAGAGCTGTACGGCGGCAGGGTAGACCGGGTGGGTAAGGATGGCCCCCGCATCAATCCGTTCTCGCTCGAGCCGACCGAGGACAATCTGAAGTTCCTGTACAGCTTCATTAAGCTCCTCCTCTCCAACGGTGGCGCGGAGCTGAAGCCCGAAGACGAAGACGTGATCTTTGGGGCTGTGCGGGGCATGTACCAGCTCGACGCCGCGAACCGCCGTCTCTCGCATCTGCATTTGCCGAAGCACCTCAACCGCTATCTCTCGAAGTGGACCGGAACCGGCGTCTACGCCGCGATCTTCGACAACGTGCACGATGAGTTGGAATTGGGCCGGGTCCAGTGCTTCGACTTCCAGGGCGTGAACTCCGCGCAATACGCAGATCTCATTGAGCCGTTGATGGTGTGGCTGCTACGCCGGATCAACTCCGTTCTCTACAACCCGGCAAATCTCGGAGTGCCCAAGCACATCGTGATCGAGGAGCTGTTTTCTTCAATGAAGAATAAGCAGCTCCTGGACGCAGCCCTTGCTTCCATCAAGACCGTCCGCAAGAATCTGGGTGGCGTGACCCTCATCGGCCAGTCTGCAAATGACCTGGGAGAGAACGCAGACAGCATTGTGAACTCCTGCACGTCGTTCCTGTTTCTGCCCGACGCCACGTTCAACCGCAAGCATTATGGGGAGCTATTCAAGCTGTCCGAGCAGCAGCTGGACCTGTTCGAGAGCTTGCAGCAACGGGAAGCACTGTATGTGCGCCGGGATGGCCTCACCAAGGTCATAACCCTCAATCTCGACAAGCGCAGCTATGCCAAGTTCTCTACCAAACCCAAGGACCGCGCACGCCGGGCAAAGCTGGTAGAGAAGTATGGCCTTGCTGATGGGATCGAGCGCTTCGCCCAGGGGGAATCGGCATGATGCCCTTCGGCGAAGACCTCCAAGCGTTCCCCGACACTCTGTCCGCTGTCACCATTCACCTCGACCTAGTTCCTCACTGGCTACAAACGGCTTTTGTTCTTGTTATGGCCTTCTTCGCGGCTTCGCTGCTGGTGGGCTTCTTCCGGCAAACAATCACTTCATTGCACACCCACAAGGAGTCTCTATGAAAATCGCCCTGGCTCTCACAGCCTGTTTCGTCATGGTGTCCGCTTGCCATGCCGCTCCTCCTCCCGACACTAGGCACCCGCTTTTTCCAAGCGCTCCGCGTACCGTGGTGGTGATCGACTCGGAAACGCCGCCCGTCGTTCGCGCCGGTCTGCTGCAATCGACCCTCATCCTGCTGCCGGCCGAGGAGAAAGTTGCGACTGTCTTCGGTGGCGACACGGCTAGTTGGGTCTTCGACGGTGGCCACGTCGCCAGCCGGTTCATCTCCATCAAGCCCAAGATTGCCGGCAGCAGCACAGACGTACATATCATTTCCGACCACGGCAACGAGTACACCCTGCAGCTTCGCGAGGTATCGAATGATCCTGACGCGCATTACGATTCCAAGGTCTTCGTAACGCCGGGCGATCAGGCCGGCAAAGACAAGCTGGCGGCGATGCCGGTGTTTGTGCCTGCCGCCGAGCTGGACCGCGCGAAGAGGGAAGCCGCCGAAGCCGCTGCGAAGGAGACCACCGAGCGGAAAGCCGCGGAGTCGAAGGCCGAAGCCTACCGCAGCCAGTACCCCGGTCAGCTTCACTTCGATTACGCGTGGGATCGCAAGAAGGCGGCTCCGCTTGGACTGCAGGAAGTTTGGCGCGACGACAAGTTCACCTATCTGCGCGGCAAGTTCCAGGAGACGCCGGTTCTCTACGAGACCAAGGACGGCAAGGGATCGCTCATCAACTGGACCTACAACGATGGCCTTTACACCGTGGACAAGCTGATGCTTCAAGGCTACCTCACCATCGGCAAGCAGCGCGTGGACTTCCACAAGGAAGGGAACTAACCCCATGGCAGATCAATTCAACGAGCCTGAAATCCTGGAACCGGAATACCTTGAGCCGGGTTCCGTCCCGGCGCAGCCCGAAGCGGAGTCGAGCAAGAAGTTCAATGCCAAGGTCGTCGGCGGTATCGCCGCGGTCATTCTGGTCATCGGCCTTGCCAACCTCACTCACGGAACCAAACAGGCATCGGTTGCCAACAGCGCACTTTCCACAAAGCCGTCGTCCAGCAACGCAGCCCAGGTGAACAACTTCCAGCAGCAGCAGCGGATGCTTGAGTTGCACGATGCGGAAGAACGTCAACGGCTGGCCGTGCTGGCCGCACAGAATGCCCAGCTCACCCAGGAGCAGACCGTTCCCGGCCCCGAGTCACCGAACGCCGCGCCCATGACCCCGGCGCAGCGGGACGCGATGTACGGGAAGGGTAATCCCAACGCACCGCAGAAGACCTCCGGGCAGTCGCAGGCCCAGGCCGAAGCCAAGCAGCGGCAGATCGAGCGGGTACGGCAGCATCAGGAAGCCCTCAACAGTGACACCGTAGCGATCGACTTTGCAAAGACCGCTCCGGCATCCGGCAATGCCAACACCATCACTGCCGTCGAAGCGGCTTCTGCTTCCGCTCCAGCCGGCACTGCATCAGGGGATGATGTTGGCTTGGAGCGTTCCGAGGGTACGTCCCGTCCGCCCGCACGGCCTGTGTCTGCAGAGACAGCGACTCGCAAAGAACCGATGGCCCCGTATGACTTCGATGGATACCAGGGACGCCTTTATCGCGTGTTTGAAGGCACCGTGCTTGAAGGCGTGCTGACCAACCATATCGACGGCGGGTTTGCCGGTCCCATGATCGTCATGCTCACCACGGACTACTATTCGCACGACCATCAGCAGCTTCTATTGCCGCAGGGAACCCGGCTTATCGGCAACGTCCAGAGCGTGTCGGGTTCAGGCCAGCGCAAAGTGTTCGTCACGTTCAACCGCGCCATCTGTCCAGACGGATTCTCTCTCGAGTTGAACAAGTACACCGGCCTCGACCCACTCGGGACCACTGGCCTCGCGACCAACGTGAACAACCACTACCTGAGTTCATTTGCCGCCGCCGCAGCCGTGGGTGGGATCGGAGGGCTGGCACAGATCGGCAACAACGGAAGCGTCCTCGACAGCAGCACGCAAATCCGCAACGGGATCTCCATGCAGACCGCGCAGGAGTCGGAGCAGATATTGAACAAATTCCTCAATCGTCTGCCCGTAATCACGGTAAAGGAGGGTTCCAGAGCACGCGTTTATATCAACCAGGACATTCTCATCCCGAGCTATGCAGAGCACCGCGTAGACCCGTCGCTATAACGCTTTTCCAAACGGAGGACGCATGAAGCTAATCAGTTCCAAAAAGAGGAAGTGGATCATCGCA
Source organism: Bryobacteraceae bacterium (assembly GCA_965214005.1). Classification (GTDB taxonomy): domain Bacteria; phylum Acidobacteriota; class Terriglobia; order Bryobacterales; family Bryobacteraceae; genus Bog-105. The sequence goes on from CBDCAQ010000009.1 coordinate 27,630, forward strand.
GGAGCCCTGCTACTTGGCACGGCTACCCCGAGCTTCGCTATCTTCGGCCTTGGCGATATCGTCTTCGACCCAACCAGCTATGCATCTCTGATTTCGCAGTTGACCACTCTTGAGAATCAGTACACCTCGTTCAAGAACAATGTCGTCAACTTCAGTTTCAAGACGCAGTGGCAGACCGCGCTGAACAGCATGAAGAACGTGCAGGTCACCAACCGATACGGTGAAACCAACGGCATGACCACCGCACTCGGACAAAACTCTACGACCGCCGCAACGATGGCGTGGAGCAATTCGAGTGAGGCACTTTCTTCCAACACGAACACGTACCTGGCAGGCGAGAGCGCAGGGAACAGCGCCAAGCTTTCCCAGCTCGCCATCGTGGAAACGTCCGACACGATTTCGCCCGACTGCCTCAACGCAGTGGGTTCCTATCGTGCCGCCCGTGCAGCATCCGCGTCAGCCAACGCAAGCCTTCAGGCCAACCAACTTGACGGGAGCAGCGGCACCAACAGCGAGGTTCAGCAGTTGAACCTTGTGAACGTATCGCAGGCCCAACAGCTCAATGAGCAGCAGGCCCAGGGTGCGCTTCACACCTGCATCGCGCAGCAAATGATGGTCCAGAACATGCAGCAGAGGAACGCCATGGCTCACGACCTGAATCTTGCCGCCAACGTACAGGCACAGCGCACCGCCAACCCGACCAGATACGTGAACTCCACAAGCACGTACACCGACTACCTGCCCTAACTTCCGGGTGCAGCGTCGCCTTCATGTGGGCGCTGTACTCGACTTCCTACAGGAGCTTCTATGAAGACCGCGACAGCCATCCTCTCAATCTTTCTCTCGCTTTCCTTACTGGCGGGATGCAGGTCCTCCCAGGTCCCGGCCACCAACCCCAACCCCAACCCGAGCACCACTACGCAACCCGCCAAGGCGACCACCGACCCCGCGCTGAAAGATTGCGAAGCCATCTCCGATCCAGCCCAGGCAGAAGACTGCCGACTCTGGAAAGGCGTTGCTCAGGCCAAGAAGAAATCCCACGCCAACAACGTCGTCAAGCATAGCCCCGGTTCGATCCAGCAACCCTAACGCTACTTTCCAAAGGCGTCCACCATGCCCGGTACAGATTGGCTTTACCAGTTCACCAACAACTTGACCGCGCTCACCACTGCGAACGGCGGCGCACTGACCAGCTTTGGTCTTACCCTCCTCAGCTTCGTCGCGTTCATGCAGCTTGTGAAGATGGTCGTCACCTTCAGCACTTCGAACATGAGTTTCAGCCTGAATCCCGCTCCTCTGGAGGGAGGAGAGATCGTCCGGTTCATGCTGCGTCTCGGCTTCTGCTGCCTTCTGGAGACATACTGGATCAATCCGCTGCCGGGAGCGAGCTGGGGCTTCAACAAACTGTTTTCGGCTATGGCGCAGGAGATTGTGAAGGTGCTCGACCAGAGCACGCAGGCACAACTTACCAACGTCATCCAGGAAGCGTGGAACAAGACGGGTGCGCCGTCGCTGCTTTCGCCGTTCGAGATTTTTGAGTACGTCTACGTCCAGCTTTTGATGGGTGTAGCTGCTGGCATCATCTTCGTCATCAATGTGAGCAGCTTCATCTTCTATGCCGTTACCGCACTGTTCGGACCTTTGTTCATCCCGCTCTACATGACGGAGAGTTTCCGGCCCAAGTTCTTCCACTTCGTAGATGTGCTTCTCAGCTTCGCCATGATTCGCGCCGTCGCCGCTGCCTTCATCTTCGTCTGGTCCGGTTTCTACACGACCTTTCTACAGCAGACGTTCAACGGCGATTACTCAATCAAGATGTGGATCGCCAACATCCTCCCGGTTTCCATGGTGTTCATCGCCTTCATCATTAACATGCTTTTCATCCCCACGATCACGCAGGCTATCTTCGGCGGCGCGGCAGGTGCCACGGCCAGTGCGCAGCAGACCGCCATGCGCTTCATCCCTTTCATGAAACGCAAGTGAGTCATGCCCAGGCAAGCAGTTGAAAGCTACATTGCATATCCGGCCATCGTTCCGTATCCCATGTTCCGGTTTGTCGGCTTTGCTCTGAAGTGGTCCATCATCCTCGTTTGCGCGGCTTCCATTCCGTACACCCTCTTCAACTGCTACCGGGTGATCGAAAAAGTCGCAAAGAATCCCACGTCGGTTCACAGCGCAGCTTCGCCCCGACCGGCACATGCTTCCCCAAGGAAAGGACAGCGCCCCTAATGGCTACTCAGACCGTTCCACTCACCGACGCCGCTTACACCACCGAGCACGCCATCCTCACAGACACCATCGCGAACGAGGTGTACGCCGCGCACTACAACGAGCGGAAGACGAGCCGAATCATCATTGGCGGCCTGTCCTTGCTGCTGGTGGGAGCCTTTGCTTCTATGGTTGCGCTTGCACATAAGCCGACGATCAATCGCTACATTCGCATCGACGAGATGGGCAAGGCGCAGGCGATCCAGTACAGCGATCTCAACTACAGTCCACGCGAAGGCGAGGTACGGACATACCTCACAGATTGGGCCAACTACCGCTACACCTTGAACCGCGAGACAGTGGCGAAGAAGTATCCGCTCAACTATTACTTCCTGTCGGCCGCACTCTCGACTCAGCTCATGGGCGAGGACAACGCGGCCCACACCATCTCTCAGGTTGCATCGGGCCAGATCGAGCAGAGCGACGTGGATGTGCGCAACGTCACCATCACTTCCATGTCTACCGAGCTGGTTCAGGGTATTGAGATTGCGAAGGGAACCGCGTTGGTGAACATCGACAAGCTATACTCGGTCCGCAACTCCCATGAGCCGCGGACCGAGCACTGGATGGTGTCCGTAACGTACTACCTGAATCCCAAGCAGGTGTCCGATCAGGCGAAAGTCTTTCCGCAGTTCGAGACGATTAACCCGCTTGGCCTCACTATTACGGAATTTCATGAGAACCGTTTGGGTGTGGATGCGACTGCTGCACCCGGTACGTTACCGACACCACAACGTGCGACGGCCACACCGATGACGCCCGCCAGCCCTTTCCTTCCCGATACGAAGGCGGGAGTCGCACAGTGAGCTACGACCTCATTCTCCCGTTCTTTCCAGAAGAGATTCGCGTGCTCCTTGTGGACCCGTCCATCTCCGACCTGATGATTAACGGCATCAGCGGCGTGTATGCGGAACGCTCCGGCCAGATCGAGCGCGTGAAGCTGGCAGAGGCTTATACCAACGAACGTCTCACCGCAGCCATCGAGCGGGTTGCGCGTGTGCTGGGCCAGGACCTCACGCATCAGAACCCCATCCTGAACACGCGCCTGCCCGATGGTTCGCGTGTCGCTGTGGTGGGACCGCCCGCGTCGATTGGAGGACCGACGCTCACCATCCGTAAGTTCAACAAGTGGTACACGAGCGAGGAACTGGTAGAGAGCGGCAGTCTTCCGCGCGAGGTCTGCGACTTGATTGTGTCCCTGATCGGTCAGCGCAAGAACGGAATGATTGCAGGAGGAACCGGCTCAGGCAAGACGACCCTGATGAAGGCGCTGCTTGACCACATCCCGATCACGGAGCGGTTGTGCGTGATCGAGCAGCCGGCAGAGCTACAGATCCTGCAGCCGAACACGATTCGCTGGGAGGCCGTTGATGAGATCCCAGGACAGGTTGCCATCACGCCGAGTGAGCTGCTGGCGGCTGCGCTACGTCACAGGCCCGACAGAATCATCATGGGTGAGATTCGCAATGAAGCAGGCTACGACCTGCTTCAAGCGATGAACACCGGGCATGGTGGAACGCTATCGACGATCCACGCCAGCAGTGCGGTCGATGCGTTGAACCGTCTCGCCAATCTCGCCCTCAGTGCAAGAGCCAACCTCAATCACGCTTTCATGCGCAGCGAGACCGCGAAGGCCATTGACTTCGCCCTGTACTGCGAACGTGCAGCAGATGGCCGTCGTCAGGTGCGCGAGGTGGTGTTGGTCCACGGCTATGACTTCCGTTCCGAGCAGTTCCAGGTCGAGACAATCTTCACCGTCAACCAACCGAAGATCGTGCGCGAACTTGCAGTGATGAGCGCGTAAGTCGATCCAGCTAAACGCATTTCCAACACAAAAGAGAGAGGAACTACACCATGCCGCTATTCACCATCAAGGCTTCCAACAAGATCGACACCAGCATGAGGCTTGAAGAGTCAACCGCGAAAATGCTTGACCGGTACGCTCACTTCCACAAAGGTTCGGCTGACGATGTGGTGAACGAATCGCTTGAGTACATCTTCAAGCACGACCGCGAGTTTCAGCAATACCTCACCGCAAACCCCGCGCAGGATGTTCCGCAGGTTGTGCGCGTGAAGAAGGCTCCCACGCCTCCGAAGACACAGAAGCCGAGTGAGCCCGCAGCAACGGCGGCTGCGAAGTAAGCGCATCGAGCGCTCACTTCGCAGTGAAGAAGCCAGAGCGAGAACAACACCAACCGCAGCAGCAAAGACAACGGCAACCGCACGGCAAGAGCGAATGCGCTTTGCGCATGAAAAGTATGACACTCCATCCCTTCCAGGGTGTCGTTTCAGACCGAACACGTTGACTATCGTCGATGCCGTTCAAAACAGGCAGGTTACGCAAAAATGGTTGGCTATCGTCAACTTGCCGTCAACGATAGTCAACCGAGGGTTTTCACGATGGAAGAACAAAGAGCATCGTCGCTGCTGAACCTTGAGAACCGGATTCATCGGTCCAAAGGGCGGCCAGGTCGCACGATCAGCGCCACCGCCCGCGTGACGCGGGACGAGCAGAACGAGATGGAAGCCGCCGCCAAACTGAAGGGCCAGAGCCTGAGCGAATGGTGCCGGGATGCCTTGCTGGCAGCGGCCCGAGGCGAGGTCGTCACGCCGATCTTCACCGAGGTCGTCGCCATCCGTCAGCTTCTCAACTTCGCACTGGAGACGATTGCCTGCCGTGAAGAGACGACGCACGGGAAGTTCCAGGGCGAGGTCCAGGTCATCCGCAGCACCAAGCACAAGGCGGCGGCAGAGGTCATGCAACAGTACGCCCCGCAGGAGAAACCCCGATGACCGCGAAGCAAACGTGGGGCCGCAAAGAGACGATTGTGTGGCCTCCGCACGCCCCGATCTATACGTTCAGTGCGTTGGCGGTGGGAGTTCTTGTAACCGTGTTTTTCGTTTGGCAGCACCTTCGCTTTTCGGAAACCGCCTTGCAGCAGACCTACACCACTACCTACATCGAATCGCTGACAGGCACGCTTTTCAAACAGCACGGCAACTACCGCCTGCTTTATGTCGGGGGCGGCAAGACCGCTCCCCGGCTCGCCCTGCCCGCCGACTTCCTTCCCGGCAAGACAATTCTGCCCAGCGGGAAGGTTGTGCCTGTCACCCTGTCCGACATTGCGAAGCACCAAGGCCACACGGTTTTCTTCCAGGGACCTGCGAAGAATTACGACGATGCCTCGCTCAGCCGATGGCTCAGGGACACGTTCTTTGAGCACGAAAGCCTGCTGGAGCTGTACGGCGTCTCGCTTGGTCAAGGCTTGCTCGTCTTCCTCATCGCCCTTCCGTTCGGGGTTCGTGCCGACGTGCGCCGGTTCAAGGAGCTGAAGTATGGACGGCGGCTGAAGGGTCCAATCATGCTTCCCCCGGCACAGTTCAACCGGGCGCTGAAGGCCGATGGGCTCGGCATCGAGACGACGGAGAAGGCGAAGTTTCCAAACACGAAGACCCTGCTGCGCATCCCCAAGAGTGCCGAGGCGAAGCACATCCAGATCATGGGCGACACCGGAACCGGCAAGTCAACGATCCTCAAACAGCTCCTCCAGCAGATCGCAAACAGGGGCGAGGTTGCCATCGTCTACGACCCGGCAGGGGAGTTCACGGAGACCTTCTACAAAGAAAGCCGGGGTGACTGGATTTTGAATCCACTCGACAAACGATCACCCTACTGGACACCTTCGAGCGAACTGCGGAACCCGGCGGAGGCCCGCACCATCGCGGCTTCCATGTACCAGCCGCGCGAAGACAAGCGCGGTGAGTTCTTCACGGACACGCCGCAGAAGATCTTCGCCCATCTTCTGAAGTACAAGCCGACGCCCGAGGAGCTGGTGCATTGGATGTCGAACGAGAAGGAGATCGACCGACGGTTGCAGGATACGGAGCTGGCAAACTTCGCTCCGAAGAACGCTCCGCAGCAGCGTGCCGGTGTCCTGGCTTCGCTTGGATTGGTGGCCGACAGCCTGCGATTGTTGCCTAGCCGCGAGGAGGCGCATGAACGCGAGTGGTCCGCAACCGAGTGGGCCGACAAGCGCGAGGGCTGGTTATTCCTGACCTCAACCGAGGCCGAGCAGGAAGCGTTGCGCCCGCTGCACTCGCTCTGGATCGACCTGCTGGTGCTGCGCCTCCTGACCAAACCTAAGCCGGGACAGAAGAAAGTCTGGCTGGTGATCGACGAGCTGGCCAGCCTGCAGCGTCTCCCACAATTCCATACGGCCCTAACCAAGGGCCGCAAAAGCGACAACCCGATCGTGTTCGGCTACCAGGGCAAGGCCCAGCTCGAAACCATCTACGGCCACCTGGCCGAAGTGATGCTTTCGCAGCCGACGACCAAGTTCATCCTCCGCACCGCCGAGCCGAACGCGGCGAAGTGGGCAGCGGAGATGATTGGAGAGGTGGAGATCGAGCGAGTGCGGGAGACGGTTGCAGACGGCAAGCGGCAGGGTAAGAGCTTCACCCTTGACCGGCAGATCGAGCCGCTGGTAATGAAGTCAGAGGTCGAAGGTTTACCCGACCTCTACACCTTCGTAAAGATCAACAACTATGTCTCTCGTTTCTCGTTCCCGCCCATGAGCCTTCCCAGGATCGCGAACGCGCTGGAGCCGAGGGCCATCCCGGAACACAAGATGTGGTTCAACCCGCTCGCCCCCGAGCCGGAGGAGCCAGCCAAACAGGAATCAGAGACGAAGGAAGTAGAGACTCCCGACACTGCCGCGACTGGCGATCCCAAAGAAGCGAAAAGCAAACCGGAAGAGAAGCCGGCGGCTAAAGGCGCTCCGTTGAAGGAGGGCGAGGCTCTTGTTCTCAAGCCCGAACCTCCCAGGCTTGAAGTGCCGAAGATAGTCGCCATCGTCCCCAGGGAAGAACCGCCAGCCATCTCTCACAACCTCTAGGCCGCCATGCTGACCATCTCGAAAGCCATCAGTCCAGCTCAGGCGCAGACCTATCACCAGCTCGAATACACAAGCGACGCGCAGAGCTACTACAAACAAGAAGACACGGTGAAGGGGGAGTGGCAGGGCAGGCTTGCCACTTCCTTCGGCCTCTCGGGAGAGGTTGCGCCGTTGGAGTTCTCCCGTCTGACCGAAGGCAAACATCCGCAGACCGAAGAACAGATGGTGCAGCACCGGGAAGGGAAGGAGTACACGAACCCGGATGGCAGTGTGACCGAACCGGTGGAGCACCGGGCCGGGTGGGATGCGACTTTTTCCGCTCCAAAGTCCGTCTCTCTCACCGCACTGGTAGGAGGTGACGAGCGGGTGACGGAGGCTCACCGGGCTGCGGTTAAGACAGCTTTAGAGGAACTTGAGCGGTACACCCATGCGCGAATTGGCGGCAACAACCCCGCCGAACAGACAGGCAAGTTCATCGCGGCGAAGTTCGAGCACGACACCGCGAGGCCAGTGAACGGCTACGCCGCACCTCAGCTCCACACCCATGCCGTCATCTTCAACGTGACAGAGCGAGGGGACGGTACTACCCGCGCCCTCCAGGAACGGACCATGTTCGAGTCGCAGAACTATGCGACTGCCGTTTATCAATCAACCCTCACGCTCCAGCTCCGCAAGATGGGCTATGAGCTGGAGGCAGGGCAGAGCGGCGCACCAGAGATTAAAGGCTACTCGCAGGCTTACCTTGACGCATCTAGTCCCAGGTTTCAGCAGATTAAAGAGCAGATGGAAAAAGCCGGGTTCCAGGGACCGGAGGCCGCTCAGATTGCGGCTCATTCCACACGCGACCGCAAGCAGACGTTCACCGCCGCCGAGGTGCTGGCCGCTCACAAGGAGATGGCCGAGGAGCATGGCAACCAGCCGCAGCAGATCATCGCCGCCGCCAAAGAACGAGCCCTGAGCCAGGCACAACCCGGACTTCACACCGACGCCCGCGCGTCCGTCGCCTTCGCAAAGGAGAAGGTTTTCGAGCGCGAGGCCGTAGCCGATGAGCGGCTGATTATGCGCGAGGCACTACGCCGGGGCATGGGGGAAGTCAGCTTTGCCGAGACCCGAGCAGAGTTCGAGCGACGCCGCGGAGAAGGGGAGTTCCAAGCCGTGCAGGGCCAGAAGCATAGTTCCGGCCGCAGCTTCACAACACCGGAGACGATTGCGGCCGAAAGGGCGAACGTGCAGCATGTCCTTGCCGGGCAGGGTGCGGTGAAGCCGATACTGTCTGACACCGCCGCTGAAAAGCAGGCCATGTCCCGCGACGTTCTAAATGACAAGCAGCAGACCGCCATCCGCGAGGTACTTACCTCTACGGACCGCGTACATGGATTCCAAGGGCTTGCAGGCACCGGCAAGACGACCACCCTTGAGGCCATCCGCGAAGGTGCCGAGCAGGGAGGCTACAAGGTCGAGGGCTTCGCTCCGACCTCGAAAGCCGCAGGCCAGCTACGCGAGGCCGGAATAGAAGCGACCACCTTGCAGAGCTTCCTTGCCCGCCAGAAGGAGTCCGAGCCTGCCAGCAAACATCTCTACATGCTCGATGAGTCCAGCCTTGCCAGCACCCGGCAGATGCGGGCGTTCCTTGAAAAGATCAAACCCGAGGACCGTGTTCTGGTCATCGGAGACACCCGGCAGCATCAGGGCGTGGACGCCGGCCGGCCTTTCCAGCAGATGCAGGAAGCCGGGATGCAGACCTCAAAGCTGGACACCATCGTGCGTCAGAAAGACCCGGAGCTGCTTCGCGCGGTGCAGCATCTTGCCATGAACGAGACCGAGAAGGGAATCGGCCTCCTTGCCGAACAGGGCCGCGTCACCCAGCTTGCGAGTGCGCACGAGCGCATTGCCGCCATCGCCAGGGACTACGCCGCCAAGCCGGAGAACACCATCATCGTTTCCCCGGACAACAAAAGCCGCCAGCAGATCAACGAGGCCGTGCGGGGCGAGTTGCTGAAATCCGGCATCCTGGCAGAGGACGGCAGGCAGTTCCTCACCCTGTCCCATCGTTCCGATATGACTGGCCCCGACCGCACCTGGGCGGCGATGTATCGACCCGGCGACGTGGTCCAGTACGAACGCGGGAGCAAGGCTGAAGGTATCGAACGCGGAGCATTCGGCATAGTGCGGTCGAGTGACGGCGCGATCAACCGGCTCACGGTCGAGATGGGCGACGGCTCGAGCGTCAGCTATGACCCCAAGCGGGTCTACGGCGTGAACGTCTTCCGCGAAACCAGCCGTGAGTTCGCGACCGGCGACCGTCTCCAGTTCACCGCCTTGAACAAGGAGCTGGGAATCTCGAACCGCGACATGGGGACGATTACAAAGATGGAACCGGACCGCCTCACGGTTCTCATGGACGGCAAGGAGAAACGCTCGGTCAGCTTCGATCCCAAGGAGTTCCGGCAGTTCGACCATGGCTATGCTGTCACATCGCATAGTGCCCAGGGTCTGACCACAGGCCGGGTGATCGCTAATATAGATACCGATTCCAGCCGCAGCCTCATCAACACCCGGCTCGCCTATGTCGCTATCTCTCGCGCTTCAGACGACGCAAGGATTTACACCAACAACTCCGAGACGCTAGGCAGGCGGCTTGCAACCGACGTGACCAAGACCGCCGCTCTGGACTTCACCGCCAGGATGGAGCAGCAGCCGGCCACTCCCCAGATTTCCAAAGCTCCTACGGTTTACGAGTACAACAACCAGGACTCGCGGCTTGCCGCTGTCGCGACCGACTACCTTCGCCGACCGGAAGGCAGCGTGATCGTCGCGCCCAACCGTGCGGAGCGTGAGGAGTTGACGCAGCTCGTTCGCTCCGACCTTTACAGCAAAGGCCAGCTCGGGCGCGATGCCCAGGCCGTGCCAGTCCTGGTCGAAAAGGATTTCGGCAGCCGCATGAGAGCCGAGACTTACGAGCCAGGAGACAAGATCCATTTCAAAACCGGCAGCCCCGGCATTGACCACATCCCCCACGACAGCGAGGCTACCGTGCTTTCCAAGGTCGCCAGACAAAACCTCATCACCGTGCAGATCGACAACACCAGGGAGACCGTCACCTACAATCCAGCCCAGCTCAAAACCCAGACCCGTGAGAGCCGGATATTCCAAGAGGAAGTTCGGGAGATTGCGGAAGGGGAGCGCATCCGCTTCACCCGCTACGACAAAGAGCTGGGCGTCCGTTCCGGCGACCTCGGGACCGTCGCCCGTGTCGGCCACGACAATTCCATGACCGTGAAGCTCGATTCCGGCAAGATCGCCGAAGTCTCCCCGGAGAAGTCCAGGCACATCGACTATGGCTACGCCGTTGAGAGCCTGAAAGGCAACCGTGCAGAGCGTGTCATCGCCACCGGAGACGGACTCACCCAACAGGTTTTCCAAGGCTCATCCTCGAAGGCCGACCAAGCCCTGTACACCGGCACACCTGCCCCGGCACCGGAATTTTCAGCAGCCAAAGAGATCACCGCGCCGGAAATCAGCCAGCCTGCAGCCCAGCAACAGCACGACTTCGGCATCGGCTTTTAACCCAACTATATAGAGAGACGTTCATGACACAGCAGCCATGGAACACAATCGCACCGTCCGCACCACCCACCGTTTACAGTAGCCCCTTCCGGGTAGTGATTGTGGCCTTTCTCGCCATCTTCGCATTCGGCATCGGAAATACCATTTACTCCGTGAGGCACCGGCCCCCGCAAGTGGCGGCCTCAACCCTCACGCAAGGCCGGCTCACCCAGGTTCATGCGACCCAGCCACAGCTCCAGGCGGACCCGCGCCGGCCCATCTTCGATGAGAACCGCGACGGCAGCGGTCCTCTGGGTCTTGAAGATCTGAACGGCACAGCCACTGTTTGGGACGATGAGAAAAGCGGCACCCGGATCTTCTGCCACGATTCCTGCATCGTGCTCCCCTCGCCGCACCGCCGCCGCCATCACAGGAAGTAAGCCGCCCTCCGCGGAAGCACTCATATTGGCGGCATTGCCGCAGGAAAGGAGACGCAACCATGCTAACCAATGACGAGTTCGCCGGCTTCCTCCTCATTCTGGGCGGTCGTATTAAAGCGATTCGGAAAGAGAAGAAACTCACCATGCGCGACATCATGATCTCGGCACGCTACTACGACGTCCAGTGGCGCAAGTATGAGGGTGGAGGCAGCATGAACGTAGCGGCTCTCTTGAAGATAGCGCTTGCGCTCGACGTGTCCCTGTCGGAGCTTTTGGGTCCCCTTGGGCAATGGCCCCACAAGAGCGTTGCAGAGATCGCCGCTTTAAGCGAAACACCGCAGGCTCCATCTGCAATTCCTGAAGTTCTCTAATTACACAATTTCACAAACATCGTCGTCGGAGCGGTGCGGAATGTGGAAGACGCCGGCTGTATCGGCATCTTCCAAGAAGCGGTGCAAAGGGTGGGACAGTTTCACCGTTCCGTGCTTTGCACCGCTTCGGCATTTCCACGGCTCAGCTTGTAGGCTTAACTCCAGGACTGTGTATGAGACTGGGAAAAGGCTGGATAGGCGCGATGCTGATTGGAGCGGGCCTTATGCTCTTCGGAGCTTCACGGCAGCGTTGGCAGGAATGGTTGAGCTTCGGCATCATTGCTGCCGGAGTCGTGCTGACGTTACCAAGCCGGTTTACAGGGAGACCTGCACGTTGAAGTAGGCAAATCGTAGTCCTCAGAGGGATTACTTCCGCTATTGCGACATATCAATACCGATCCAGGCTGAATTAGTGAAGTCTTGTACCAGCAAGAGTTGCGAACCGTCCGTCCTTGAACCAGCAATCCGCATCGGCGAAGCCTGCTGCACGCATCCAGGTCATCTGATCTTCAACGGAAGCACAATGATCCTCTTGCTGGCGAAAGAGCGAATCGCTGATTTCCTGTTCTGTAGCTCCAAGCGCCTTTACTTTATGGAGCCATTCTCTTTTGTATCGTTCTTCCAGCACGGGCGTGGGGCCAAGAACCTGTTCGGCATTCACGAACACTCCTCCTGGCAGAAGAACGTCCCTGATCGTTTCGAACAGAGTGCGCTTTGCATCATCCTTCAGGTGATGAATGGACAGTGCCGAAATCACAGCGTGATACCGGCCTTGAATCGGTTCAACTGAGTAGTCTCCGACCTCAAAGGTGACTCGCTGGTCGCCTGCGAACCGTTCCTTAGCTTTATCGAGCATGGCTGCCGACAGATCGATGAGGTGAAAATTGGCATCCGGAAAGCGTGCCCTCACGAGGGACGTAAGCAACCCAGTCCCAGCGCCCAGCTCTAGAATTTGAGTCGCGTTGGCGGGCACCAAATCGACCGCCCAGCGATAAAGGCCCTCAAAGCCCGGAATGAGTCGGGAGCGGTTTGAATCATAGAGGGCCGCTGTAGAAGAAAAGGCATACTCGGTTGATAAGCTCACATCGTTACTATAAGCAACCGTGATGATGTGTTCGGCAAAGATAAAGAATACTAATGGAGGTATTCGATTTGTCGCGGCCAAGTCCCCATAAACGCGGCTCACGCCAATTGAGCGACCTGAGCTCTACGCTCCACCCGTGTTGCCTCTAAACTGAAGGAATGGCAACCATGTTCATTCAGCAGTCACAAGAGTACGTCCGTCAGATTGAGTCGGAGATTGAGCGTTTACAGCAACTCCGCGACCAGGTGCAGACGACGATCCAAGGCGAAGAGGCATTGAGCGAAGCCGAAGTAGAGGCACCGCGCAAACGAGCCGCAAAGAAGACTCCCGGCAAGAAGGCTCCAGCAACGAAAGCACCTGCGAAGCGTGGCCGTCCGAAGAGTAACCTGGCCGTAGAAGCGTAATCCGAAGATCGAAAGGGAAATTAATGGCAACCAAGAAGGTAGCAGCAAAGAAAACGGCATCTCCGGCGAAGAAGGTAGCAGCCAAGAAGTCCGCACAGGTCAAGGCTCCGGCCCCCACAAAGGCACCCATCCCGAAGATGACCAAGACTCAGGTTATCCGGCAGATGGCCGAGCAGATGGATGTTGCGCCGAAGCTGGTGACGGCCTTCTTCGATCTCCTGATTGAAACCGCGACGACCGAGACGCGGAAAGCCGGCGAGTTCACGGTTCCGGGACTGGGCAAGCTCGTAAAGGCTCAGCGCGCAGCCCGGATGGGGCGCAACCCGGCCACCGGCGAGTCGATCAACATCGCGGCCAAGACAACCGTCAAGTTCCGGCTCTCCAAAGCTGCCAAGGATGCTGTCGTGCCACCCAAGAAGTAGTCGAGTCGGAACAGGAGAGCGTCGGGGAGTATGCCGGCGCTTTTCTACTGCAAAGGGCTCGACCATGCTACTCTTATGTTTAACAAAATAAACAACTTACGTCTGATAATGATAATTATGTATAGTCGCTTTGTAGGCGCAAAGTAGAAGTGTCCGGTTTCTGCAAAGTTGAAATGTCCAAACTACCCTTCCGAGAGTTGGCGGAGGCGGAGATTGGGACTTTTGACGATGAGTGGAAGCGAGTTGCGGCGGGTCGAGGTGGTGGCGGAGGTTGTGGCGCGGCGACGGACGGAGGAGTCCGCGGCTGCGGTGCTGGGGTTGAGCACACGGCAGACGCGACGATTGGTGCGGGCTTATCGGGATAGCGGTGGCGGTGCGCTGATCCACAAGGCGCGGGGTAAGAACTCCAACAACCAGCTGATCGTCGGAGTTCGCGAGTACGTGGTCGAGCTGGTGAAGACCCGGTACGCCGACTTTGGGCCGACGCTGGCCGCTGAGGTCCTGTTCGAGAAGGATGGCGTGAAGGTCTCGCGCGAGACCGTGCGCAAGTGGATGATCGAGGATGGGCTGTGGCTGTCGCGCCGGCAGCGCAGGAGCTTTCATCAGCCGCGGCTCAGGCGCGAGAGTTACGGCGAGCTGATCCAGATCGACGGCAGCGATCATCGCTGGTTCGAGCGACGAGGCTCTGCCTGCTCGCTGCTGGTCTTCATCGACGACGCGACCGGCAGGCTGATGCAGCTGCGCTTCGTTCCGAGTGAGAGCACCACTTCCTACTTCGATTGCCTGCGCGGGTATCTTGACGCTCATGGCTGCCCGGTGGCGTTCTACTCGGACAAGCACTCGGTGTTCCGCATCAACCGTGAGGCCCAGGGTGGTGCGGGGATGACGCAGTTCGGCCGGGCGCTGGCAGAGCTGAACATCGAGATCATCTGCGCGAACTCCAGCCAGGCCAAAGGCCGCGTCGAGCGGGTAAACCGCACGCTGCAGGACCGCCTGGTGAAGGAACTCCGGCTCGCCAACGTGTGCGACATGGCTGCCGGGAACGTCTTCCTCGCGAAGTTCCTGGTGCGTTTCAACGAGAAGTTTGCGGTGCGAGCGGCACGACCAGAGGATTTGCACCGACCTGTTCCAGTCCAGGCGGATCGGCTGCGCGATATCCTCTGCCACCGCGAGCAGCGGCACGTCGGCCAGCAGCTTACCTTGGCGTACGATCGGAAGCAGTTGATCCTGGACCGAAGTTTGGTGTCGGAGGAGCTTGGCGGTCAGTACGTCGACCTCTACGACTTCTCCGATGGACAGCTGGAGGTGCGCTGGAAGGGACAGGTACTTCCCTATCGTGTCTTCGATAAGGACCAGCGGGTAAGCCATGCCGCGGTTGTCGAGAACAAGCGACTGGGCCATGCGCTTCGGATCATCAAGGCCGATCAGGAGGTGAAGTTTATTCCGAAGATCAAGACCAACAGTGAGAAGATCGGATATCGCAAGCGCGAACGAAAAACTGAAGCGGTGGAAATGACGGCCTGATGGAAAGCGTGGAACGATGAAGCCGTCCCACTCTTCCCACAGTCCTTGGAAATCGCCAGAGTACGGCGATTCCCACATTACACACCGCACTACGACTACCGGACATTTCTACTTTGTAACTGTCCGGACATCTGAACTTTGCAGCAACACGCTTTGTAAGCGCCCATTAGAAATGACAGGTTCCCGCCCATTAGAAATGACACTAACGGGATGGGAATTGTCCAGATGAGTGAACGGGATCTGAAGCGGATTGAAGTGCTGACGGAGATACTGGCCGGCAGGAGAACGGTGGCGTCCGGCGCAGCGGTGATGGGGCTGGCCTGGCGGCAGACCTTTCGGCTGCTGGCGCGGTACAAGGAGCTGGGCGGCGCTTCGGTGATCCACCAGGCACGCGGTCGAGCCTCCAACCGGCAGATGAACCCTGGCGTGCGGGAGTACGCGGTCGAGTTGGTCAGGACCAGATACGCGGACTTCGGGCCCACGCTCGCGGCCGAGGTTCTCTTCGAGAAGCATAGCGTCCAGGTTGGCCGGGAGACCTTGCGCCGGTGGATGGTTGCCGACGGGCTGTGGCTCTCGCGCAAGCAGCGGCGCACCTTCCACCAGCCGCGATTACGGCGGGAGAGCTATGGCGAACTGGTGCAGATCGACGGCTCGGAGCATCGCTGGTTCGAGCAGCGCGGCGAGCCCTGCACGTTGCTGGTCTTCATCGACGATGCGACCAGCCGGCTAATGCAGCTGCGCTTCGTTCCCAGCGAGAGCACGGCTAGCTACTTCGAAGCGTTGCGCGAGTATCTCGAACAGCACGGCTGTCCTATGGCCTTCTACTCAGACAAGCACTCTGTCTTCCGGGTGAACCGGTCGGAGGCGAAGGGCGGAGCCGGCATGACGCAGTTCGGCCGAGCGTTGGCAGAGCTCAACATCGAGATCATCTGCGCGAACTCCAGCCAAGCCAAGGGCCGCGTAGAACGAGCCAACCGTACCCTGCAGGACCGGCTCGTGAAGGAGCTTCGGATCGAGAACGTGGCCGGCATCGACGCCGGCAACGCCTTCCTGCCGGGCTTCGTAAGCCGCTTCAACGAGCGGTTCGCAGTGCGGCCGGCGAAGACCACCGACCTGCACCAGGAACTCCGGCACAAGCCAGAACGACTCCACGACATCCTCTGCCACCGCGAGCAGCGCCATGTCGGCGACCAGCTCACCCTGGCCTACGATCGCAAGCAGCTGATCCTTGATCGCAGTGCAGTGAGCGAAGAGCTTGGCGGCCAGTACGTCGATCTCTACGACTTCCCAGATGGCCGGCTGGAGGTGCGCTGGAAGGGACATGTGCTTCCCTACCGCATCTTCGATAAAGACCAGCGAGTCAACCCAGCAGCCATCGTCGAGAACAAGAGACTCAGCCATGCGTTGTCGCTGATCAAGGCCCAGCAGGATACGCGGCAAGCTCCGAAGGTGAGAACCAACAGCGAAAAGAACGGCTACACGAAACGGCCGCCGCGCTCTGTAGAAATCGTCGCGCCTCCGGAAGCGGTGGAAATGACGGGCTGATGGAAAGCGTGGAACGATAAGGCCGTCCCACTCTTCCCACAGCCCTTGGAAGCCGCCAAAGAACGGCGGCTCCCACATTACGCACCGCACGAATACGAGTTATATAAACAAAGACCTATACTGTCACTTCTAACGAGCGAAGTGCCTGTAAGCGCAAAGCGATAATGTCGTAGCTCTGCAAAGCCAAAGTGTCGCTGCCCCATCCTGAGTTGAGGGTTGGAGGCGGCAGATGGGTTGGCTACAGATGAGCAAGCAGGAGTTACGACGGGTTGAGGTCTTGACCGAGGTGCTGGCTGGCAGTCGCACGACGGAGTCGGCGGCGGGCTTGCTGGGGTTGAGCGTGCGGCAGACGCATCGGCTGCTGGTGCGCTACGGCGATGGAGGTGGCGGTGCCCTGATCCATCGGGCACGTGGCCGGACGTCGAACAACCAGCTCACGTCCGGGGTTCGCGAGTACGTGCTGGAGTTGATCCGGCGGCAGTACCGGGACTTCGGGCCAACGCTTGCGACCGAGGTGCTGCTAAACAAGCATCAGCTCCGGATCGGTAAGGAGACGCTGCGGCGATGGCTGATGGTCGAAGGCCTGTGGCTGTCACGTACGCAGCGCAAGACCTTCCACCAACCCAGACTCCGGCGCGAGTCCTACGGTGAGCTGGTTCAGATCGATGGCTCGGAGCGTCAACCCAAGCAGGCCAACTACACCAAGGAGGGACTCGCCGGTATTCAAGCCGAAAGCAGCGACCGCGACAGCAATCGCGAGTTCTCCACAGCGCAGTCTGAATTAATACAGGCCATCAAAGGATGGCTTGGCGTAGGTTTTACATTTGAAACAGGGACCCTAAAGGTCGTGCCACTTGACTGGACTTCGTACTTGTTTACGGGCCGTTAACACCGCCTAGTTATACGTACGGTAAGAGAAAGAACAATACGAGGAGAACCCTTTGAAGCGCTTTGCCCCAGTGTGTTCGCGTGTCAGTGTTATCGGGATACTTATGGTAACTGCCCCTTTTCATTCTGCTCTCCATGCGCAGGAAACGACTGGATCGATTGAAGGAACGGTGCGCGACAGTTCTGGCGGAGTTGTTGTTGGTGCCACCGTTTCAGTAAAGAGCGAGAGCGGTGCCGTTCGCCTGTTGCATACAGATTCTGCGGGTCGCTACAAAGCAGCTACGTTGGTAGTCGGCATTTATGAGGTCACGACGGAGGAAGCGGGATTCAAACGAACGACTGCGGGTGGCATAAAGCTAAGTGTCGATGATCACCTACGTTTTGATGTCGTACTCAACGTCGGCGATGTGACCCAAACGAGTGTCGTAACCGCAGATGTTCCGCTGCTCGAAAGTGACAACGGCGTTCTAAGTGGATTGGTGGATTCAAAGAAAGTTACCGATCTGCCGCTCAACGGCAGAAACTTCGCGCAACTCATCAACCTTCAGGCAGGCGTTTCCACAAACGTGAACGGTAACCAGGGTTCAGGCCAATCTGTCAACGGAGCCCGTGGAACGGGCAATAACTTTCTTCTGGATGGCGGCGATCTCAACGACCCCGTCGTTCCCAGTGCCTCAGCGGCTGGGTCGACAGGCGGCTTTACGGGATCGGCTCCCGGAATCAACGCCGTGAGCATCGACGCCATTCAGGAATTTCGCGTGATCACGTCGAATGCCGATGCAGAATTCGGAAGGAATTCGGGAGCGCAGGTAAACGTCATCACAAAATCCGGAACGAATCAGGTTCACGGCTCAATTTTTGAATTTGCTCGAAACCGCGCCTTTCAATCTCGAAGCTATTTCGATCGTAACCCGGCGTTTCAGAAAGACGGTCACTTCATCGCTCCGCCCTTTGTACAGAATAATTTTGGCGGAGTCCTTAGCGGTCCGGTGCAACATGACAAGACATTTTTCCTCTTCAGTTATGAAGGATTCCGTCAACGTCAAGGTGTCTCGGTGGTTAACAACATTCCTTCACCAAACACCATTGCAGCGGTTGCGCAGCAGAACGCCGCGCTTGGGCAGGTGCTCGGTGCAGTCTTTACAGGCAAGTATGCAGCAACGCCCGCGAAAGACGATACTGTCGCAAACATCATTAAAACGCAAACACCGGTGGTGACACCCACATCGCTCAACCGCGCCAACAGTTTTGATGAGGATGCCTACCTCGGCAAAGTCGATCGTAACCTGCCGAAGAACGCCCGGCTCTCAGTGCGCTACGCCTACTTTCATAACAACGCTGGCCCGGGTACCGTCTCTGGTTCTGGCCTGCCTGGAACTGGAGTAGGTTTCACGAACACCGTGCACAATGGGATTATTGATCTGACACAGCCGTTCGGCGGCTCTATGCTGAACGATTTCCGCGCTGTCTTTGAGCGCAACAGCATTAGCAATGTCTTCGATCCGGCCCCAGACGGCATCCTTCAATCTGGAACGGCACGCTCCGGTGCCTTTGCGGGACAGCCGTATGGCGACCCGCTTACTCCAAACGGCATTCCAACACTTGACCTTGGCTATGGTCTTCCCGAGCTCGGGTACACTACGACGGCGCCGAACACCCGGGCTTCAAACACGTTTCAGTTCAACGACACGTTCACGCTGATCAAGGGGCGATCCACATTAAAAATAGGCGGTGAGTTGCGCCGCATACAAGACAACAGCGTCTTTGGCTTTTTGGAACGGCCAAACTGGCAGTGGAATTCCTCCGGAGCAAATACCATTCTGCAGCCCGGGGCACCTGCTTCGGTGTTCACCCAGAATCTATTCCTTACGCCGCCAACGTCAGAGCGTGGCTTCCGTATCTGGGAGGGTGCCCCATTTGTCCAGGAAACGCTGAAGGTGACGGCGAAGCTGACCATTAATGCCGGCTTGCGTTACGAATACCTGGGCCGCCTGACCGAAGTAGATGGCTTCCTAAGCAATGCATTTCTTTCGCCCGGCGGAACTCCGTCTGCGAACACCTCATTACTTGCAAATGGGCCTGCGGGATTGAATCAGGTTCGGCTGATTACCGTGGGTTCAGGCCGGCCGTTGGCGCTGTTTCCAGCGGCGCTAAAGAACTACTCGCCGCGGCTTGGTTTCGCGTACAGCGCCAATCCGACCACAACAGTGCGTGGCAGTTATGGCATTTTCTATGACCGCATTTTCGACAACGTGGTGGGCAATGCTCGAAACTCACCACCGTTCGTAGTTCCAGTGACGACTGGTAGCATCCCATACGGTTTTTCAGTCGCAACCGCCGATCCCGCTGCGACAACGCTTCCGATTGGGCCCACAACCGTGAACCCAAATCTCTCATTTCCGAGAACCCAACGCTACAATTTGTCTGTACAACAGCAGTTCGGGCGTTCCAACCTCTTGGAGCTCTCTTACGTCGGTGCTGCGGCCGATCGCCTTATCCGTACACTCAACGAGAACTTTGGGTCTTCGTTCCCTGCCGCCTACCGGCCTGCAAATATTAACGTCCCAGTGGGTATTGCGAACAGCAACAGCAACTTTCGCCCACAGGTTTTCGGCACTTTCTCTACCCGCGACTCCTCCAGCATTTCGAACTACAACTCGCTACAGGCTTCGCTCCGGCGAAGTTTTGCTGCGGGACTAGCGTTCCAGGTCTCCTACACCTGGTCGCATTCGCTCGATACGGGCTCCGGTGAAATCCTGACCGGCATCCCAACGGGGAGTGTGACTAATCTTCTGCCGGTGCGGAACGCAAACGGCACAGTTGCATATCCAACGCTTACGAACATCAACGCCCTGCGAACATCACAGGGGCTCAGTCCCTTCACGACGGATGCCGAGGCGGCGAGTTACTATGCAGCCACTTATCTTGGCGGTGCACAGCTTGGCGCGGATTACGGTAACTCAGACTTCGACCTTCGCCACGCAGTCGTGATCAACTTCAATTACGACCTTCCGTTTGGGGCCGGAAAGCTGATCGGAGGCACGTCTCACGGCCTGATCGATAAGCTGATTGGAGGATGGCAAGCGAACAGCATTCTTCGGTTCCAAACAGGAGCACCCTATAGCCTGCTGGCAGGAACCGACGTCAACGGTGATGGTGTTTCTAACGACCGAGCCTCGCTTCGTACAGGGACTTTGGCGTCGCTTCGCAATCCGCTCTTCCGGAGCAATGGCAGCCTTGTCTACCTAACCAATCCGAAAGTCGATGGAGTCTCCACTCTTGGTCTCTCTGCAACACCCAACGTAGCTAGTTCACAATTGCAGAGAAACATTCTGTCTGGCCCAGGAGTGAATAGTATCGATTTTTCACTTTTCAAGAACACCGCGTTTAATACTAGACACGAGAAAATAAGCACCCAGTTTCGAGCCGAAGCATTCAATGTCTTCAATCACACCAACTTCTCCAACCCGACATCAACGATCTCCGCTGCAACCTTCGGTCAGGTCGCCGCCACGACGGTACCAGGACGCGTCCTGCAGTTTGGATTGAAAGTCCTGTTTTAGAAGTAAGGCGTTCAATCTTTTCCTGGCCGGTCGGACACTTGTCTAGGTTGTGCCTGCTAAGTGTCCGACCGGGGCAAGCAGCAGACCGAGCGTCTCAACCAAGTCGTACATTATGGATATCGCCTTTGCTACCTGATGGGTTTCCACTGACGGCTTCACCCCCGACCAGAACCAGGGTTGGGGGACGGATACAACTTCGGATCGGCCAATGCCGTCGCCGAATGTTGGAAGCAGCCGCATCCGCTTCCGCTCACGTCGACTTCATCTGAAGCGATCAATACGAGTTGCTCGCCAATACGATCCGCAGATCCCATCGCTGAGTTCGGCAGTCCTTCTGCTCGTGTACTGTACTCTGGGGAGGGAAGCCTCGCTACTCCTCCATTGATCCAGCCTCACCCTGTTTGAATCGTTTGCGTGGTACAGGGAGATGGGCATCCACCCGGTCATGAACTCCAGCTCTAAGAAAGTCACGCCGCCATGCCATCCACGCACGAGCAAACTCTCAACCGCCGCCGCTTCCTGCGACAGAGCTTCGCCTTCAGCGCCGCCGCCGCGCTCAAGCCTTCTGGCCTCTTCGCTGCCCTGTCAAAGCCGCAGCCTGGCGCCTCTCACTTGCTCATGCTGGGCGACTGGGGCTCCGATTCCAAGGACCAGGCCCAGCAAGTCGTCGCACAGGGCATGATCGACTATACCCACAAACACGCCCTCACCCCCGAAGCCCTTCTCATGCTCGGTGACAACTGGTACGACGCCCTCCCTGGCGGCGTCGACTCGCCCCGCTGGCAGACCAGCTTCGAGCAGATGTACCCCAAGTCCATCTTCAACTGTTCCGCCTACGCAATTCCGGGCAACCACGACTACCAAGTCATGCCGGAGAGCAAAGTCGCTGCGGAACTCGCCTACGCCAGACGCGGCAACACCCGTTGGACCATGCCATCCCTTTGGTATCGTTTCACCTTCCCCAAAAACAATCCACAGATTACCTTTATTGCGCTAGACAGCAACGTATTCCACGAGGGCAAGAAGCCCGAAGCCCACGACTACAACTTCACCCTCACGCCGGCCCAGCAGGCCGAGCAACTCGTCTGGCTGGAGACGGAGCTTCAAAGGCCCTTGACCACGCCGTTTCTCTGTGTCATGGCTCACCACCCCATCTTCTCCAATGGTCCCCACGGAGATCACAAGGTCCTCATCCGCGACTGGGATCCGCTCCTGCGAAAGTACGGCGTCCACCTCTATATCGCCGGCCACGATCACGACCTGCAGCACCTAGAGTTTGAAGGCCACCCCACCTCCTTCTTCCTCTCGGGGGGCGGCGGCGCGGACCTCTACAACCTGCGGCTGGAAGAGGCCTCGCGTGGTCCCTGGGCGGAGAAGGTACACGGCTTCAGTCATCTCGAAGTCACGCCGTCACTGCTCTCCCTGCGTCACATTAAGGCGGATGGCTCAGTCCTCCACGCGTTGACGAAAAGCCCGCAGGGAAAGGTCACCATCGTCACCTGATTTAAAGCATGACCATGCAAAAACGGAAGAGGCTTCAAGCCTCTCCCGTTTGTTTGCTCTCTGCCCTGATTCACCTCCTGACAGCTGCTTTCCCTCACGGCCTTCCAGTCGATCGGTGAGCATAAAGACCTTGCCGGTATAGCATGGGGTCCCATCAGAAAACGGACAATAAAGCACGCTAGGAAGACTGACAACCTGCGCTGAGAGGCTTTATCTGCCTGCAAGGCCTGACGGGTGCCCTGCGGCCCCGCACTGGTTTTCGAGAAGGACTCGAATCGAGAATCACAGGGCTGGAATTAACCGCTTGGCACTCTCATAATCAGGTCTCGTTTGCGTTTCGCAGAACTTTCGCATCCGGACGACTTTTGAAAAGAGACCCGACGATGAACACTCCGGTGGGCCGGGCCATCGCTAACGTGCTTTATTGTCCGTTTTCTGACGGGATCCCTAAAGGTACGGCTGGACAGTGGTAAGGAACTGGAGCTAACCGCGAAGCAGGCCCGCCACGTTGAGCATGGTTATGCCGTCGAAAGCGGCCGTCGCGTTTCGGCCGAGCGGTTCATCGTCACTGGCGACGCAGCGGAGGCCAAAGTCCTCAGAAGTGTTCCCGTCCACGCGCGGGACCTCTCCATCCACACCACGGCCCCGGCGGTCCAGCAGCAGAAAGCCCCCGAGCGGGAGAAGACCCCACAACACGAACAGGCGCAAAAGCCACCGCAACGGGAGACTCAACGCGGCTACGGTATCGGCCTAAGCCTCTAAGCGTATTGCTGTAATTACATACATACACCCGTCGCCGAAGCGGTGCGGAATGTGGGAGACGCCGGCAGCATCGGCGTTTTCCAACGGGCTATGCGAAGGGTGGGACAGATTCACCGTTCCACGCTTTGCATGGCGCGGCCATTTCCACGGTCGTTCCGTCACACGAGAAAACATGAAAGACGCTATTCAATACAAGCTCGCCCAAGCGATGTCTGCGCCCATCACCACAGAAGCGCAAGCAGTGTACGTGATGGTGGAAGTACGCAAGCTTCTTGACCGACGCAAAGGAGAGGGTCTACCCGAGTTGTACGATGGCTGACGGCAAACGAGATGCCGCCATCTTAGGTGAACTGAGAGGCGCTAATCCTCGTCCCTAAATAGCGCGATAGCTTCCGCAGCAGGGATGAATTCCTTGAAGTTAAGCGCCGTCTGTTCGTGCCCCTCTGGATGTTGCTCACGCCATAGAACCCGTAGTAGGGACGGCCACTCCCGCTGGAGGAATCGCGTTCGCGTCACTTTAGCGTGACAAGCAAGGCAGAGTGTAATCATCAGCTTTGGATCGTTGTTGCCTGGCGTCCGGTGGTGTACAGCAATCGACCGTTTCCCCCTCTTCAGCGTGGTGCAGCCAGGAACGGCGCACCGGTTACCGTCGCGGGTCAACACTGCTTCCCTTCGCCCGCCAAAATAGTCTTCATCCTGCCGTTTTAACGTGTAGCAGGTCGCACAGAGTCCCAAGGCTAGAACCTTGTCGATTCCGCAGGGGCAACAGATCGACCGCTGTACCAGGCGTGGCATTCTCACATTACCCATTCCGTGGGTTCGGTGAGAACCTCGACATCGACTAGCCAACCATGAACGGTAAAGCAGGCCCCGTTGTCGCAACGAACGGTGAACTCGGCTTCCAGGTCGAACTGTCCACTCTCGCCATCGAGCAGCTCGCCGCCGATCACTTCCCCTGTGATCACTTTTTCCAAACCATCCACCAGTACGCGCATTACTTCCCTCCCCTGCTCGCTGCAGCGATCCGGCTCGCCCTGAGAACCCGATCAATCGTGGCGACAGAAACCGTGAAGTGTGCGGCGATCTCATGCCGCGTATGTTCATGGCTATCCCACATCGTTTTTACGACCCGAGTCTGCTGTACTGTGAGTAGTTTCTTTCGGCCACCCAGCCGACCTCGCGCCCGCGCCGAGGAGAGACCGGCCATCGTACGCTCACGGATCAGTTCTTTTTCAAACTGCGTCAGAGCCGCGAAGAAGTGAAAGACAAGTCGGCCAGCGGCAGTGCTAGTGTCGAAGCGTTCTTTCAGAGAGATGAAATTGATGCCACTCTTATCGAGCCGATCCACTGTCTGGAGCAGATCACGAAGCGAACGGCCTAGCCGGTCGAGTCGCCACACCACCAGCGTGTCTCCCTTCTCCAACCGTTCCAAACATCTGTCCAACTCAGGGCGGTCCATGGTCCCGCCGCCCATCGTTTCTTCGTAGATGCGCTTGCAGCCAGCTTTCCGAAGCTCAGGCAGTTGTGCCTCCGTGTCTTGCTGTTCGGTTGAGACTCTGGCATAGCCGATGACCATAGATGAACGCTATCACAAACGGTTCTATGAGACGGCTTGTTTGTGACTACAGTTCTGCTATGGTTCTTGTACCGCAATCACCAGTAAATGGTCGGAGCTGCGGTAGCTGTCACAAACGTTCGTTTGTGACAGCTTACGCTACTGCCGATAATCAAGATTCCATATCGCGCGATCAATGCATTGTGGACATGCAGATCTTCCTCAAATGCGCCCCACCGGCCGCTCACGGCTAAGTCACCGCAGACGTTTTTCGCTCATCGTGTACTCCGCCCAGGATCTGGCGCCGAGCCTGCTGTACCAGTCAGTCAGCCCGGTCCAGTTGACGTAGCACTTAGTCGCGCCGCGACCTTTAGCGATGGTAAAAGCGTACGCCACCAGCGCCTGTCCGAGGCCCTTTCGTCGATGATCGGATGCTACGCCCAAGGCGCTCATTGAGAAACAGCCCGAGCCCAGGGATCTGCGCCAGACGACGGATTGGTTGTCTTCAAGCAGGACCGACCCTGCAATGGAGTCATCCGAAGCGTAAGCGATGAGCACCTCGTGGAAGCGACGACCGGTTAGCTTCGTACGGAAGGGCTCAGCCCAGACCGGAAAGTGCAGCGCTTCAAAAGCCTCGATTCGCTTGTGCGTTGCGGTACTCGCGAGCGCAAAGCGGTAGTTCGCTGTTGCAAGAAACCGGTCAAGAGTGATGCGAGGCTCAAGCTCACTGAGGCTGGCAGCGAGGTCGGAAACCGTGTCCTCGGCTGCCCAACCGCGGCTTGCGAAGAAGCCCCACACGGATGGGTTGCTTATTGGCACTCCGGGCCAAAAGTAGGTGCTACTTGCCCCGCAGCCAAGCCGCAAGGTTTCCGCCCCCAGGCTGCGGAGTCGTGCTTCGAGGCATTGGAGGAGCCCTGATGCTATGCCCCGGCGGCGATGTGCGCCGCTCACCAGTAGTGCCGTTAGTGCGGCGGTACCTGGCGCTTGATAGGTGCCGGCGCAGAATCCGGCCGGAGCTCCACACCATTCCGCAACCAGACAAACACATTGGGTAAGTTGACGGCGCAGTGCTCCCGGGGAAAGAGACCAGCGCGGATCCAACTCCCGTGACCAAAGCTCATAGATCCAACCCGCATCCATCCGGAGATTCGCTGCCCGAACTAAGAGCACAGTACGACCTTTCGAGCATTACTTCGTTGCTTCCCGCTCCACCACCACGTGCTCACGGCGCAGCGTCACGCTCTGCGTATCTCTGCGTTCTGTATCACGCCGCGTCACCCTGATCTCTTCCTTCAGGATCAGCTGTTTGGTCAGGACAAGCTGCTCTTCCACCAGCGGGTAGATGGTGGTGTCGCCTTCAGTCCGCACGCCAGGCGCTGTGTCGACGGGCTGGTTGAGCACGATGTGTTCGATGTCGTAGGTTCGCACCGCAAGTGGCTCATCCAGTACGGCCTCAAACTCCTGGACCGTCTTGTGTAAGCGGACCTTGCCGGTCTCGACCGTCTTGCGGGAAATGTTCAGGCGCTCTTCCACAATGGGTATCGTGATGGTACCGGGTGCTTGTGACTGCACATTTGCCGGCGCCGCGGCAATCAGCAGCGAAGTGGCAAGCCGCAGGATGCGACCGTCTGGCAACTGAAGCTCAGTGAGGGCAACTTCGGGGTCGAGCGTTCCCGTCGTGTTGAGAAGATTCGCAATTTCCGGGGAAAGCATGGCACTCCAGGTGTGGGCGGTGAGGGATGGAAGCGTCAGGCCGGCAATGACACGCCGGCCTGAGAGGTTGACGTTAGTATCCGGTCTTTGTTGTGGTCGTGCCGGGAAGCTCTTCCACGTCCACCTCGGTGCGGCGGACGCTGTCGTGAATGGCTTCGGTGTGCTCGCTGCTGCTCTTGCCCACAAGCACCTCTTCTACCACTCGCGCCGTCTTGCCCACAACGGCCTCTTCTCCCGTGGCGTTCAGCTCGATGGTGCCTGCGGTGCCGGCAGCAAAATCATCTGCGGTGGCTGCACGATTCACCGCTCGACGCTGCACACTGATGTGCTCTTCTCGCAGGGTGACATCCGCGCTGACCGGACGCTCCACCAGGTGCGAGTAGACGCGAACACCGCCGCGATCCACCTCGCGCTTGCCAACCTGCAGTTCTTCTTCGACGATCGGGATGGCAGTCTCACCCGTAACGGTCTGGGCAGAAGTGCCGCCGCCGTATACAGGCACGCCGGCATCGGCCTGGCCGGTATAGGTGTTGTCAATATCGCGAGCACCGTGCTGCTTCAGCATCAGCGCCACTTCGGCTGCCTGATCATCGGCACAGGTCACAGCAAGCAAACCGCCACCGCTGTTGATGCCGGACGCGTAATGATGATGAACATCCTCATCGCCGCCCGTAAGGTTAGTGAAAAAGCTGCTGATGCGGTGGCCGACACCAGGCTTGGCATCGTCGACGAGATCCGTGTCCGCCTCATCCGCTTCCTGTGCGACGACGGTAATCTGCTGCGACTCAAATCCGTTCGAGACGAGGTTCTGTTTTATCTGCTCAGCTTCTGAAAGGCTATTGAATAATCCTACGACAGTCTTCGACATGATTCTTCTCCTGGTCCTGGGTGTTTGTGGGGTAGGGGCACCACGCTGGGCGCCCCGAACTGTTACTGCTGCGAGAAAAGTTCGACGCGGCGGTTGTCCGCCTTGCCGGTAGCGGTCGCGTTCGTGTCTGCCGGGTTGACCGGGCCAAAGCCCGCGCCAGTGAGACGTGAGCCGTCGATGCCCTTCGCCTTCAAGTAGTTCGCCACGGCATAGGCACGCTGCTGCGATAGATCCATGTTGTGCGGGTCTGTGCCGGTGCTATCCGTGTAGCCTTCCAGCCGCATGTGCGCGTTTGGGTTGGCTTTGAGCGCATCGGCAGCCTTGTCCAGAGTGGCCTGGCCTTCGGTCGTCAAGTCTGCCTTGTCGGTCGCAAAGTGGACTGTGCCGAGGTCAGGGAAAGCGGCCGGCGTCGACTGAGTCGCAGGCGCCTGGGTGATGACAGGTTGCGTATCCTTATGGCGCGTAAGCAAGTACGCCAGCAAGGCGAGCAGAAGCAACAAGGGAAGGAGCCAGGCCCAGATGGGCAGGCCCTTTTTCTTTTCTTCGTAAACTTTGACGCGGTCAGCCATGGAGTTCTCCAGATTCTTTAGTTAGAAATTGATTGAAACAATGGCTAGTAGCCGCGACGGGTCTCTGTGGTTACGGCTTCCGTTCCAGGTACCTGCTCGACTTCGACCTCGGTGTGCCGCACAGTGTCCTTGATGGTTTCGGTGTGCTCGGTTGCGCTCTTGCCCACGAGGACCTCTTCCACGACCCGTGCGGTCTTGCCCACAACGGCCTCTTCAGCCGTTTCCGTCAGCTCAATCGTGCGGTCGCCAAAAGCGAGATCGGCGTCGGTCGCTGCGCGGTCTACGGGACGGCGGTCGACGTTGATGTGCTCTTCACGGAGTTGAACCGACTCTTCAACCGGGATCTCCACCACGCGCCGGAATACGCGCACTCCGCCTGCATCCACAGTGCGCTTGCCGACGACCAGCTCTTCTTCAACGATCGGGATGGCACGCTCGCCCACGGCTGCTTCGCTAGCGACCAGGGGCGCCGCAGTGGCAGCGGCCAGCGGCAAAGCGTCGCCGTAGCTCCTGTCGGCCTCGTC
This sequence comes from Bryobacteraceae bacterium, assembly GCA_965214005.1. Classification (GTDB taxonomy): domain Bacteria; phylum Acidobacteriota; class Terriglobia; order Bryobacterales; family Bryobacteraceae; genus Bog-105. The sequence continues at coordinate 56,074 of CBDCAQ010000009.1, forward strand.
GATCTTGTCTGCGCTGTGCTTGTGGAAGATGCTTTCGATCGTTTCGGCTTCCACGGTATCGGCCACAGCCACCACAACGCCGCCGTCGCGAATGCCCTGCTTCAGGTGGTCGTAATCCTTGTCCGGCATGCCGAGCCCGGCGAGCTCGGATTTATCGAGCGCATCGGCGTCCGCTCCGGGACCCCCAATGACGGTGATGGATTCCTGCGGAATGCCTGCTTGCAGCAGGTCCTTCATCGCAGCCTCGGCATGATCCTGATGATGAAACAGGCATACCAGTGTGGTGAGATCGTAAGGCAAAGACATAGGGTTCCTCGTGAAAAGCATTGGCTTGGATTGTGGGCTAAGGCGCAGTGCTGCACTCTCGCGACGGGCGAACAGTCGAGGCGCGGCTACGTGATCTGCGGTAGAGAGGAGGAGGGGTGAGTCGCCTTCGGGTCGATACCTGCAGCGCCTATATCCCACACGCTAGGGTGCCTGATCCAGAAAGGAGGTTGCCTGCGAGAGCGTGCAATTGGGAAAACATGCATTCCAGTTAGCTCGAGGACCTTGCGTCTTCACCTGCGGCTCAGGGATCCGCATAGCAGCTTACGTGCGGCTGCTCAACAGATGCCGCGGGATTTCCAGAACGAAGTCGAGAGTCAGACGTGGCAGAGCTTGAAGGTCCTGCTTCACGGTCGTTTGATCTACCCCTCCCAGCATGGCTCCGCGGCGCATGGCATACCAGGTGTAGGCAGCTGCAAGGGCCGCAAGACAGAAGGAGGCGACGAGTCCGCCGGTGCGAAAGGGTGTTCCTGCGAGGTGGTGGACTCCTGCCTGGGCCAGGGTCATCAGGCCCGGAAGAGCAAGGCAAAGGAAAAGCGCTGCAGCCCACAAAGGCTTCGCGCGTCGCAGGTATTGCGAGACGGCTCCGATCAGACCTCCGGCAAAGACTGCGAAGATCGCCTCCACTACCAGCGCTTTGGTCGCCTGTTGGCACCCAGCTCGCAGATTGGACGCAAAGAAGGTTAGCCCGCGGATTGCCGCGGTGCAAGCGGCGGATTTCCAGCTCCAAGGAGGCACAATCGTCTGGAACGGATGACGCAGCATCCGCGGCAACGCTTGCTTTAGATTTACTGGCGGAGTTGTTGTCGATCGCTGCATTCTTCACTCGTGCGAACGGCAAACCTTCCCTGCGTGTGCTGCTACTCAAACGAAGGACTAATCTGTTCAATTCTCCAGACTGGCCCACCCTCGTACAGCGGTCCCTCTTCCCGGACAAAGGCCGGAGGTGTGCCGCTTTGCAACCAGATGTGGTAATCCGCTGGTTGTTTGCCAATGATGGGTGCGACCACGCCCGTGACTCCACCCAGCTCTACGTGGAGAGTGAAGTCTGTAGCTTTCCGCCGAAACGCTCCAACCCTGAACGGCAACGTGCCATTGGGCTTGATCGAGATGTGAACCAGACGCGGTTTCTTCCCAGGGGCGATGTACGAGATCCTGGTCTCAGGCGTCGAGGGCAGGATGTTCAGCAAAAGGTTCGGTGGAAGTCCGTTCGAAACGTCTGGAGGGAGGTCCATGTGTTCCTTCGAAACTGTGCCATCCTCATCCTTGAACGTCAGATCCCCACTTCGCGTATCAATCAAGAAGTCGATGGGCTTTGGGAATGAGGGGCCATGCTGAACGTGGTGATCGCTGATCAGATGAAAGACGGACGTTTGCGAGAAGACGGTAACATCGTCATCAATGGAACCATCTTTAAAGCGGAAAAGCAGCCGAGAGGTAACGGTGCCGCGAGTGACGGTTTGTGTCGACTCGCCGGTGGCGATGGTCACTCCGTCGAGAGATTTGAGAGCGACGAATCCATGACTTGAACCCTGTTTGTAGCGCACAAGGATGGGTTCCGCCATCGACAGGGTGCCGAGACAGAGTAGTGCTGTGGAGACGCAAAGGGCGGGTAAAGCGAATCGCATGCCGAAACTCCTGTCCAAGAGCGTTAAGTCCGTTTCACGAGCTTAGATGCAAACTGTCACTTGCTGCCGGGGGTGTGCGTGTTGCCGTCGCTTCCCGTCCGGTTCTTCGCTGGTGCCCGCAGATGTCATCGAAGCTCTGAGATTCATCAGCCAAGAGAGTTCGCGTTCTGCTGAGCGCCCCCCATCTGCCTGGACCAAGAGACGGCCTCACTGTCGTCGCCAAACCAACGGGTGTCCCTTGTGGCACGACTCCTACTAAAGACTCCGGCAAACCTTCCGTGAGATCTGAAACTCTTACAGCTTGTGTAAGCTGGGCAACACTACCGCGCGGAGCCTGCATTCATCCCCTTGGTTATGAGGCGGGCATTCCACGATTTCGGCATCAAGACAAACATGCTTCGGCTTCAGAGAATCCTGGCTCGAAGAAAGCCTAATCTGCAGTCCCACCAACGTATCATCTAGGTTCGTGTATTTTGAGGTTCTTATGTTTCCTCCCGTCCAAGCTGAGGAGATGGCTTTTGCGATGACGCTCTTCGTGAGCGCAGCGAATGGCCAGATCTCGGCCGGTAGGAAATCCCTCACTTTGCACAATAGACACGAAGGCCAGGACCTATTCCTCAAGCTGTCCTCAGACGTAACGGCCATCACGGAACCGGAGCAAGCTAAAGCGGCCCTTCAAACACGCCTCTATCAGGCGTTCTGATCGTTTGGGAACACTATCGAGGCGAAGAACAACAAGCTTCCATTGCAGCCCGTGTTCTTGGTTTCTACCATCTCATGGGCCGCAGCCGGGGGGCGGCGCTCGAGAGGTGGTCCAAACCTTCGGCTGATTCTGAGGAGACAGTAGGGCTCCATCCCGCGGTCGTGGAGTCCATCGCGACCCTCGAGCTTCAGCAGGATGGAACAGTTGATGAAGCAAAGTTTCTTCAGGCAATTGAATCAGCAGCCCGCGATTACCCTCCTGATGGGTTTGAGGGGGCATACCCCCTTCCCGTATTGCCTGTGCACGCCAAAGAAATGGCTTCTTTGGTTGCCGATCATGACTGGTCCGGAACTTCCTTGGGACCCATCTCTCAGTGGCCTGAAAGCCTTAGGCAGTTGCTGATCTTGCCCTGGCCTGTAAGTTTCCAATGGTTGTGCTCTGGTCGGCGGATCTGATTCAGATTTACAACGACGGGTACCGTGACCTCATGGGTGATAAGCACCCCGGCGGACTCGGGCAGCCGACGAAGGCTTGCTGGCCCGAGGTCTGGGACATGAACGAACCCATTTACGGAAGAGTTCTTCAAGGAAAAACGGTGACCTTCGAGGATCGCCTCTATCCAGTCAAGCGGCACGGAGAACTTGAGGAGGCCTACTTTACTCTCTGCTACAGTCCCCTGCGCGACTCGTCATCGATCCAGGGAATCCTTGTAACCGTTTTCGAAACGACGTTGAGGGTCAAGGCGGAGCAAGTTGACTGAGAACTGATCGTTTGCCCGTGGTGTGTGCAGGAAAGTAGCGGTGCCTTGTAATCCATTGCTGCTGCGGAAGAGTTGCTGATCCCTCGCGTCCAATCGATGACGATCTTTCCAGGCGCTCCACGCTCCTGCTGTCCCGGTGTCGCACAGGTTTGTGCGAGATTGTTCGGGCGACAACATTGCGGAGGGTCAAAATGCAGGTCTGTCGTCTGCCGAACATACCTTTGTCCGTCATTGGACCGAATAATTTCAGCCTTTGGCATACATTTTCACTTGATTCGTAAACTCAGGCGGGTCGGCTCACATGCTCGGAGTCGGTCCAGTGATGCATCAGCACCAGCAAACTACGGTGAGGAGACGGTTATGGCTCAGTACAGTGGCGTGGTGAAATGGTTTAATAACGCAAAGGGTTTTGGCTTTCTGGGGCGTAACGACGGCCCGGATGTTTTCTGCCACTACTCGTCCATCCAAAATGACGGATACAAGAGCCTCAAAGAGGGCGAGGACGTCGCCTTTGACATCGTCACAGGTGAAAAGGGCCCGCAGGCTGATCAGGTGATGCGTCTATCTACAAAATAGTGGACTCATCGCGACGCCAGTTGAGGGCTAAAAGGAGATCATAGGCCTATGCAAACTGGCACCCGAATTTTTGTCGTCGACGATGAAAGCATCATTGCGACAACACTGACTACGATCCTCTGCAAGAGTGGCTTTTTAGCTGAGGCATTCACAAACCCGGTCGATGCCCTCCGAACCACTACGGAGGGCATCCCAGACCTGCTGATCTCAGATGTTGTTATGCCTCAGATGTCCGGCGTGGAGCTGGCGATCCGGATCAAAGCTGTTTGTCCCACATGCAAAATCCTGCTTTTCTCCGGTCAAGCGGCAACGGTCGACTTTCTTGAGCAAGCGAGGAACGAAGGCCACGACTTTCAGCTCCTCAGTAAGCCCATTCATCCGAGTGATCTCCTGCTCGCGATTCGCCAGCAACAGTGATTTTTACCTGCATCCAGACGGGGTAGACCTGTGCTGCCCAATAAATCACGCCGTGTGGGCGGTATCGAATTGCTCGTAGTTCGCCAAATAGTCTCTGATGATGCCGTAGCACACGCAAGACCGCGCCTCAAGTCCCTTGCGATTAAGAATGCTGATCACACCCCTTTTGTACTCGATCAGCCCTTCTTTCTTTAGGGTTCCTGCAACGACCGACACCGTAGATCGCGTACTCCCCAGCATATGAGAGAGAAATTCCTGAGACATCTTGAACGTATCGAAGTGCGTTCGATCCGCGGTGATCAACAGCCAACGCGAAAGCCTCTGCTCATATTTATGAACGGAAGCACACCCCGCAGACTGAGACGACTGCACTAATTGAGCCTGGACGTACCGCAGGCACAGATCGTGGAATACCCCGAATCGACTGAACTCTTTGAGCGCGTTCGCGTAGCTGCACCGGTATCCGGTCCCCGCGACTTGCGTATAGACATGATTCAGGCTCTGAACCGTGCCCATAAGCGCCGAGACGCCGATAACCGACTCGTAGCCGAACATCCCCACCTCAACCTCAGTCCCTCCCGGGAACGTTGTCGTCATGGAAGCCATTCCGCTGTCGAGAAAGTACAGATAGCGGATGGGCTTGCCTGGCTGCTCTATTTTCTGTCCCGCCTTGAAAACAACAGGCGCTAAACGCAATCGAGCAATCAACTCGCTGTCAAAAGTCTTCAAAAGGGTGTTTTCATACTTCGGTAGTTTTTTTGAGCTTTCGTTCATGATGATGAACCTCACTCTGTCGGATGCCAAACAAAACCGCACGACGTGTACTAATCCCGAAATCGCACATATGAGCAGGCTATTGTCTTATAAGCGAAATTCGAACAGCCTCACCTCCTCTTGATTTCTGGCAGGTATCGGGCCGTTGTGAGCCAAGACTCGAAGCTCAAAGAGCTACCAACGAACGCCTTTCCTGCCTATGGAAGGAACAAGCAACATGCCGCTGTCTGGAAACTTGCTATTGGACGCCCTCTCTCCTGAGTGTCGGGAAGCGCTTCTGAGCCACTGTGTGGAGGTTGATTTGCCACTCAAGAAGTCCCTCTATGAAGCTGCAGAAACCCCCCGGTATGCCTACTTCATGACCTCAGGCATCGCATCCGTAGTTGCAAGCATGGAAGACGGCAGTACCGCTGAAGTCGGTCTTATCGGCAGGGAGGGCCTCGTTGGTAGCTTTCATCTTCTTGGACCAGCGCCTGTGTCAACGACCTGTTTTATTCAACTGACTGCGACGGCTTTGCGCATGCCCTACTCTGAACTGTTTAGAGCTTTTCGGACGAGCGAGGAGCTCAGGGATCGAGTCCTGGAGTTCGTGCAGGAGCAGGCTGTGAGTCTGAGCCAACTCGCGGGGTGTAACCGTCTCCATGAGAACGAAGAACGGCTGTCGCGTTGGCTCTTAATGGCTCAGGATCGTACTCAATCAGATGTTTTGCACTTTACTCAGGAGTTCCTCGCAATGATGTTGGGGGCGCGACGTACGACGGTGACTGTCATCGCAGGGATCCTCCAACGTAGCGGGCTGATCGAATATCAGCGCGGGAGAGTCAAGATCATCAATCGGGACAATCTGGAAGCTGCCGCTTGTGACTGCTACCAGATCACGAAAGAGCTCTACGCAGGCCTATATCGAAAACCGCTGCCGGAGACGGCCGAAAGCAGGAAGTTGTAGCCACCGCACCGCAAAACTCCAACCCCAATGGCTAATCCGTAAATCGCACTTAGGAACAGGTTATCTTTGTGGGGTTCGTAGCAGACGGGTTGGGGGCATGCAAACAACCAGAACCGAGGGGCCCCATCAACACTAATGAAACGCTTCAGCTTGCCGCAGAGACGGCCGGCGTTGGAACCTGGGACTTGAATGTCTTAGAGAACGAGCTTCACAGCTCTCCCCGTTGCAAAGAGATCTTCGGCTTCGCGGCAGATGCACCGTTCCAATATGGCGACTTCCTCGCCTGCGTTCATCCAAGCGACAGGGACGTCGTTCATGCAGTTGTGCAGCGTGCGTTGGAACCCGGCGGCGGCGGCGATTACGAATATGAGTATCGAGTAATTCACCCACAGGGAGACGTCCGTTGGTCTTTGCCAAAGGAAAAGCGCGGTTCGAAAAACAGACCGACGGACTTATAGCAACGCGACTGATCGGAACCGTACTGGATAGGACAGAGCGGAAAAAGTCTCAGGAGGCCCTGATTGAGGCGGAACGCCTAGCGATCACCGGGCGTTTGGCAGCCTCAATCGCTCACGAAATCAGAAATCCCCTGGAGACCGTCACAAACCTCCTCTACCTCGTCGAAGGGGAAGAATCTGGTCAGACAAGAGCTGAATACCTTCAACAGGCCAGAGACGAGCTTGCCCGTGTGTCGGAGATCGCGTCGAGTACCCTCAGATTCTACCGAGATCCAGTGGGCATCACCGATTTTGACATCTCAGAACTGGCTCGATCTGTACTGGTGCTTTTTCATGGCCGGATAGCCGTTCAGCAGGTACAAATTGAAACGGATCTTCCCAGCGGGATCTTCGTTTCAGCACCTCAGGGCGAGTTGAGGCAGGTGTGCGTCAACCTGATTGACAATGCTCTTGATGCGGTGCGCCCAGGTGGACGATTGATTCTCCGGCTACGTCAGTTCTATGATCAAAGCGCTCAACGGCTTTGTGTCCGGCTAACCGTTGCGGATACCGGACAAGGAATGCCTCCCGAAGTGGTTAAAAGAATCTTCGAAGCTTTCTACTCCACCAAGGGTGAGACAGGAACCGGACTCGGATTATGGCTCAGCCTCGAGATCATGAAGAAGTGCGGATCATCCATGAAGGTGAGGAGTGCTGAGGGACGAGGCACAGTGTTCCATTTGTCTCTGATCGGTTCATCTCGCAAGTCCCTTATTGAATCCGTAGAGGAACGCCACGATTTTGTGGACCAACAGACTTGAAACGAGATCAATGCAAGTTCTTAAAGGACTAACGCTTTATGGCGAGTCGTTCGCCATGGACGATAAAAGGTTTGTGGATTGCACCTTCGTCGACTGCACGATCGAATACGGCGGCGGACCGGTCATTTTAGAGCGAACAGCCTTGCGAGTATGTCGGTACTTTTTCTCAGGAACCGCAAAGATGACATTGGAGTTCTTGGAGTGCGTTGGGCTAGCCCCGCTTGAATCGTTTGCGCTAAACCAAGAAGCGCATTTGATCCATTAGCTCCGTCCAGCATTAGTCAAGGGACCGCGGCCGGAACCAGGACCAAGCCGCGAGCTCGGTCTCGAAGTCGCTTAGTCGGAAACCGTGGCTTTCACCAAAGACCATCGTTGGTGAAAGCTATTCGGTGACCATCGACGAAGCTTGCTTCACATCACGTGCTCAGCATCAGTCGGTCTACTGCTGGCTTTAGCTTACTATCCATCTTAGGCGCACAACAGAATGGAGCTTATGATCGCATCAAGTGCAAATCTAGGACAGGACGAGGTTGTTGTGTCGATCAGTAGTCTCGTCGAGTGCATCGCACAAGCTTTGGTGAATGAACCATCATTCGTTGAAGTAGGTGTCAACTCTCAAGAGGAAAGTGCCACCATTACCTTGAGAGTGGCTCCTGACGATTTAGGAAAGATCATTGGGAAGCAAGGGCGGACAGCGAGAGCGCTCCGTACCATACTCGCAGCGGCGAGTATGAAGGAACACTTTCGATTCTCTCTTGATATTCAGGAAGTGCCCCCCGCCTAGTTCGCGAGCGGGGCATCGCTAGAAGCTTACTTCTCAAGGCCCTTCAACGTCGCCCGGTGACCGCGATCAGCGGATCACTATTAGAGCCGTCCCGAAGTACCTCTGTGCCGATGTCGCGAAAGCCGGCGCGCTCGAGGTAGAGACTTACCAGAGCGGCATGTCCGCGCTCGTCGAGCGACCGCCAGATCGCTACCGCCTTGGTCGGAAAACAGCGGTTGGAGAAGCTGACGATAAAGGGAGCGCCCGGCCGCAGCACCCGCAAGACCTCAGCAAAGACCTCCAGCGGACGTTGCAGGTATTGAACACCGACACAGCACAGGGCGGCAACGCAGCTGTCGTCCTCCAGCGGCAGGATCGGGCTGCGGTTAAAGTCCTGGACGAAACTCCGGCTCAGCCGCGGATTAGCACTGAGCTCCTCAGCATTCATGCCTTGACCAATCACTTCGCTGAAGGTCATCTCCGCCGGCAGATGGCTGACCCAACTCGACATGAGATCGAGCAGGACGCCTCCGGCAGGAAGAATGGCTCGGTAGTAGTCGGTGAGCGCTTGCGTCGCTGCCTCGTCAATGTGGGTGACAAGCCGGGCAGGCGCGTAGAACGCAGCGTCGTCGCCTCCATCGTCCTTGAGGAAAGCATCGCGTGGTAGCTCAGGCATAAGGTCGCTCATCCCTGCCATTGAATTCCCTTCCTCACGTCCCCCGATGCTCTCCGTCATGTCGCCTCAAAACCCTTACCCCGTACGATCTTTGTTCTCTCCAAACATCGGAAGGTGGGTGGCCGTCAGTTTCTTAGCTGCAAAGTCGAGCCGTGTTTGCTCATGCCCTTTCGGATGCTGTTCCCGCCACAGTTCCAACAGCCGTGGAGGCATCGCCGACAGCACAACTTTCGTCCGATGAACTTTCGCGTGGCAGGCGGGGCAAAGTGAAATCATCAGGTTCAGAACAGACTTTCCCGGAACCCGGTGGTGCACGATGATCGATCGCTTGTCCCGGCCCGAAGCGTCGCATACCCGACAGCGTCTACCGTCACGCTCCAGAACCGCTTCCCGCAGACCGCCAAAGTGTTCCTCATCCTGCCGCTTCAACGTGTAGCAGGTCGCACATAGTCCCTGCGCGAGAACCTTCTGGTTCCCGCACCGGCAATGCAAAACCCGCTGCACACTCCGCTCCATGGCCCGCTCCGGCGTTCGACCCGCACCCTCAGGATACCAAGTGAGCCCATCTGGAACGGCACCGATTCCACCGATCGCGTCAGGCATAGAGCCTCAATCCCCCGTTATGTGGAGACGCGATGGCCGTATTCCGATTCTATCGGCAGCCGCTCGCCCGAAAGCAGCTCGAATCCTGAGTTCCTGAAGGAGCGCCTTGCATCCCATTACAGAGGTGTTCAATGAAGTTGTTGGTGATTGGTGCAGGTGGAGACACGGGAGAAGCAGTAGTAGAGCAGGCCTTGGCTCTGGGTCATGAAGTGACAGCTTTCGTCCATAGTCCAGCGGAGTACAAGCGAACAGACGTCCGGATCGTCACAGGCGATGCGCGAGACAGAGCTCTCATGCTTGAAGCCGTTCGAGGGCAGGAAGCGGTACTTGATACGCTCGGCGGACACCTGCCGTTTCTAAACACGACGCTGGAGACCGACACCGCCCTCAACGTCATAGAGGCGATGAAGGAAACAGGAGCCCGGAGGTTGATCGTGCTCTCCACAATCGGTGAGGGTGAGAGCGCCAGCAATGTCCACTCCTACTACAAGCATCTGTTCATGACGACCCTTCTCCGCGGCGTGATGAAGGACAAAGCCGACCTGGAAGACGCAGTGAAGCACAGCGATCTCGACTGGATTGTCGTCCGTCCTGCAGGACTGTCGAATGGTGATCCCAAAGGCATCCGCATTGTGAAAGCAGCTACAGAGGAGAAGGTTCGCTTCATCACGCGATCCGATGTCGCGCACTTCATGCTGCAGCAGGTGAAGAGCGACGAATACCTACATCAGGCAGTCGGGATTGCCAATCCCGTAGAGTGACAGGCAGAGACCAATCCCATCTGGATGCGTCGCGATAGGGTCTAGACCTTCACCCGCTGATGTTGAACAATGCGGGAATAAACTCTATTGTGACGCCTTTTCGTCACTTTTGACGTGTCGCGTTAGCGTATACCTCAGAAATCTCTACAAAGATCGAGAGTGAATTCGAGAATACGACAGATCCTCAGTCTACGAGAACGCTTCCTTTGGTGAACCAAGAACTTGAATGCAGCAAGAGTGCGGATCTCGGAGTGCAACTATCGCTCATTCAAGACAAATTACGAATGTGGCAAACTAAACGTCACGATGGTGCCGTTTCCTAATTCGCTTTCCAACGAGATGGTGCCGTTGTACCGCTCGACAAGGCATTTTGCGATCGCTAAACCGAGACCAGAACCTTCGCGGCTTGCGCTGCGCGCTGTATCAACGCGAAAGAACCGGTCAAAGACCTTGTCCTGGTGCTCTGGGGCGATCCCAAGGCCCGTGTCGGACACGCTGACCTGCAACAAGTCGCGCGTTTCGTATGCGATCGAGATGCTTCCGCCTGTGGGAGTGTATTTGATGGCGTTGTCGAGCAGTATCCCCAACAGGCGGCGAAGGTCGGCCTCGTGAACTAGCAGCGTGGGGCCCTCGCCGTTGGGAAGGATTGCACGAAGAGTTTGTCCGCGTTGCTCTGCCGATGGACGAAAACGATCGCAGACGTCGACGATTGCCTGGCTTACTGATGTTCTGCGCGTAGTCGACACGTTGTGAGCTGCATCGGCGCGTGCAAGCGTCAGCAGGTCTTCGAGAAGCGCGGCAGTGTCGGTTGTTTCGTCAAGGATCGCTTGCAGGGCGTCCCGGGCTTCTTCAGAAAGCTGGCCGTGCAAAAGGCTGTCCTGCGCGGTGGCACGGATGAAGGCTATCGGGCTGCGTAGTTCATGCGAAGCGTCGGCGGTGAATTGCTCTACACGCTTAAGCGAGACCTCGATGCGGGCGAGCAGGTTGTTCCATTCGAGTGCCAGCCGTTTTAGCTCGTCGTCTGCCGCGGGGATGGGGAGCCGCTGGGTAAGATCCTTCGCGGTCATCGAGCGTGCCTTGGTGACCAGCACGTCAACCGGCCGCAAGGAACGTCTGCTTAGCGTATAACCGGCGAGGCTCGATACGATCAGCATCAACGACGCCATCTGGATCAACCGCGTGGTGAGCACATGTGACAGGATCTGGTCCTCCAGCAGCGAGCTTGGAACGAGCAGATATGCGGCCCGGCCGTTATACCGCAAAGGACTGCAGAGAACGCGAAAGTAGCTTTTGCCCACAAGAACATTGCTAATCGAAGTGCGCTTGCAGGGCTTGACCGAAAGTGCAAGCAGATTGCCTTCCGCCGCCGGGAAGAGGCGTACCCCCTGGCTGTCATGAATTTCGATCAACTCACCTTCAGGCAGGATGCCCACCAACTCGTCAAGCCTCAGCGCGGGTTGTGCCGACGAAGTTGATTCTGCCACTGAGCGAACGCGCGACGCCCGCATCTCAAGCGTCCGGTCCTTCCATGACAAGACCGAACTGCCGAGCGCGAACCACATTACATAACCACAAAGAAAGATGCCAACGAACGAGATGCCGGTGTACCAGATGGCAAGTCTCAGGCTGATGGAAAGACTACGCACTCAGGCCGCCACGATCCTGAGCGTGTACCCCACGCCACGCACTGTATGCAGAAGCGCAGGCTGCCGTCCGAACTGAATCTTGTTTCGCAATGCGCGCATGAAGACGTAGAGCGTGTCGTCGCTTACGTCCGCGCCGCCACTCCATCCAACGCGGATCAGTTCCTCTTTCGTCACGACGAGTCCAGCGCGCTGCATAAGAACTTCCATTAAGGCCAGTTCGGTTGGCGTCAGGGCGATTACCTCGCCATCACACTCCAAGGCGTGTGTATCGTGGCGCAAGGTAAGACCGCCCACTTCCAGCCAGGAATCCAGCAGTACGGGACTGCGCCGGGTAAGAGCGCGGAGCCGGGCCAGAAGCACGGCCATCTCAAAAGGCTTCGTCAGGTAGTCGTCTGCGCCAAGATCCAACCCATGCACCACATCCTGGCTTGTGTCCCGGGCAGTGAGCAGAATGGTCGGCACTCTTCCGTTGTCCTGCCGCATACGGCTCAGCACCTCGAAACCGCTGAGTTTCGGCAGCATGACGTCCAGCACAATGGCATGCAGGTGATAGTTTGAAATGGCCTCGAGCGCAGCTTGCCCGTCGTGAGCCAGGACGGTCAGGTACCCCTCGCGACGAATCGCCTTGTCGAGCAGCGCAGCCATTCGCAAACGGTCCTCGGCAATCAGGATGCGCATGTGAACAGAGTAGGCGAGTTGCGTGAAGACTTGGTTACTCCGGCGGGATCTTTAGGTTGTCTTCAGGCAGACACCCTAAGGTGAGGCAAGCGGAGAGGAAAGCAATCCTCCTGCCCCGGAGACAACGCTTTGAATATCTCTCGAAAGGCTACTTGCGTTTCGCTCGCTCTTCCGTTCGCCCTTTGCGTTTCGCTTAACGCTCAGATCGACCGCGCCAACCTGAAGGGCACTTTGACCGACCGGTCGGGCGCGCTGGTTTCAGGAGCAAGCGTTTCCGTGCTCTTCCCAGAGACAGGCTTTCAGCGTTCGGGCATGTCGTCAGCAGCCGGAGACTACGTCTTTACCGGGCTTCCGCTCGGCACGTGCACCCTGACCGTGACCGCTCCGGGGTTTGCCGCTGCACGAGTAGACAACATCGTGCTTGAGGTTGGCGACGTGCGTACAGCCGACTTGCAGCTTGGCCTTGAAGGCATCTCGCAGACCGTTGCGGTCAGTGCTTCAAGCGTGGATCTCGACCGGGACAGCGCCGCGACCGGCGGTGTGATCTCGCAGCAGCAGGTAGAAAACCTGCCGATCAATGGCCGCAACTGGGCTGCCCTGCAGCTCCTGGTCCCGGGCGCAATCAACACCGGCGCAGGCAACGAGCTTACCATCCGCTTCGCCGGGCGCGGCATCGACGATAACCGGGTCACCTTCGATGGCGTGGATGCGAGCGGCATCCTGCGTCAGGCGCAAAAGCTTGATCTGCGGCTTCAGTTCTCGTCCGACTCGATTGGCGAGTTCCGCGCTCAATCCACGGTCTACTCGGCACAGTTTGGCGGGACCACCGGCGGGCAGGTTGACGTGGTTTCGAGAACGGGGACCAATCGTTTCCACGGCAGTGTGTATGAGTTTCTCCGTAACGATGTCCTCAATGCACGTGCACTGTTTTCAACCAGCCAATTACCTCTGCGGCTGAACCAGTTTGGTGCAAGTGCCGGCGGTCCCATCTTTCGCAATCACACCTTCTTCTTCGCCAACTACGAAGGGCTGCGCCAAACGCTCGGCCAGCCCCTGGTCGGCTTCGTTCCCAGCCCGGCGTACCGAGCGGCGACTGTAGCGAAAACACCGGCGCTTGCACCTCTGGTCAACGCTTACCCCATGGGTCAGACTGCCACAGCGAATGCCAACGTGTACCAGTTCAACGGCTCAGGCAGAGCTATCCAGAATGAGGACTATGGACTCGTTCGCATTGATCAAACCTTCAACTCGCGCACGTCCGCCTTTGTGCGGATTAACGTGGACCAGGGCCGGCTGTTAACGCCCAATGGCGATTCGACCGGCTACATCGGCGATTCGCTCGCAACGCAGGACGATCCCAAGAACGGTGTCGTCGCGCTCCAGCATACCTTTCGCCCTACCGTGCTAAATGACCTGAAGTTCGGCATCAATCGCACGCCATACTACGCGCAAAACGTCAGCCTGGCCCCGTTCCAACTTGCGGTCGCGGGCTTTTCCACCCTGCACGACACCTTGCAGCAGACCCAGGGCTCGATGGCCTACACGCTTGTCGATACGCTCAACCTATCCTTCGGCAAGCAGAGCATCACCACCGGAGGCGGGTTTCGCCGAGTCGAGTTGAACCTGAACAGTACCCAGGAAGCGCAGTATGCCGCGACCAGCGCGACCACGCTCGCGGCGGATACTCTGAGCGGCGCGACTTTTCTGGCCGCAATCCCCAACGAAGATGCGCGCAAGACCGAGTTCAACCTCTTCTTCCAGGATCAATACAAGATTCGGCCGAACGTTCTGCTGAGCCTGGGGCTCCGCTATGACAACTTTGGTGCCTTCGGTGGCGTGAACGGGCGTGACCTGCCGTTCGACCCGCTCACCTGCCCTGCAGGGTATTGCCAGGCAGGCATCCCGTTCTACAAGACCGACCCGGGCTCGGTGCAACCCCGCTTCGCGATCACATGGACGCCGGCAACGCAGCATGGAGACACGGTCATACGGGCCGGCTATGGGCTGTACGCAGGCGAGGCGCAGCTTGGCGACCTCATCTCACCGCTATCGAACCTGGGCCAGCGCCTTTCCTTTACAGCGGCGCAACTTGGAACGCCAAGCTTCCCCGTGTCGCCTGTGTTGACCTCGCAGGCTCTTGTTTCGAACGCGCCCAAGGGCCTGTATCGCGGGCGGGTGAATGAGCAGGTGAGCGAGTTCGGCGTGTCCGTTGAGCAGCGCTTTCCGTTTCAGATCCTAAGCAGCATCGGGTACATCGGCAGCCATGGCGCGCACCTGCCGGAGCACACCGTGCTGAACGTGCTCAATCCCGCGACAAGGCTTGCGCCGCTGCCGGCGTTCGGCCTGATCGACTACAAGCTGACCGGCAGCAACAGCAACTATTCCGGCCTGGTCACGTCGCTGGAACGCCAGTTCTCCCGTGGCCTGTCGTTTGGAGCGACGTACCTCTGGTCGCACTCCCTGGATGATGGAGCCAACGTGGGCAACAACACGGGCGCGGAAACCGACTTCCCGCAAAACGTCGCGTGCCGCCTCTGCGAACGTGCGAGCAGCGACCAGGACATCCGCTCTTCGTTTACCGCCAACACCGTGTATGAGCTACCCGTAGGCTATGGCCGGGGCTACCTCAACCATGGTGTTGTGGGTCGGTTGCTTAGCGGCTTCCAGCTAAGCGGCATCGCGGTAGCGCGCACCGGCCTGCCGGTCAACGTAACAGTGGCGCGCACTGCGGCCAGCCTGCTTGACGGCAATACGTTGTCGCCGCAGCGTCCTAACTTGGTTCCGGGCGTGTCGATCGTGCCGCTCGCAGGTCGCACACCGGGCAACTGGATCAACGCAGCTGCCTTCAGCGTCCCCGCCAACGGCACTTTCGGCAACGCGCCGCGCAACCTCGTGCGTGCGCCCGGGACCTGGCAGATCGACAGCTCACTCCAGAAGGCGCTGGTGACCTCGGACCGCCTCGCGCTCAACTTCCGGGGCGATGTGTTCAACCTTTTCAACCGCGCCCAATACGGAGCGCCCTCCGCGGTGTTCAACACCGCCAGCTTTGGTCAGATCACGACGCAGATCAATCCGGGTCCTACTGGCACGGCGACGCAACGCGTCATCCAGGTAAGCCTGCGCCTGACCTACTAACACTGGTCCGCAACGACACATACCTTCACTAGGAGAACCACCATGCCCCTACTCAACCGCCGCCTCTTCTGCCAGCTCGCCTCCGCTGCCGTGGCTGGACATCGCCTTGCGCTGCATGCCCAGGACTCACACCGCATCCTGCTACCCGTGAACGTCTGCGGCAGCTTCGGCTATATAGACGACAAGGGAATCCTTGCCGTCCCGGCACGCTACGAGGCCGCTCTACCGTTTGCCACGGACTGGGCCGCCGTGCGCCGCGAAGGCAAATGGGGGTACATCGACCGCAGCGGCAAGGAGACAATCGCACCGCAGTACGATGAGGCACGCAACTTCCGTTACGACTGCAGCCCCGTCCGCATGGGAGCCGAATGGCACTTCATCCGTCCGGATGGCTCTGTGGCCTTCGCACAACGGTTTGAGCTGACCCGCAGCTTTCAGGATGGGCGCGCGCGTGTGCGTGTCAACGGCAAATGGGGCTTCATCGACCCAACAGGAGATCTGGTGATCCCGGCCATCTACCAGACCGTGCATGGCTACAGCGATGAGATTGCCCCGGTGCAGCTTGACGATAAATGGGGTTTCATCGACAAGGCGGGGAAGACCATCCTGCCATTTCGCTACGATACGGTCACGAGCTTCAATGCGGGCGTGTGCGCCATCGTCATGGATGGCAAGTGGGGCTTCATTCATCGCGACGGTTCGGTCGCGCTGCCGGCGAAATGGGAGAAGACCGGCGAGTTTGCCGAGGATCTTTGCCCCGTGAAGTCAGATGGCAAGTGGGGCTTAATCGACCTGACCGGGAAGCTGATCCTCGAGCCTACCTACGATTCGATGGACTCCTTCGACGCCGGCCACCTTCTGGTCACACAGAACAAGCAGTTGATCTACCTGGACCGATCCCTGCATCCGATCTGGAAGGAACCGATGAGCTGCCCAGCGGGAACTTCCTATGGAATGTACAAGGCACCCGCCTAAACGGAGTACTTCTTCCGATCTTCCTCAAACCTCTTCCACATAAATTCAGGGGGCCCGGTGCCACATACAATGTACTCCTCTCGGCTACGGGCAAAGCTTGCCCTGCTTGCCTTTGCCCTTCCGCTTTTTGCAGCGGCGCAGACGCCCCCCAGGTAATCCACCGATGGGTGCTGGGCGGTGAAGGCAGTTGGGATTACATGACCTTTGACGGTGCGACGAAGCGCCTCTACATAGCTCATCAGACCCGCGTGGACATCGTCGCAGCGGACTCCGGCGCATTGGTCGGAGCCATTGTTGGGCTCACCCGCTGCCACGGCATTGTGATCTTGCCCGACGGCAAAACCGGCTTCGTGACGGACGGAGGAGCAGGCAACGTCGCTGTCTTCAATCCAGCTACCTTGGAGGTAGTGGCTCGCATCCCGGCCGGCAATAATCCGGATGGGCTGGTCTATGAAAGTTCGACCCGCACACTTTGGGCTTTCAACAACGCCGGCGGCGACGTAACCGTCATCGACCCATCTACCCGCAAGGCAATTGCAACTGTTCCCCTGCCGGGCAAGCCAGAGTTCCCCGCAACGGACGGCCACGGCACGATCTTTGTCAACATCGAGGACAAGAACCTGATCGCACGGCTCGATGCGCGAACACGCAAAGTGACGGCCACCTGGCACATGGACGAGTGCGATTCGCCCTCGGGTCTGGCCTACGATGCGGCCGGACAGCGCCTGTTTTCCGTGTGCGACAACCATGTGCTCGCGATGAGCGACACGCGCCTGGGTAAGGCAATTGAGACCGCGGCCATCGGCGAGGGTCCGGACGCGGCAGCATACGATCCGGTCCGGCGACTCGTCTTTTCTTCAAACGGAGAAGGAACACTGACCGAGTTCGACGCAAGCGGCGCGCACCTGAAGCCTGTGGCAAACGTATCCACGATGAAGGGCGCTCGTACCATGGCGCTCGATCCAGAGACAGGCACGATCTATACCGTAAGCGCGCAGCTTGGCCCCGTGCCCAGGCCGACCGCGGACAAGCCACATCCGCGCCCTGCCGCGCTTCCGGGCACGTTCGTCTTGCTGGCCCTCTCCAGCAGGTAGTAGAAGTTCGCACCCGGCAGACGATGGCGTCGCGAACGACGCTTAATCGCCTCCATACCCGCAGTAAGGACAGGAGTAAATAACACAGGTCGCAGCTTCCAGACAGCTTCAGCGTTAACTGGGTAGCCCAGCTGGATCGGCTACATCGGTCTTTACTTACTCGTGAGGCCAAAGACCGAGATGCACAGCTCGCCGGTATCGGTGGCATCACGCCTCGAAACTCAACCTGCAACGCCGCAGCCCGGTCCCTGATTGCTTCAGAATGCCGGCCCACACTCGGACCGATCACCTTGTCACAACGGCGCTCGCAGACTTTGCAACTCGTATCCAAGGCCATCAGCGCCAATTTCTGCAAATCTTCAAAGCGTCAGTGGACGCAACACAACAGAATCGGGAGACTTTCCCAGAGTCTGTTTCGCTGATCAGAAAGGCGAAGGAGAGGACAGGTTCACTCATCGGAACCCGCCCCGAACAAAGCCCAGCCGCCACCAAATTGCGCAACATCGTCATAGCCGCCGTCAGCAGTCAAAGCATTATCTTCGTGTGCATCGGCAATCAGCAGAAATTGAGAACACCATCCTGCTCAACAAAGTCGAACACCCGCCTCCAGAGCCCAAAGTACTCGGTCGGCCATCCGATCCAGCCGCTGCTGAGCGTCCCTTTCCAAAGGGGTCCAGCAGTCCTTCGTCTTCATACGCATCCATAGAAGAAGTTTCAGGACTTGCCCGAACCCCACGATAGGCAGCGGTATCTAGCCCCATGTTCGACTCCTTGGGAAGAGAGTACGCGCTTCCATCCTAGCCGTACCGAACCGCGCGCCTGCCTGCAACATGATCTATGCTCTCGAACTTGAGTGCTTGTGAGAACATCAAACAGACACTCAGAACAGCCCTTTTCCTCAACGAAAAGGGTCTGCCACGTAGCGTTAGACTATACCCCAACAACACAGCCGCTTGTCATGTCAGATAACGTCCATTATGTATAGTTTACCGAGTGATTATCGGTTGCCGGCACTCGTCGAGTTGAAAACCGTTCGCTCTTTTTCGATAAAGCCTTGACGGACTATGCCATAACGTTTTGCTGTGTTAGCGCAGCGGGATCTGCCGCAGCAACGCTAGTGTGTTTGTTGCCACCAAAAATGCGCTGCACCATATAGAGCCGCGTTCTCGAAAAGCGTCGACACAACAATCGAAGGATTGATAACAGAAAGGCCGTCAGCCATTGCATCGAGATACAGCGGGGCGCTTCTTGCGATCCCACCCCCTAGAATGATGTATTCCGGCTGGAAGTTTGCGCATACTGAGTCCGCAATCAAGCCTAGATCGCGCCCAAAAGCGACTAGAACGTTCTTGGCAGTTGCATTAGTCGAAGCGAGGTGCGAGATTTCCTTCACCGTGAGACTTGCGCCGGTCGCCCGTTGATACGCGTCGCAAATTGCTCGAGTGCTAAGAACATCTTCGACGGAACCGTTCAACCAGGGAAGGTTCCATATTGCGCCCTCCGTTGGAACACGATGATCCTCTCGAATTACTACTCCGTTCTCCAAGAATGCAGAACCGATTCCTGTTCCTAACGTTAAGCCCACGACACGATTACTCGATAGTCCAGCACAGACAGCTTCGCCGATTAAGAATGCCTCCGCATCATTCAGAAACAATACCTGCTTAGGCTTTACGGAAAAGTAACCAGCTAAATGTTCCCGGAGGTCAAGTCCATATATTTCGGGATACTTATGGGTCATAAGGCTGATTCCGCGCTCATAATCGAATGGCCCGGGCACAGCGATGGAGAGTCCGACCGGGGGTCCTTTTCTCTTGTCGAATAACTCAGTCGCCTTACGACCAGTTTTTTCGATTTCCGACAGGAGCAAACCCATCGAGCAAGGCGCTTGCAGGGGTGTCGTCACCGACAAGAGCGGCAAACCGTCTGGGCCTATCACAGCAGCTGTGACATGATGCCCTCCTAAGTCGAAGGCCAGTATGGGCTCAATGATGATTGACAAGATTAATCCTTGATGGTGTTTGCAACCCTGCGAGACGTTGTTGGTCCAAACAGCACGATGAACCGCCTCGCAGTCCCCCGACCGGCGCTACCGATATCAGGTCCTTAAAGACAGTATAACATTATAATGATGTGTTAAGTGAAGGCAGGTTTAGCACTTTTTGAGGCAAGTGTCACAGTCGTGTCCTTCCTAAGCGAGAAGCATTCAGCGGAGAATCTGGACGCACATGCGCTGCCTGGATAGCGTTGCCTTCACTATGTACGCAGTCCGACATTGCATTTCAATGCTGGGGCCAAGTACGGCGGGGGCAACCATCAAGGTTTGCAAATGCTAGCGCAGAAAAAGCGAGAGGATTCGCTACAAGAGGCAGCTCCCCCGTGGGCCAAGAACGAGGTACGTAGGTCGAGCAAGTTTTCCGTCAAATAAAGGGTGGCCGCAGGTCAGACTATCGTATGGATTACACGATAAGAGCTTCGTCGGCCTGACGACTGCACGAAAGCCTGTTCTGGGCTGCGAGATATCTCCAAACCGCTTTTACTGTTTGTAGGAACCGCAAGTTTGCGAAAGCTCAGCTCATCTTCATCTTGTACAAGCTTAAGCCCGGCTATCGTGCCCAGAAGGTCTACAGTTCATGGGACAAATTTGCTCTACACCCGCACTGACCCGTCACTTGACGCGGCCTGAAAATCAGGACCAGCTCAATTCTTTGAAGGTCTCGACAACTTAACCCGATACTCGTAACGGGATCCACAGGAGACTGCCACCGCCATCTCCAATGCTCTGCCATCGTCAAGATACGCGAAGCGGGTAACAACCAAGACGGGGGACAAAGGTTCAATCTGAAGGCGCTCGCTCTCCAACTCTGAGGCGGTACGGGTCTCGACGGTGTCGATCGCCTGCGCGGGAGTTAAGCCATAGCGAGCGCTGAGAAACTCGTACAGCGACTCACAATCCATGCCCTTTTCGATGATGCCCGGTAGGAGTCTGCTCGGAAGATAGTTCACCATCAAAGTGATCGGCTCCTCATTCGCAAGCCGGGTTCGGCGCAATTGAATGACATGCTCGCCCGCCTCAAGGTGCAGCTTCTGAGCTATTTTCTTCGGAGCAACGATTTCGGCAATCTCGAACGCTGAGGTTTGCGGCACGTATCCAAGCTCTTTGATCTGCTGAGTCCAGCTTGTGATTGCATTGAGCTCGTGAACGAGTTTGGGAGTTTCGCAAAATGTGCCACGACCCTGCCTTCTGACGAGAAGGCCTTCCGAAACCAGATCATCAATCGCCTTTCGAATTGTGATCCGGCTAACGGAAAAGCGCTCTTCAAGTATGGCTTCCGGAGAGATCATTGCTCCGGGCTGTGTAGAAACAAGATCCGCACGCAACTTCTCTCTGACCTGAACATAAAGCGGGATTCGGAGAGCAGAGTCATTACTCATCATGACCACCACGGAAGCTACGGCGACAGCGAGGGTCGATACTATTCATCAGCCTCACTGGCATGTAAATTATACCTGTATTGACGACAGGATGACTTTTAGCTCATGGCCAGCGAACCGGCAGCGGTTTAGAAATGGAGTGTTCCTGATGGACAAGATAGAGACTATGTCTGAGATTCACAAGTGTGGTTTGGTTCCTGCCGTTCGCGTGGAAACGGAGTCTCAGGCGCTGATGGCGCTTGATGCGCTTCTGCGGGGCGGTATCCATGTTGCGGAGGTGACCATGAGTATGAATGGGGCCGCGCAGATCCTGCAAACCGCCGTGAGCCGCTTTGGCCAGACCATGATTCTGGGCGCCGGAACGGTTCTCGATCCTGAGACGGCCAGACATTGCATTCTGGCGGGTGCAACGTTCATCGTCACCCCTACGGTAAATCCGGCGGTTATCAAATTGTGCCGCCGATACGGGGTCCCTGTACTTTCCGGCGCGCTCACTCCCACCGAGGTGGTGACCGCGTGGGAGGCCGGCGCTGATTGCGTGAAGGTCTTCCCGGTGAGCGCTGTGGGTGGACCAGCCTACATACGAGCCCTGAAGGGGCCACTGCCCCAGGTAAACCTGATGCCCATGGGGGGAGTATCCCTCGATTCCGTGGAGGAATTCGTGAAGGCGGGCGTCTACGCTCTTGGGGTTGGCAGCGATCTTGTCAGAGTATCTGCGTTACGCCGAAACGATCATCTCGCAATCACGGAAGCGGCCGGTGCGTACAGAAAGTGTGTGGATGCCGCACGGAATCTGGTTCTTCAAAAATAGATAATGACATCATACTCTTTGTCGCGTACAGTGGTTCATACTTACACGTTTTCGCCGCCCTACATGACAATAAAAGAATCCAGGGACCACAATAGTTACAACATGCCGTACATCCTGTTCCTCGGGCTGGTTGCGGTCCTTGGTGGGAGCATGTTCGGGTTTGATCTTGGGATCATCGCCGGCGCGGGTCCGTTTCTGAAGCAGCACTTTCATCTCAGCGACCTGGGCCTCGGATGGGCGTTCAGCTCCTTGCTTTTTGGATGCATTGTTGGATCGATTCTGGCAGGTCGATTGACCGATACGTATGGACGGCGCAAGATTCTGCTTATGGTAGCGGTACTTTTTATCCTCACGTCAGTTGCTACAGGCGTTGCGCCAACCTTCGGACTTCTGGTAGCTGCAAGGTTCGCCGGCGGAATTGCGGTTGGAGGCGTGTCGGTTCTCTCGCCAATGTATGTTGCTGAAGTGGCGCCGCCGCGCATCCGGGGCCGCATGGGCGCGGCTTATCAGATGTCAATCACAACCGGAATACTTGCTTCCTTCTGCATCAACTACGAACTGCGTAACCAGGGCGCAGCGAACTGGCGATTTATGTTCATAAGCGGTGTGCTTCCCAGCCTGGTCTTCTTGATTGCACTTATTTGGGCACCGGAAAGTCCCAGGTTCCTGTTCAAGGCCGGGCGCGATGAGGAGGGATTTGCCCTTCTATCCCGCATCATGGGCCCAACGGAGGCCGCAACAGAAGCGCGTGACATTCGGGCTAGTGCGAAGATGGTTCGCTCCCCGGGTTCCGGCTTGGATTACCGCTCTCTAAAAGGAATTCTCCCGCTAACTTTCTTCCTGGCGGTGCTCGTCCATGTTTCGGGTATTGACGCCGTGATCGATTACGGTCCCCTGGTCCTTAGTTCGTCTGGCTGGAAGATTGACGCGGCACTTTTCTCGACGTTTGTGATCGGCGGCATCAATTTCCTGTTTACCTTTATTTCTTTCTGGACCATAGACCGCTATGGGCGTCGACCGCTCTATATCATCGGCTCACTCGGCATGTGTCTTGCTTTGGTAAGCATCGTTCTGGCGCTGGTGGCCGGGAACATGAGCGGCGGTCTTCTGCTGATTGCAATCGCTGTGTTTGTTGCGTTCTTTGCGTCCTGCATCGGGCCGGTATTCTGGACATTACTGCCAGAGTTATTTCCTAACAATGTGCGCGGAAGGGCGATGGTAATTCCCGTGGTGACGCAATGGTTAGCGAATGCAATTGTTGTTCTACTATTTCCACTAGCTCTTCACAGAGTCGGCAGGATTTCGACATTTGCCTTCCTGGCTTGCATGGCAGGTGTTCAGGCCTTTGTCGCCTGGAAGTATCTGCCCGAGACAAAGGGTAGATCGCTGGAAGCAATTTACTCTGGGTTGATCCGTGAAGACAATTCAGTCGCAACGCAAACGTGATCCTCAGAGGGTTGACTCCGTCCAGATCCGTTCATCATGTTTCGATCCCGCCAAGCCGTCGGCTAAAGCAAACAAAAGGATAATGTATGCCTGATATAGACCTGACTTTCCCAGAGCAACTTGGCCGCGTGCGGAATACCCTTGCCGCTCAAAGTGAGCGTTTGAAGCGTGTCGCTGGTCTTTTTGCAGACGCAATTGGTGGAGGGGGACTTGTTCATGTTTATGCGAATGGTCACTCTCGCATTGCAGTGGAAGAATTATGCGTTCGCATGGGTGCTCTCACGGGATTTCATCCGATCCTGCCCGCAGTTCTGACAACGTTCACAGACGTAATCGGACCAAGTGGACTGCGCGTAGGACAGTTTGTAGAAAAGCTCGAGGGGTTAGGAGCGAAGCTGTTGGATGAAGTAGATGTGGCCCCTGGAGAGCCCCTGCTCGTGGTCTCTGCTACGGGGCAGACGCAAGCTGCTGTCGACATCGCGTTGGAGTTCAGCAGACGTTATCCCAAGAACCCCTTAGTCGTCATTGCATCTGAGATACAGGCAAGCACCGCCCCTGCGAAGCACTCATCGGGAAAGACGCTTTACCATGTAGTCCAGGACGCGGAGCAAGGGTTTTTTCTCGATAACGGGATGCCGATGGGAGATGTGACGACCACAGTGTCAGGGCAGACCGGGACCTACAGGGTCGCTCCGTTGTCCTCAATCGGAGCACTTTGTGTCATTCATTGTTTGAACGAACTTACGATTCGTATCCTGGACCAGCGAGGCATCAAGCACCACGTTCTGGCGAACATGCATCTGCAGCAGACCCAGGACAACTACGATGCCTGGCTGATGGACCAACGGGAACGTTATGCAGGGGCGGTGTACAACCGCAGACTCAGGGGTGTTCGTTCTTGAAAGCGCGGAGAGTTTTCCTTATTACGGGATCATCCGGGATAGGCGCTGAGACTGCCCGCCAGCTTGCGTCCGAATGCGTCTGTTTCTATCTGGTCGGGAATAACAGCAGCGATGGCAAGGCTTTGGTGGAGGACTTGCGTTCTAGAGGTTGCAGAGCCACCTTTCTTGCAGGGGATCTCACTACCCCCGCTGTTGCGAGAGTAGCCGCAGAGCAGTGTGTTCATCAATTTGGGCGGATCGATGCTCTGTTTAATGTAGCCGGAATCAGTGGTCGAAAGTTTGGTGATGGCCCTGTACACGAATGTACCGAAGAAGGCTGGGATGTAACACTCCAGACCAATGCCACGACACAGTATCGAATGTCGCGGGAGGTTGTTCGGGCTATGCTGAAACAACCTATCGGACCTTCCGGTGAGCGCGGCGTGATTTTGAATATGAGCAGTGTGCTGGCAATCGAACCGGATGCCCTGCACTTTTCCACAATTGCCTATGCCGCGAGCAAGGGTGCCGTCCTTGCGATGACCCGCTCGATGGCAGCGTGCTACCTCAAAGATCGGATACGCGTAAACGCAATTGCGCCAGGACTAGTTAGAACCGCAATGAGCGCAAGAGCTTCCGCAGACCCAGTGATTCTGGAGTACATGAAAATCCGTCAGCCACTCATCGAGGATCTAATTCCAGTAGAAGACGTTGCCAAGACGTGTGCGCACTTGTTGACCGATGCCTCGCGGTCGATCACTGGGCAGGTGGTAAGTGTAGATGCAGGCTGGGGAC
Source organism: Bryobacteraceae bacterium (assembly GCA_965214005.1). Lineage (GTDB taxonomy): Bacteria > Acidobacteriota > Terriglobia > Bryobacterales > Bryobacteraceae > Bog-105. Next base: position 81,159 of record CBDCAQ010000009.1, read on the forward strand.
TTGTTTAAGGGGAGATATTGCATGAGCTATGTCTATAGCAAAGAATTGGCAGGAACAAGGAAGTATGATGTCATTGTAGTAGGTTCCGGCTCGGCTGGTTCCACTGCGGCGATCGCAGCAGGCAGAGCAGGAGCGAAAACGCTGCTCCTGGAAAGGCTGCCGTTCCTAGGTGGCACGAGCACCGCGGTACTCGACACCTTTTATGGCTTCTATAACCCTGGGAAGGAGAGTCGCAAGGTGGTCGCCGGTATCGCGGACGATGTTATGGCTGGACTGAAGCGTTACAGTTCATGGATTGAACGGCCAAATACGCATGGGGCTGGCACTGGTGTTACTTACCATCCGGAGTATCTGAAGGTGGTCTGGGAACAGCTTGTTCAAGAGGCGGGCGTAGATATCCTTCTCAATGCCTGGGTTCAGGACGTGAAAGTGGTTGGCGACCGGGTTGAAGAACTTATCGTTGCCACAAAGATGGGGCTCTGGCGTTTCTCCGGCACAGTCATCATTGACGCGAGCGGAGATGCGGACATCTGTCATTTTGCGAAGGTAGGCTATGAACTGGCCGGCGATATGGATCCGGCGCAGACGCTTACGACCACCTTCAAGTTGGTCAATGTAGACATGACTTTGCGGAATACAGTGAGTAAAGCTGATTTTCACGCACGTATGGCTGCAGCTGCGGACAGCGGCCTGTACCGACTTCCACGAAAGGAGGGCAGCGATCACATCACACCCGTAGACAACATGACGGCCACCATCATGACCAGACTACCCTCCTTCTGCAAGTCTGATAGCGGGATTGTGAATGCCACCGACCCGGACCTACTTTCGGCGGCTGAGATTGAAGGTCGCGCCCAGGCTTTGGAGTACATCCGTTTTCTGCGTGATAAGGTTCCCGGGTATGAAGGAGCGCAACTGTCTACCTTTGGAACGCAGATTGGTGTTCGCGAAACAAGACGGGTCTATGGAGATTATCGCTTGACGCGGCAGGACGTGCTTACGGCAAAGCAATTTGACGATCAAATTGGACTTTGTGGTGCGCCCATCGAAGACCACCACGACGGGGCGGATACGACGTGGCAATACCTGCCCGAGGGGAAGTGTGTAGGCATCCCTTTCAGAACGTTGCTTCCCTGCGACAGTGACAACCTTATTGTTGCAGGCCGCTGCTTTTCTTCGACTCACGATGCTCACGCCAGCGTACGGTCCATGGCGCAATGCATGTGTATGGGACAGGCGGCCGGCACTGCTGCAGCGATGTCGGTTGCGCAGCATTCCTCGCCCCGGGAGCTTGACAGATCCGGTCTGCGGGACAATCTTCGCGCTGGCGGCGCTATTCTGGAGCTCGACTAGATGAACAATGATTTTTTCCTTGGGGTGGATTGGGGAGGCACTCGGATTAAATTGGGTGTGATCTCGCCGCGCGGGTCGCTTTTGCAACACACTATGCTGAATCCGGAGAACAATGCTCGCGCCGAGGAAATCTACCCAGAGATTGTCCGTAAGCTTCAACAGTTGATTGATCGCCCTGGCTCGCTGCTGGGCATAGGGCTGGGTTTGACAGGCCCGACCGATCCAGATCGTGGCGTCGTGCTTCTGCCAGGGAAGGTCAATGGACTGGAAGGCTTTCCGCTGGTGCCTCTGCTCAAGAAGGAGTTCGGAGTTCCGGTGTGGGCCGACAACGATGGTCGCGTTGCGATGTATGCGGAAAAATATGCGGGACTTGCGCGGGATCGCCGCTGGGCGGCGACTGTAACAATTGGGACAGGTGTTGGATCAGGCGTGATGCTGGACGGGAGGATTTTGAGCGATCCCCATCTGCAATTCGGTACACAGATCGGGCACCTGGTCATTGATCAGAGCGACGATCAACTCTGTCTGACTGGAGCGCGCGGAACAGGTGAAATGCTGTGCTCCGCGACTGCGTTGGTGCTGGCCATAAGAAGCGGCCTTCAACGTGGTATTCCGTCGACCCTTTCAGAGGGATACTGGGCTGATCCCCACAGCATCCATTTCCAGGCCATTATCGAGCAAGGAGTGGCTCTCGGTGATCGGCTCTGTGTCGACGAACTGAAAAGATGGACTGCACGTCTTGGGTGGATGCTGGTCAACGTGGTTCACGCCTACTCGCCTGAGGTCATCGTGCTGGCAGGAGGTGCTATGGCGGCAGCACCCTATTTCCTGGAAACATTGCAGTTCCACGTCTCTCAACATATCTTTCGCTATCCTGCAGGCGATCCAGTGCCGATCGTGATTTCTGAACTTGGGGATCACGTGGGTGTGATCGGGGCCGCGCTGATGGTCCAGGAGCGACTTCACGCGTCAGGGTGAATGCCTGCCACCCTGGCATCACGCAAATCAAATCTTTGCCGCTTCTGCCGCTCCTGCACTGAGCTGGACGGACCCGGCAACGAAAGAAAATGCGGCTGCTGGATTCTTTTCAAAGAGACTTTGGATCTGCTCGTCGTGGAAACCTTCTCGTTTCAGTCTGGGGATAAAGCTGCGCAACAGATAAGCGACGCCGGGCCCCCCTCCGTATGCCTTCCAATAGGATCGACGTGCGTTATCGCCGCCCAGCAGTATGTTGCCGCCACAGCTCAGATCAAACATCTTACGAATCAGGTCGATGATGGTTGACTCGGGAAAGTACTTCACGCGGCCCGGGCAATCGTACTCTATGAACGCTCCAGTCTGAGCCACATCACGATGCACAAACCAATCGGGGTTGCGATCGCCGTGGGAGATGACGACGTGTTCAGGCGCGACTCCGAGAGCGCTGAGCAACTCTACCTGCTCCATCATCATGGTTCCCATCTCACTGTGCGTGAGAATGGGAACTCCAGTCTGCTGATGAACCAAGGCCGCAGCTTCAAACGCTTTGACCGTGGCTGGGTGAATCTTCTGGTAATCGGAGCCTACTTTTACGATCCCTGCACGAGCTGCCGAGCGCCTGACGATTGGACCCTCATTTGCGGACAGCTCCATTCCCACTTGAACTTCGGACCTCCACAGGTCGGCGATTTGTTCGACGGAGTAGTGGAAGCGCCAATGCGAGTCAAGATAATAGCTTTCCTTGTGGACACCAGACGCGCCGATGATGTGCACTCCTGTACTCTGGGCAACCTGAATCAACGTCTCTGGCTCTCGGCCAATACCGCAGGGAGTACAGTCCACTATTGTTGAACCACCTGCGCTTACAAAGTCGCGAATTTCTTCCACGGCTTTCGACACGTCATTCAGACGGTAGTCAGGGTGCTGCACGGTGATCAGTCCTCCCCCGATTGCCAGGTGTTCATGCGCGTTAACTACGCCCAGGGTGGCAGAGTCTATGTCACCCAACACCGTTCTAGCGAAGGCCATTTTCCTCACTCCTTTGATTTAGTTATGATGTCATATTGTATTATCCGCTAGCAAGTGCAACCTGCACTTTGCTACTTTCTTGACAGTTGCGCATTGCACCGATTAGTCTGCCCCCTTGTGGGTACATTATGCGGGGTCGGTCTATCGCTCTATACACGCAAAGATTATGACGTCATGTTTTGGCGTTGATGAATATGAGCAGGTGGATTCTGCAGGCTCTTGCGGTCGGCGGCGTCAGACACCGGTTCTACAAGTCAAGGGCCCAATTGCGACATAACGTTAGGAGAAAGCCTTGTTTCAGCCACAAAGTTACGCACTCGCTCTAACCTTGATGATGGTGAGCATGTTGTGCTGGGGTTCATGGGCGAACACGCTGAAGGCCTGCCCCGGATACCGATTTCAACTCTTTTACTGGGATTACGTCCTGGGGCTGATTGCCGGTGCTTTGTTATGGGGGCTTACGCTTGGTAACGTGGGAGGAGCAGGCGTGGGTTTTATCTCAGACGTTCTGCACGCAAACCCCTGGGCGATTACTTTCGCCGCGTTGGGAGGTGTGATCTTCAACGTGGCCAACCTTCTGCTGGTAGGAGCTATTGAGGTGGCCGGGCTTGCCGTGGCGTTTCCCGTGGGCATTGGGCTGGCGCTGGTCGTGGGAGCCCTGAGCAGCTACATCATTGCTCCGGGAGGCGATCCCCTGCTGCTTTTTGGTGGGATAGCGCTGGTGGTCGCCGCTATTGTCTGCGATGCGCTGGCGTACCGTTTACGCGAGCAGGATCGCAAGGCGGTGAGCAGCCGCGGCGTGGTCATCAGCCTTCTGGCGGGACTGCTCATGGGGAGCTTCTATCCGTTTGTATCGCGCGCCATGACAGGGCCCCGTGGACTTGGCCCGTACAGCACAACCCTGTTCTTCTCGCTGGGCGTGGCTCTGTGTGCGCTTCCTGTCAATTACCTGTTTATGCGGAAGCCGTTGACTGGGGGATCGGCGGTGGAGTTTTCCGGGTACCGCACGGCGATGTTTTCATGGCACGTCTGGGGCATAGCGGGAGGAGTGATCTGGTGCACAGGAGCGGTGTTCAATTTTGTAGCTTCCCGTGCGAATGTGGTGGGGCCAGCGGTCTCTTACTCGATCGGACAGGGAGCGACGATGATTTCGGCGGTCTGGGGCGTGTTTATTTGGCGAGAATTTGAGGGGGCACCCGCAAAGGCCCGCAAGTTCCTAGTTTGGATGTTCATTTTGTTCGTCTGTGGATTGACGTCCATTGCGCTCGCGCCGGTATTCTGACGGCGCAAGTTGGAGGAGTAGAGATGCAGTCAAAAAAGAAGCCGGCCATCGTAATAGGCAGCATCAACATGGACCTAGTGGCCAACTCCCCGTGCCTGCCTACGCCGGGGCAAACGGTTCTCGGCACGAATTTTAGGACTTATCCAGGAGGAAAAGGAGCGAATCAAGCTGTAGCGATTGCGCGGCTTGGATATCCGGTTTCGATGATAGGGCGGGTTGGAAACGATGCATTTGGCGCGGAGTTGAGAGCCGGTCTGGCCATGGCCGGTGTCGACGTCAAAGGCGTTCTGAGCACCGAAAGCGCGTCAGGCGTGGCCCTGATTGTTGTCGCAGAGCGCGGTGAAAACAGCATCGTCGTTGCGCCGGGGGCGAACGCAGCGCTGTCACCAGACGACCTGGATGCGAACCTTACTTTGATTCGCTCCGCCGGGCTTGTGCTCACCCAACTAGAGACTCCGCTGGAAACCCTGCAGCATCTGGCGCGGTTGTGCAGGCGAGAAGGTTTACCGCTGATACTGGATCCTGCACCGGCGCTTGAGCTGCCGAGCGACGTCATGCATTCCGTTGCCTGGTTTACTCCAAACGAATCCGAGGCGGCTTTTTACGCGGGTGTGGATCACGGTTCGAACTCCCTGGTATCGTGCGCGCTGCGGAGAAGGGGGCCAGCCGGAGTCGTGTTGAAGCTGGGGTCGCGCGGCGCATTCCTGGATGACGGAGCTGGGGCGCCGTCTACGGTCAGTGCTTTTGCAGTGAACGTTGTGGACACCACCGCGGCCGGCGATTGCTTCAATGGAGCCTTCGCTGTGGGTCTACTCGAAGGCAAGACTTCCGCTGAAAGTGCGCGGTTTGCTGCAGCGGCTGCAGCAATTTCCGTGACCCGCAGCGGAGCGCAGACTTCCATGCCGGATCGCGCGGAAGTCGACGCGCTGCTGAATCGCACAGAATCACCGGAAGTGGAGAAGAGATGAAGACCCTGTCTGTCTTGAGTGGGATGTTGGCATGGATGTGCGTGAACGTGGGGGTTGCCCAGGATACAAAGTATCCAAGCCGCGACAACCTGATCCCAGGCCCGGCCTGCATGGAGTCAGCGGGCCTTCAGATTGGGTACAACGCATGTACACCGGCTGATCTGAAGGAATGGCGCAAAGACATTTTCCACTGGCGGGACGAAACCCGCATTCGCGCGGGTTACTCCGATGCGGAGTACCGGCGGCCGGAGCTGGCATGGGCGCAGAGCAGCTACATGCAGCCACAGATGATGGCGGAAGACCGCTTCTTTTATGACCCCGCCACCCGCAAGTACACCGTGGATCGATATCTGGACGACATGGACAAGCGCATAGGCGGCATTGATAGTGTGCTTATCTGGCAAAGCTACCCGAATATCGGCATTGACAGCCGCAGCCAGTACGACCTGCTGCGGTCTATGCCGGGAGGACTGGCCGCACTGAGGTTAGTTGTAAGCGACTTCCACAAGCGCGGTGTACGCGTGCTGTTTCCCATGATGATGTGGGACCAGGGAACGCACTCCGAAGGCGAAGCAAACTGGGAGTCGACCGCGAAGATCATGGCGGAGATTGGGGCCGATGGTGTAAATGGCGACACCATGGACGGCATACCGAAGGCCTTTCGAGATGCATCAGACAGGACGGGCCATCCGCTGGTGTTCGAGCCCGAAGGGTACCCGAAAACACCGGAGATGTTCGCGTACAACAACATGAGCTGGGGATATTGGAGATACCCGTTCAACGTGCTGGTGAGCCAAGGCAAGCTGATTGAGCCGCGGCACATGATCAACGTCTCCGACCGGTGGAACCGCAGCAAGACCGACAACCTGCAGTTTGCCTTCTTCAACGGCGTTGGCCTGGAAACATGGGAAAACGTCTGGGGTATATGGAACGGCTTTACGCCTCGGGGCGCCGAGACGATTCGAAGAGTGGGGATGGTGGAGCGGGCTGTGGCTCCGTTCCTGATCAGCCAGGACTGGGAGCCGCTGACGCCCACACTGCAGTTCGGCGTGTTTGCAACGCGCTGGCCGCTGGCCGGCGAGCAGGTGTACACGGTCGTGAACCGCAATGAGTACAGCGTGACCGGACCGCAGCTGAAGGTGGCGTATACACCCGGGATGCGCTTCTTTGACCTGTGGCACGGAACGGAGTTGAAACCGGTTCAACAAGGCGGAGAGGCGATGCTGAGCTTCGACATGGAAGGGCATGGCTTTGGGGCGGTTCTGGTGTCCGCAGAAGCCCCGAACCAGATCATGACGGCATTGATGAAGACGAGCAGCCGGTGGTCTGCGGAGCCGCTGAACAGCCTGAGCGACGAGTGGAAGCCGCTGCCTCAGCAAATGATAGCCATCGGGAAGACCTCCGTACCCCGGTCCGCACCACAAGGCATGGTGAAGATTCCGGCAGGGGAGTTCCTGTTTCGCGTTGACGGTCTGGAGATAGAGGGGGACAACTGGGCGGGGATTGATGTGCAATATCCGTGGGAAGACATTGCGCGGCGCCATCACCTGCATGTTGTCACAACGAAAACCTACTGGATGGACCGCTATCCGGTAACCAACGCGGAGTTCAAGAGCTTCATCCTGGCCACGCATTATCATCCGGCCGATGACTTCAACTTCCTGAAGGACTGGAAAGGAACAGACTTCCCGAAAGGTTGGGAGAACAAGCCGGTGACGTGGGTGTCGCTGGAAGACGCGCGAGCTTACGCGACCTGGGCAGGTAAGCGCCTGCCCCATGAATGGGAGTGGCAACGCGCCGCGCAAGGAAGCGATGAGCGGGTCTACCCCTGGGGCAATGCATGGAAAGCGTCAGCGGTCCCTACGCCCGTACAGGCCCGCGACCTGACGGCGCCGGACCAAGTGGACGCACACCCCGAAGGCGCCAGCCCCTTCGGCGTGATGGACATGGTAGGAAACGTCTGGCAGTGGACTGACGAGTTTCAAGACGAGCACACGCGCGCCGCGATCCTTCGGGGAGGAAGCTACTATCAACCGCAGGGTTCGTCGTGGTACTTCCCCAAAGCATTCAAGAACACTGAGCATGGGAAGTATCTGTTGATGTCTCCCGCCAAGGACCGCGCGGGTACGGTAGGCTTTCGATGCGTCATGGATGGAGCTGACAAGAATTGACGTTCAGCAATGCGCGCAGAAGTGGGGCTTGAGCTGGACCTGCCGCACCTTCCGGCACACATAGGCTGCAGGGAAAGCTGTGCAATGCAAGCGCCGGAAATGAGTGTCAATCCTGCTTCACGTGCACCGCAACAATATGCGCTTGAAGGGAGGTCGCCATCAGCTTGGATGAGCGAAGCAGCACCTCTACGTGATTTGGTAAAGATGTGCTTCCCAGGCGGTCTGTGATGGCCTTGGCTCCGGAGGCAGACGTGATGAAGTCACTGGCGGCGAGTGTGGCTTGCGAGTCGTTGCCCTCAATAATCAAGACGCGCTTCTGCTGATCGAAGTTGGGCAGGATGGCAACGACCGCGTATCCGCCACCCTCGGGGTCGTTTGGAGCAATGTGGTACTCGTTGGGTTCGCCGGGCAGGGGCTGCATGTTGCGGATGTAGGCGACATTACCCGGCGTATCCTGGATAAGGGAGAAGGAGCGGCGATCATGAAACAAGTCGACCCAGGGATTCGAAACGCTGCTGCCGACGATGATGATGTTTCTTCCCTTGATGGCTTCCGGCGTGAATTCGTGCGCGGATCCAAGAATGAAGTGCTCTGGGTGAGTGCTTAGGCTTAGCATGTTCTGGGCCGCTTTGAAATCGCTGATGCTCCCGATATTGCGCGAGAATATGACGATGAGCGCCGCCCGCATGTTCACGTCCAGCTTGGGGTCTGACGCGACGTTCCGGTATCCGTAGCCGAGGTACTCCGCCAGACCTATAGGAGCGTTTGTCAGACTTTTTGTCAGAGCCAGACTGCTGTCCGCCAGTACCATGTCGACATCACTTCCCGGCGCCATAAATGGGGTCCACAGAGCACGCAACGGCGCACTCCGCTGCCAGGGCTCCCGGCTCAACCGAAACAGAATGCAGCCGCCGGCCAGAAGCATGGATGACAAAACAGTCAGCAAGAGGAGGGTGCGCGGATCTCGAAGCCAGGACCTCGATCCCTTTGGGAATCGAGCAGATTCATAGGTGGCGAGCGAAGTTTGCAGCACCTCAGGGTGAAGTGCCTCAGCGGTAGCTGCCGCTACGTTGACCTCGCCCGCATTTGTTCCCGTGGGCGGCGAGGGTCGTGGATGGAAGATGAGTGCGTAGCCTCCGCGCGGCATGTCGCAGATCAGTGTTTCGTCGCGGCCCTGGTCAAGGAAGTAATGCTCCAAGCGCCGGCGAAGGTCGCCTGCGGAAACACGGACGATGTTGTCTGCGGCTGTGTCATATCCGGGACGCTTATGAAATACCTCGATTCCGATGTCATGTTCCGAGATCGCGGTTCCGGGGTCTTCGATGCTTCGCGTGGCCGCATATTGCAGAAACGCCCTCAGCCTTGCGGTACGGCTGAACTGCTGGCTGGCGAGAATCCTGGAGACGAGCTGCGATTTGCTCAGGACAGCCGCTTCATTCTCCAGGTTCGTTGCAAACGTCACGTAATTTACCCTCCGCAAATTGTACTTGAATCATTGAAAACGCGCGTAAACACTACTGTTTCTCGTGAAATACCGTAAATGTGCTTGCCAGTCCCACAGCCTGCGGTGAAACTTCTCCCGCATCAACGATTTGGTTGGGCTCGCGCTGAACATGCGCCAGACAGCCCGGCAACAACACTTTTGCACCACCTTTGGAGGATCATAAGATGCGCCTTTTTTTCTGCACATTCACCCGCGGTGTTCGACCCCGTGCTTTCTCTCTTTACTGTGTCCTGTTGACGTTCTTGTCACTGACGCCCGGGGTTGTTTGGGCACAGGGAACGACCGGCTCCATCTCAGGCACAGTCACTGACACGACCGGCGCCGCCATTCGCGGTGCCTCTGTGCAGGTGACTCAAGCGGAGACGAACCAAAGCCGCACCATTGAGTCTTCTCAGTCCGGGTCCTATACGATCCCACAGCTGGCGCCAGGAACGTACACCGTTGTGATTACGAAAACTGGCTTCGGTTCTTTCCAGCAGACCGGAATCGTTCTCAGCATCGACCAGAAGGTGGAAGTGAATCCGGCGCTGAAGATCGGCTCTGAGCGGACCACGGTGGACGTATCCGCAACGCAAACCGAGTTGCAGACGGAAGAATCCTCCATCGGCTTGGTGATCGATGCAGCAACCATCCAGAACACCCCTTTAAATAGTCACACCAGCGTCATCGGCCTGCTGCAGCTCGCTCCCGGTGTACAAAACCCTGGAGCACAGGATCAGGTGCCGAACCGTGGTGTGGCGCCTGCCTTCAGCAGCAGCCAGCGGAACGCCTTTGGCGACGTGAACTTCACACTGGACGGAGTGCGCAACGTTTTCATTACGCTCCAACGAGCCCTCCCCGAGGTGCCGCCGCTGGACCTGGTGGGTCAGTTCAAAGTGCTGACGAACGGCGCCCCGGCGGAGTTCAACCAGCCGAATCAGGTCATCGTGGTGAGCGCGAGTGGAACGAATAAGCTTCATGGAGAATTGGTAGAGTACAACCGCGGAAAGGGGACTTCCGCAAAAAACTACAGCTTTCTGGGAGCGGCAGCGCCTGCACGGCCGGCCTATGAGCGGAACGAGTTCGGCGGGAATCTGACCGGACCCATTCGGCTTCCGGGATACGACGGTCGCAACCGGTCCTTCTTCAGCTTTGGGTACGAGCGCTTCATGCTGAATCAGGCGGCAGTGAAGAACACCACCCAGCCCACCGTTGCCATGCGCGCGGGAGATTTCTCCGCTTTTCTGCCGGCAAATGCAGCCGCAAACAAAGTGAAGCCTGTTCAGTTGGTCGATCCCTACACGGGTCTACCCTTTGTTGGCAATATCATTCCGCAAGGTCGCTTCAGCAAACCAGACCTTGCGCTCCTGAATTTGCTTTACCCCCTTCCCACAGTGCTTACCGGACCGCAGGTGACGAACACGTTTGAGCAAGTTCCTTTTACCCAGAACATTTCGCGCTATTTCTTGAGGCTGGACCACGCGATCAATCAGAACAATCAAGTTCATGGAACATTCCTCAAAGCCTTCTATGGCCCCGTGCCCACGGTGGGCGCAGACAGTCTGCAGGGGGGCGTGGCGCGCGATGGCGAAGTGTCAACCTATGCGATTCTCGGCTTCACGCATATCTTCTCACCAACCTTTCTGCTCGATACCAACGTCGATTTCAACCACATCGCAGTCTTTCGCACACCGCAAAACTACACGACTGACTTCAGCACGATAATCCCGCAACTTGGAGCGCAAGCCATCAATGGCGCTCCACAGATCAACATCTCCAACATACAGAGCGTTTCAGAATCAGGATCGCGTGACCTTGAACAGGATATTCAAGGAAACATTTCGCTCACGAAGGTTGCGGGACGACACACGATCAAGACTGGGGGATCCTTTGTCTATGACAATCACTTCAACGTGTCAGCCAACGCACCCGCGCGCGGCGCATATAGTTTCAATGGTCTGTACTCAGGTATACCGTTTGCGGACTTCCTGCTGGGTTATCCCTCAAGCACGCAGCAACCGCTGCCAAGTTCGGTCCAGTATCGCAATCGGAGCAATGAGATCGGGGTCTATTCGCAGGATGATTACAAAGTGACGTCAAACTTCACCCTGAACTTTGGGTTGCGCTACGACGTCCAGGTGTTCCTGAACAATCCTTACGGCACGAATTCGACTTGGATCCCAGGCATGAACAAGGTGGTCGCCTTCGCCTCGTCGCTGCCTGCACAAACTATTCCGGCATACTCACAATACGTCACTCTGGGACCCGCGGCGGGTCTGGGCGACAGTCTCTTCGGCTACCTCGGCCAAGACAAGAACAACGTCGCGCCGCGCTTCGGATTTGCGTATCAGCCTTTCCACAACACGGTCGTCCGTGGGGCCTTCGGAGTCTATTTCAACCTCCTGCCTGGGTCCTACCAGCAGGGGCCGGCCTTCACCAATTTTCCATTTTCGGCCGCTGCATCCTATAACCAACCGGCCGGCCCGACACCCACCTTCACCATGGACGCTCCCTTCTCTCTTACTGGCGCGTTCGGGGCAAACCCCTCTGTGGTCGCAGTGCATAAGCCCGTTACTCCTTACACCCAACAGTACAACCTTACGGTCGAGCATCAGTTTCCATTGGGGCTCAACCTGCGTCTCGGATATGTAGGACAGATCGCACGCAAGCAGAACAATTACGGTGGCAATGGTCAGACTGCTCCGGACCTTAATGCCGTTCAACCGGGTCCCGGTAATGTACAAGCAAATCGGCCCTTTCAACCGTTTTCCGGTATCAGCTACATCATGGACCCGATATTCTTCACGAACGCCAACGCGCTGCAGATCGGCTTACATAAGCAGTTCTCGCATGGCTTCCAGATGAATCTGGAGTATCAATGGTCAAGTGTTCTTGGCGAAGAAAACTTCCAGAATACCTTCACGACAAACGACTCCTATGGACCGATAGGGGGTGTTACTCCTCAGGTGCTTGCAGTCAGCTATTCCTATGAGCTCCCGTTCGGTAGCGGACACGCCTTTCTGAGCAATACCGGCAGCATTGGCGATAAGTTCATCAAAGGCTGGCAGATTTCAGGTATCACGAATGCTCAGTCCGGGCAGCCGTTCTCCGTCACGTACAACAACAGCGTCACGGGAGGCGTCGGCGGCCGCGCCGACCGCGTCGCGGGTCAGCCGCTGTATCCAGCCAATCGCACGAAGGCGCAATGGTTCAACCCGGCGGCGTTTGCTATCCCATCGTCGCCCTTTCAGTACGGTAATTCCAGCTACGATCTGCTGCGTGGACCCAACTACCAGGACTGGGACATGAGCCTGGAGAAGAACACCTACTTCCGGGAGAAGTATCGTGTGCAGCTCCGTGCCGAGTCTTTCAACGTTTTCAACCATCCCAACTTCGGTACGCCGAGCTCGTCCCTATCCAGCCCGGCTGCTTTGGCGACCATCACCTCCACGACCGGTTTCAATCGCACAGTGCAGTTCGGCTTCAAGTTCAACTTCTGATGATGCATTCCTGCCGTGAGAGAGGACGCGTGTGAGTGCGTCCTCTTCCACTGGCTGGGATGACGGGACATGAACAGAACCGAACGCGGAAGTTGATGCTGCACGAGATGTCTTAGCTCGTGCAGCCGTTCCGCTCATATGAGACACACTTCACGCTTGACGGCTTCTGCCGTCAGTGTAGCCGCCCGGAAAGGGACATGGATGCTCTTCGCAAGGCCATACATCATCTTGGCGCTGGCTTTTCTCTTCTCGCCCATAGCGCACGCACAAGGCGCATCTGCCAAGGTCGGTCGGCCTAAAATTGAAACTGCAAGACCGCCCGAATTATTATCCAGGCAGGTATCCCCGTCTTCGCTGACTTCAACCCAGCTTGAGCTTTACACAAGTTCAATGAACCTTGCGGCACAAGCCTTTGATGCCAAGGCAAACCTCATCAGAAGGCCCGTGCTCAGCCACTCCAATGCGCAGGGCGCGTATATGGTGCGCGAGTCCAGCTGGTATGCTCTTGGTTTGCTGATCCGAGACGGGAAGGGGGACCGGGAGCTCGCCGCGAGCGTCCTGCGCACGGTGCTGGCCAACCAATACCGTACTCCTGACCGCAAATGGTACGGCACTTTCAAACGCTCGCCGGAAGAGCCGACACCCAGAAACGGTGACCTCCCTTTTACAAGCTACGATCCTAACTGGCGCCAATTCCTGGGGACCACTTTCCAGATCATTTTGTCCGAGTATCCGGATCGCATCCCCAGCGGCCTGAGAGCAGACCTGGAAGAGTCCATCCAACTCGCAGTTCTTGGAGAATTTGAAGACGGTCGACTAAAGGAGAGTTATAGCAATATCGCTCTTATGTACGGGGTGCTGTGGGAGCATGCGGCGCTGACCAGCCCACATGCCGATTGGACGGAACGCTCGCGGGCTTGGAATGCTGAGGTTTACCGCCTTTTTCGCGAGCACAGCAGCTTTTTTGAATACAACTCGCCAACCTACTACGGCGTGGATCTGTATGCCCTAGGAATGTGGGTAAGATACGGTTCGACGTCCGCGACCCGGCAAACGGGCGAAATAATGCAGAAGGCACTCTGGCGCGATATCGCAGACTTTTACAATCCTCTGCTCCGTAACATCAGCGGTCCGTACGACCGCAGCTATGGGATGGATATGGAGCAGTATGTGTCGGTGGTTGGTGTCTGGTTGCGCTCCGTTCTGCCTCAGGATCAGGCTCCTTTACCGAAAAGTGTCACCCTGGGGACGGACCATGTCGCCGACCTATGGTTTGCTCCTTCTATCGCAGTACTAGGCACTGACATCCCACCTGACGCCATGGCTAAGTTCAAGAAGTTTTCTGGTAATCACCTTGTAACGAAACAGATTGACGCCAGCCGGGTAGCCACCGCCTCGATCTCACGCAGACTGATGTTTGGCGGAGAGGTGACGGGTGGGACCAAGGACGCCGGTGCAGGCACGCAATTCCATCCTGCTACCGTGCAGTGGAGGACACCTGCGGGTAGTGTGGGATGGATTCAGTTGGAACATGCTCCCGCACTCGAGGCCCTTGCCGATAAGGGCGGCATTACTGTCACGACCAACGGAAACGTGGATTTTCTGATCGATGCTGACGGTCTCGATCCTGCCGGAGTGGGTACCAACACATGGACCTTGCCAGGGCTGCGTGTCCGTGTCGCAACCGACGGCACGACAACGACTGAAAGCAAAGTCCTTCCCAACGGTGAAAACGGAATTGCCGTACACTTCCTCAAAGCCACTCGGATACGCCTCGACCTGGAGGAAACACCATAATGCCAAGGATCTGCTTCTAGAGGACCGGAAGCGACCTCCTTGACGCCTCTTGCGAATCTTAAATGACTAAAGAAACGGCACTATGATAATCGGCAAAGTAAGTCAGCGGTCGTTCCGTGATCACGAACCTCAAACTTGCAGGCCGCCGTCCGCAGAGTCCAACTGTTCCAACGGCAATGCGGCGTTCCGCGATCTACCCCGGGAGTGGTCCTCCTGAGAGAAACTCAATGGCCGACTTTGGCATCGTGCTGGTGGCATAGTTTGAGCAGCCCCGGTGCCCATTCATCATTTGTCTGTCCACCACTTCGCACAAGCCAGCCTCCGTAACTCGACGGAAAGACCTTCTTCCAATTACTGCCGGATTGCGATCACATCCATAGTGTCCTCAGCTTCCTGTCCGACATGCGTACCCTTCAATAGGATTTCGAAGTAGAGCAGATCTTTTCGGCTGAGCAGCTTCGTGATCTCAGGTGCCAGTTTCCCGTGGAGCAAATATTGTGTGGCAGCTTCAGAGACCTGTAGGTCGCTGCCATTTACCAGCAAAACGTATCCCGTACGTGTCGGGTTCTGCGTAAGAGCGATATCTGCATACCCGACGGCAATCTTCCCTTCGTTCGGGTAGATGACGGGGTACCGTGAGACTTCCCCCGGCAAAGGATTGCTATTCACAAAGTAGTGAAGGTGATCATTGACCTCGACAAAGCGGAAGTTCATCTTCTCAGTGAAGAGGGACGTCCAGAGATTACTTCCCTCTCCTCCAATGAGGAGGCTGTTGCCCTGGCTGAAATCTTGAACATGCAGGGTTCGCGCAGAACGGAGCGTCGAGTGAATGCCCTGCTCTTGCATGGCATCCTTGAAATCGAGACCGATCATTGCCTCATTGAGCGTAGTATTCGGGAAAGCCGCAAGGCCGCTGACTTTCCCGCGCATAACCGGGTCTGAAATGATTGACAATTGACGTGCTGGATAGTCCGGAGCGGTGTAATCGGATAGTGTTACGGTTGCTCCTGACATCTCCCTGACCATCACCAACGAGAGATCTGGCGTCACGATAGTCACATTCCCTTGCGTTGATCCGAGAAAATGCAGAAAAGCGTTTCCGCTTGATGCTTTGAATGATTCTGATCGTCCAGGGCCGTAATGCCAGCCAAGCAGAAAAGCGGCAGAAACGCTAGCTAAGATCACCGGCAGTATAAGAGACGGGTGAGCGGCACGACGCTTTGCTTGGGGCATTGGCGGGGCCGACAGTGTGGGTGATGATGCAGTTGGTACATCTACGTGAGGTGAAGGGGTAGCGCGGCCGATGCTTGCCGCTTCATCCAAAGGAGGTACCACTGTCGATGGCCGGAACACAGGGCTATAACTCCCCTTCTGAATTGTGAGGATAACGGGTTCGTCTTTACCTTCAGTGTTAAAGAATATTTCAAGCTTTCTGCGCAAATGACTCACCTGTGCGCGCACAATATTATCTCGGGAGGGATCGAAGTCGGCGCGTCTCCCAAGTACGTCGCAGGCGATGTCGTATTCACGCAGCGTGACCTCGGGGTGAAGAAGCGCCATCTTTGATATGTGGTGCAGCAGGAGGCGGAGTTGGGTAGCGCGTTCGAATACCTGACTGGCAAGAATGCGTTCTACCAATTGCCATCTTGTGTCAGCCTCAAGTTGTATAACGCCCGCTTCATCGATTTGAGTGCGAACTGCCATGATCATCTCCCATCATGTAGTGTACTCTCGGCTTGCCTTATCTTTGTGCAATACGGAGGAAAGAAACGCTCTTCCGGCGGCGCTTAGAAGTTCTTTACGTAAATATACGTCCAGTCACGTTTTCTCTCTTGCGAGGTGACCCAGCCCTATTTAGGCTTTTTGAAGCGGGTGGTCCTCTAGGCACACACGGGTGTGCTCCCGCCGGCATCTTCCTGATGCTCGTTCCGGCGAACTGAGCATCGTTCCTAGGGCTTGATTCCATGCCTCATTTGAGGCAGGCATCGGGTTCCCGTTTCGGACCGATTCAACTGTGTGCCGAGCACCAATGCAACACGCCGACGAGTGGGCGTTCCGCCACCGAGCTTTGAACCGTGTTCCGAGAAAGGAAGCCTTAGGTATGTCGGCTGGCAGTAAGTACATGTTGAGTAGACGGCAGATTATACGAAACGGCTTAATGACGAGCGCCTCACTCGTTGAGTTCTGTCGAATGCTTCCTCAAGCGGAAGCGCAGCCGAGCGTGGCAGGAGACCCATCCTCCTGGACGATTGGAAATCTTGGCAACGGGTTGCAGCGGACGATTACCTTTCATCCGGAAAGAGGGATTCGCACGGAGGCATTGACGGCAGCAGCAACGGGCAGCACCTTCATCACTCCCAGCAACGTTCGACCCGGGTTCGCTGCTGAGTTCTCATTTCGATGCAACGGGGCAGAATATCGCGGCGACGGGGCGGGCTTCCGGCTCCTGGGAGCTGAGGAGACTGCAGTCCGCGGCGGGCGCTCGTTGCAGGTGCGCCTTCATCATCCTGCACTGAGCTTGGACGTCGACGTAGCATACCGAAGCTTCGATGGCCAACCCGCAATACGCAAACACGTTTCACTCCGCAATCAAGGCACGGGAGACTTGCTGATTACCCATTTGTGTATCGAGGCAGTTGGGCTCTGGCTTGGACCGGCGAACGAGACTGTCTTGAACACTCAATACGGTAGTATTCCACGAGAGATCTTCTACACAGGCCGGTCCGAAGACGCGGCCATTCTGGTCTCAAACAGCCGTACAGGGAACGGCATGGCAGTCATAAGCGAAGTGCCCGGCTATATGAAGCGGACAGAAGTCGCAGGCTGGGACGATCCGAGTCGCGTGCGAGTGCAAGCGATGTACGACACAGACTTGATGCCCTTTGAACGCACATTGAAGCCGGGGCAGATCTTCCAGAGTGCAGCTGTTTCCCTTGTCGCATTCAGTGTGGGAAAGGGGTTTAACGATCCTAAATGGGTGCTGCCCTCCTTCGCTGCGAAGGTGCTGGTGAAGAAAATAGACGCGCAGGGTCCACCATGGATCTACAACACCTGGGAACCATTTGAACGGACGATCAATGAGAAGACGACACTCGAATCGATCGAAGTGGCCGGTACCATCGGCATGGATGTCTTCACCATCGACGACGGCTGGCAGAAGGAATACGGCGACAACGAAGTCAACCGCCAATCATTCCCGCACGGTCTTGAACCGATTATTGAGGCGATTGAGAGAGCCGGGATGCGGTTAGGATTGTGGATCCCGCTGGCTGCAATTAGCACCACCACCGCCGAGTATCGTAACAATACGACATTTGCCGCTCGGGACCAGCAGGGGCATATGAAGATGACCTCGACCATGAGTGGTGATCAAGCTGTAATGTGCCTTGCAAGTGGGTTTCGCGACCTGGCTGCGGCACGCTTAAACGATGTGATCGAACGATTCCGCGCAGCTTACTTAAAGCTGGATCTTACGACTATCTTCAACGCCTATGGAGAGTCGCCGGGTTGCGCGGCCGAGGGTCACGACCATGCGACGTGGGCGGAGTCTTTAAACATGATTTACGAAGGAATTGCTTACGTTGCTGAAAAGGTTTACGCGCGACACCCAGGTGTGCTGCTCGACTTGACGTTTGAGCTTTGGGGACAGAAGCACGTAATCGATGCCGGCCTTCTCAGGGCTGGGGATCTCGACTGGCTGAGCAATGTGGAGGACAAGTCATCCGATTCTGCAGGGCCTATCCAAGCCAGACAACTTCTCTACCAGCGAGCAGTTTCAATGCCGGTGGAAAGCATGCTCATCGGGAACATGCACGCGGGTGTGCCGTCAATTGCTGAGAGCTTCGCAACAGCGATCGGCTCCGCGCCACTTCTGCTAGGTGACCTTCGTAAGCTGAGTAGTACAGACCGTCTGTGGCTAAAGAGTAAGATCGCATGGTTCAAAGCGTTGCGGCACCGAGTACGGATTAGCGAAAGCTTCTTTCCGCTGGGCAGCTGGAATCAGACGACTGCGGATCGGTGGGACGGATTCGCGCGCTTGGCAAGAACAGGCGAGGGCATCATCGTCTTGTTTCGCAACCACTCCAAAATCGAGCAAATAGACGTGTGCCTGCAGCTGATCCCGCCTGGCCGTTTCAAAGCAAGGTCGGTTATTACGGGCGTGGAACTTGGAGTATTCACCACCGCCATGTGGGCGCAGGGTGTTCGGGTTACATTTGCGGGCGAATCGACGGTCGAAGTGCTTGAAGTATCCGCGCTTCCGTAGGTCGCTTGCCGAACAAAGCTTCTAAAAGTACTGGGAGTACAGGATGAGCAACTTCTCGTGGATTGCACTCTTCGTCGTACTTGGATTTTATACTGCATCAACCGCCCAGCAAGTTAGTTTGCCCGCACCAACCTCGCCAACCGCGATCGGTGATGCACCGGCAGATCCGGGTCCACGGACAACACTACTCCGTGATCCAAGGCCCTACAGTGTGGAGAAAGTTCTGCGGCTGGTGGCTGACCGGGAGCTGCGTCGAACACGCGCCACCCCAAGCCGGGATTGGACGATGGTACCGCTTTATCTTGGACTACTTGCCGCATCGCGGGTCCTGGGTGTCAGCGCTTATCACGATGAGGTGCTGCAACACGCGGAGACTTTCGATTGGAAGCTCGGGTCTCAGCCAGCATTCGCCGACGATCAGGCGATCGGGCAGGTTTATCTGGCGCTCTTTCATGAACGACACGACGAGGTACGCATCCGCGCGTTGCGCGCGGAGTTCGATAAGCTCATCAGGCTTCCAGATACGGAAGGTGCTCCGGTCTGGTGGTGGTGCGACGCCCTGTTCATGTCGCCTCCCGCATGGACGGATTTGACCAAGGTCACGGGAGATCCTGGTTACAGGGCCTATGCAATGAGAGAGTGGGCGATCACCAACACGGTTCTTTGGGACGATCAGGAGAAGCTGTTCTTCCGCGACAACACGTATGTTGACAAGCGCGAGGCGAATGGCTCAAAGATATTCTGGTCGCGCGGCAACGGTTGGGTGGTGGCCGGTCTCGTTCGCATCTTGGAGACTTTACCGCGTAACGATCCGTCCCGCCCGTTTTACGAAAACAAGTTGAAAGATATGGTCAGGAGAATCGCTTCGCTTCAGTCTAACGATGGGCTGTGGCGTCCA
The DNA here is from genome assembly GCA_965214005.1 of Bryobacteraceae bacterium. GTDB lineage: Bacteria > Acidobacteriota > Terriglobia > Bryobacterales > Bryobacteraceae > Bog-105. The sequence goes on from CBDCAQ010000009.1 coordinate 100,882, forward strand.
GGTCTGCTAGATCCCGGTGCCTATCCGCTGCCTGAGACTTCTGGATCTTCGTTCTATTTGTATGCAATCGCGTCGGGTGTTCGCCAGCATTTACTTTCAAGATCTCTCTACGAACCGGTCCTGCGGAAAGGCTGGGCCGGACTTGTTGGTCAGGTTTATGCGGATGGACGTGTCGGAGGGGTACAGCCGGTGGGAGCAGCTCCCGGCGCCTACCCGGCGTCTGCGAGCTACAGTTTCGGCTCGGGAGCCTTTTTGCTTGCCGCTGCTGAGATTGCCCAGCTGCGTCTCAGGCAAGCTCCTGCCAGATCCCACTCCCACTAGCTCCTCTTGCCATGACTACTACGTTAAGTAACGTTCAGGCACAAACGTACACTTGTGCGTATCGCTACCGCCAGCTTAGCTTCAAACTTGTTGAACGACGCGAAGCCCGGCGGCCGCACACTGGCTCGCATGCATCAGAAATCGTCCGACTCTCGCTAGGCACCTTCGTCGCGCCTGCGGTGTTTTCGAACCGTGCCGTTCGCGACAGGGCTGTCGAATCTCTTACGACCGCCTGCTAGGGGCGCAGCAGCCTAGGCGGGCTCGGCTAGGGCCGTTGATCTTTTGATCTACCTTGAGGTTTGACCCGGCCTTCTACAAGCACGCGTTGCCACCCGCAGACGTTCGCAAACGCAGATCAGGAGTTTCTTTGCGCCACCCGTATTCAACTTCCCTTTCAGGCTGCTTTTCGGTTCTTGCTTTGTCCTTTGCCGGCATCTCCTCGGCTCAGGTGACCCCGCCTGCTTCACCCTGGATGGATAAAACCCTGCCGCCGGCCAAGCGCGCTGAGCTCGTCCTTAAACAGATGACGCTGCAGGAGAAGACTGGCTTACTTCATGGCAATGGAATGATGTACGCTCCACAATGGCAAATGCCTCTGACTCCGCAGAGCAACGGCGGTGCCGGCATGGTAGAGGGGGTGCCGCGTCTAGGCATCCCGCGACTCTACCTCTCTGACGCCGCCTACGGAGTACGCAGCAGTGCTCAAAACGGCCGCTACTCTACCGCTCTGCCATCCAACCTTGCGTCCGCCGCCGCCTGGAGCACTGAAGGTGCCTGTGACTACGGCACCTTGATCGGACGGGAGCTCAGAGCCCAGGGCTACAACATGAGCCTTGGTGGGGGAGTCAATCTCACTAGAGATCCCAGAAACGGGCGCACCTTCGAGTACCTTGGAGAAGATCCGCTGCTCGCGGGGATACTCGCCGGAAATGTCATGCGTTGCGAGCAGGCCCAACATGTTATTGGCCACATCAAGCACTTCGCGCTGAACGACCAGGAGACCGGACGCAACATCGTGGACGTGAAGATAACACAGCGTGCCATGCAAGAAACTGACCTACTCGCTTTTCACATCGCACTGGATCTGGCTCACCCCGGGGCAGTTATGTGTTCCTACAACCGTGTCAACGCCGATTACGCTTGTGAAAACGAATATCTTCTAAAAGATGTTCTCAAGCGTGACTGGCACTTTCCAGGCTTCGTGATCTCCGACTGGGGCGGTACCCATAGCACTGTTAAGGCAAGCAGAGCGGGGCTGGATCAGGAGCAGCCAATGGCCGCTTACTTTGGAGAAAAGCTGGAACAGGCAGTGGCAGACGGCCGTGTACCCCTTGCCGAAATTGATGATCACGCGCGACGCATTCTTTACGCTGAGTTCGCTGCTGGCCTCCTCGATTATCCCTTGCAAAAGAGTGTCGTGGATCCAGAGAAAGGCCTGCTTGTCGCACAATCCCAGGAAGAGGCGAGTATCGTCTTGCTGCGAAATAGACACGACATTTTGCCGTTGCAGGCACAAAAGATCCGCCGCATCGCCGTGATCGGCGGGCACGCAGACGTGGGCATGATTTCAGGGGGAGGATCGGCTCAGGTCGATCCACCCGTTGGCAGCGCAATTTTTCCACCGGGCGAAGGAGACCAAGGATGGCAAGCGCATATCTGGTTTCCTACCTCGCCACTGAAAGCCTTGCGGGGGAGGTTTCCCGGAGCCACAATCGACTTTGCCTCAGGCGACGATCGCCCTGCGGCGCGGGCGCTTGCCAAAGGAGCGGACGTTGTCTTGGTCTTCGCAACGCAGTGGTCTTCAGAAGGGTTGGATCTACCCAGCCTTGCTCTGCCGGACGGCCAGGACCAGTTGATTGAAGACGTTGCTTCTGCCAATCCGCGCACCGTGGTGGTATTAGAAAGTGGCTCGGCCGTCACCATGCCGTGGCTGGATCGGGTGGGTGGGGTGGTAGAGGCCTGGTACGCTGGCAGCAGCGGACACCGGGCGTTGGTCCGTGTGCTTGCAGGAGATGTCAACCCTAGCGGAAAGCTCCCCATGACCTTCCCCCGTAGTGAAATCGATCTGCCTCGTACCGCCATTTCCGCCCTGCCTGCGGAGGATCAAGGACAAGGAAGCGCGGCTGTCAGTGACGACTCCCACGCCTCCTCGGGCTACTTCGTCAACTACGACGAAGGCCTGCAGGTCGGGTATAAGTGGTTTGAGGTGAAGCATAAAGAACCCCTTTTCAGCTTCGGGTATGGTCTGAGCTATACCACCTTCGCCTACTCCGACCTTCACGTCTCAGGCGATCAGGTAAGTTTTTACCTGCGCAACACCGGTCAGCGTAGCGGAGTCGAAATCGCTCAGATATATGCAACACCGCCAAAGGAGGCTGGTGAGCCATTTCACCACTTGGTCGCATGGACGAGGGTGCAGCTCGATCCTGGTCAATCAAAGCGAATCGTCCTCACAATAGACCGAAGGGTGCTCTCTACTTTCGAGGCGAAGGGGCAGAACTGGCATGTCGTTCCGGGGCCCTACAAAGTTGAGGTTGGCTCAAGCGTAGCCACACTGCCGTTGGCAACAACGACGACTCTGTACTAAACCCCCCAACGGATTTACCTTCAGCCTGCAAAATTTGAGTTTGCAAATGCACGCCGCACCTACCGACTTGCTTAGAGGAGGCGTTCCCCCGTGCAAGTGTGAGAAAGTGTGCCCTTGATCTTGGCGGACTGCTCAGGCACGCCACCAGAACAACGAGAGGCTCCAAGTGAATGTATTCGCAGAATGCTTCACGTAAAGATACGTTCTTCAACAATTTCTGACTTGCCCGTGGCACTCACAGTATTGATGAATGGATGGGTACAAATCATCGTGGAATAAATGCGCGTGTGATCTCACTCTTGATACCGTACAGTTCGCAACAATTCAGGATTTCACCGCCCCATGCGGGTTTAAGGCTTAATCAAGGAGCGCCATGCGTCATCTATACAGCGTCAGCAATATCTCTTCCTGTTCTATTGCCCTCGCCATCAGTCTTGTTGCTTCTGGGTGCAGTATGGGCATTCCCGCGTCTTCTGTGCAGGTGGTGGCGACCGCCCACCAGGCCGGCCGTGCAATGGGTGGGCAACAGCCAGTATCGGGCGCTGTCGTCACGTTATGGAAGGCTGGCAAGACCACGAGTTACGGCCAGGGCGCGGTGTCGCTCTACAGCACCCAAACTGACGCCGCCGGTAACTTCAACCTGACCGGAGGTTATACGTGTGGTGCCGGCGACCAGCTCTACATCACGGCATATGGGGGAGATCCAGGCGGGGGCCCGAACTCCGCGAACGGTCTGGCCGCAGCGCTGGGAGATTGCACCGTGGTTCAGGCTACGCCGTTCATTGTCATCAACGAAGCCACAACAGTCGCGACAATCTTCGCATTGCAGCAGTTTGCAAAGGTGACCTATGGGACATCGGGACTAGCCACTGTGATGGCAGGCGGCCTGCCCTTGAACATCGGAGCACCGGCTTCCAACGTCGTTGGCCTGACTAACGCTTTTCTTACGGTTAACAATCTGGCGCCAGCCACATCGGCACCTACCATTCCACAGAGCTACTCCCGCAGCGCTACCATCAACGGTACATCGACCACAATGGTGGTCACACCGCCTTACGCGAAAATTGCAACGCTGGCCAACATTCTTGCGTCTTGCGTGAACTCGAATGATGCGGGCAGCGCAAACTCTTCCATCTGTTCGACCCTCTTCACGTCCGTCAAGCCGGCCAGCCAGGCGAGCTTGCCCGCCGACACAATTCAGGCCGCACTGGATATGGCGATCAACTCCGGCAATGTGGGCTCGGCTTCGGCTCCACCATACTCACTCTCGTCTTCAAATCCGCCGTTCCAGCCGAGCCTGACCGCTCCGCCGGCAGACTGGCAGCTTGGACTGAGCTTTACCAGTAGCACACTTGTAGATCCGACAGGTTCTCCAGCATACTTTCTGTACGGACCGTCGGGAGTGCAGGTCGACTCGGCCGGCAATATCTATATTTTGAACTATGCGGGCGCGGGTGGGAGTACCGCTCCTTATAACAATAGCGTGGTGGAATTTTCCCCGATCGGCACGCCGATAGGCCTGTACCTAAACACGTCCGCGGCAAGCATTCAGTATCCCCGGTCGATGGTGCTGGACGTGAATAACCATATCTTTGTGGGCGATGCGTACTATACGCAGGTAACGGAGTACGTAAGCAGCAGCACGATCGCCAAGTTTACCGTGCCTGGGAACCCCGCGCAGCTGATCGGCGACAGCGGCGGCAACATCCTGGCTTCTTCGTCAAACGGGAACGTTTACAAGATAACGCCCGGGGTGACCACCGCGACGCTAGTGACTACGCTGCCCACGACTACCTCGAGTTTCCTAGCGTTGGATGGCAATCTGAACTTGTGGCTGACGGGAAATGCAACCAGCAGCACGGCCGGTAATCAATACGTTGCCTATGTGCCCTGCACGCCCGGCAGCGGTGCTGTCTGCACGGGGACTTCGACCAATACTTATCCCAGCACCCCTACGAAGTTCACCTCCTTTCCCACTTTGAACGGGAATCCAGGCGTGCCGATCGGCGTTGGAATCGATAGCAACAATAACGCACTGATTGCGCTGACAACTTATGCAGGGACCTTCGGCTTCGGCTGTGACTTTTCTCTGAATGCCACGTCGGTGGCGACCTCGATTACGCCCGTCTGCTCCGCGAACTTAGCCGGCGGCCTTAACAACCCGCAGGAGTCCCGGACTGACGGAGCCAACACTCTCTGGTCTACGGATCTGGCAACCTCCACCACTACGTTTGCAGTCTCTGGACTGAATTACTCCGGCGGAAACTTCACTCCCGTGACGGGAAGCAAGGGCTTGGCAGACGTCACTCTGCAATCTCGCTACATGGAAATCGATCAGAGCGGAAACCTGTGGCTAACCTATCTCAACCCGTCGACGAGTGGGACAATCACATATGTCGTGTCCGAGGTTGTGGGTGCGGCAGCCCCCGTCTACGCGCCGCTCGCCAATGCAATCAAGAACGGCAGCCTGGGTAGAAGCCCTCAATAACCTCTGTTCAGATTGCTCTTCTGAGCGGCTTCGGCGCATTTGTGCCGAAGCCTTTTTTTGCGTGATGGATTTCAATCGATACTTCATCCTAGTGTTTCTAACGGAGCAACAGGCAAGTTGTACTTGTGAAAAGGATTACACGTAAAGCGACGTTCAGAACCAACTTCTAACTTGCCATAGGTTGTGCAGCACTCCGAGTATGGCGGCGCTGCGATTTAGTGACCTTCCGCGACGTGAACTGAGAGCCTGAGAATCGGTCATGAAACCGACGAAGCACTAAAGCCTGGGATCAAGAGGGAAAATCCATCGCCGCCGTAGCGCAGTTGAGCGGCCCCTACAACGAATCAAGAGTCAGTATGAAGAAGACACATCTTTTGTTCGGATCAGCTTTGCTACTCCTCGCATACGCGACCTTCAAACCGGCGGCGACGCAGCAGTGCACCATCTGGGGGGACGCAGCAAACGGAAGAGATTACCACGGCGGCAAAGCCCAGACGGATGCGTTCCAGACGCTGAACAAGGCTGCAAACATTGCAGCGGCGGGACGTCGTTTGCGCGATCGGCGGAAGCACTCCTTACACCAATTCCTACCAGAATACTTCGATTCTCGAGATCACCAGTTCTGGCAAACCCTCTAAGCCAATCACTTTCACCTCTGCACCAGGTTCAACATTGGGTTCGAGCAACCAGGTAACGCTGCAGATTGCGGATGTGAACCTGAACGGCATCTGGGTACATGCAGGCACGAATAATCCCGGCAAGACCTTGACGGTACCCTCCTACATCATCGTCCAAGGATTCAATGTGGTGGGCAACGGTGCCAGTTCGAAGTCGGCCTTCGACGCGGCAGGTTGTCAGCCCGGAATCGAGATTACTTCCGGAACTTCACCGTGTTCCCAGGCTGCGATTGAACATCCGGACTCTTACCCTCAGTACAACTCGACATGCATCCAGGTGGATGGAAGGAGAACGGGTTACACGGCGAGCGACGCAAGGCCGACGCATATCTCGGTATTGAGCAACACAGCACAGGAGTGCAGCGCGGCTGGCATCTCCGTCATTGAAATCGACTATGTGAACGTTTCCTATAATGGTGTGTGGGATTCCGCTTTTTATACGACGTATGGGTAGAGCGGAATCGACTTTGTGGGGATGTGGGATTCCAATAAGAATGGGGGAATGCCGATCGATAACACGTTTGCCGGAAGGTATCGGAATCTGGTGACTCAGAACAAGGTATTCAACACACAGGAGAAAGTCCCGTACAGGGGGTTCAAGCTGAACAACGCCTATATCATCACGGATGGCGAAGGGATCATCATGGATACGTTCGAGACCTCAAAGGGGGCGCCGGATGGAGCTCCAAACATGGCGGACTATGCCGGTTCTACATTGATTGCCGATAACTTGATATGGAACAATGGCAGCTCCGGAATGCAAATTCTAAATTCCAACGACTTTGACATCTTCAACAACTCTCTTTACGGCAATGCGAACAACAACCTTCCTTCACCAAGCAACCAGTACAAAAATGGGGAGATTCAGATCAAGGGATCTATTACTGGCTTGAACGCTTATAACAACATTCTTTAACCTGGAGGATCCGGGCAGTTAACGGCCACCGTAGTGGCCGGCTGCGGCTGCTGGTTCCTTAACAACGACCTGTATAATGAGACTGACACCCTGGTGGACGGCTCGTCGAAACCCAAAAACGACACGTCGAACATCACGACCTCTCCGCAATATGTCAAGGTCAGCACAACCGATAAATGGAGCGTTGACCTTCATCTGACGCCAGGAAGCCCCGCCATCAACGCAGGTGAGAATTTTGCAATCCCATCTGTTGCTTATGGCGGCGGCCCAAGAACGGTTGGGTCGAAGTCTGACATCGGGGCATACGAGCAGTGACCATACAAAGGCCCGGCATCTTTCTCGCCGGGCCATTTGCACAGGCTTCAACGGATGATGTGCGATGTCAAAGCCGTGTTCAGCAAGCTTCGAAAACGACACGAACCTCATTGTCGCCATGAGATGCTTTCACCTCAATGATGAGGTTGTGGACGTCCGGCTGCTGACCCTGGGGTTGAGGAACACTGGCGCTGATCACCTGAAAGCGCGCTCCGGGCGGGGACTCAATCGTCGCTTTGAGACGTTTGCCATTCTGCTCGAGAATTGCTCCTCCTTCGACGAGAAGAAAACTTGCCTTGGTGTGCATGTTCCAGCGAAGTTGACGATCGCCCGTTGACCGGATGTGATCCTGGATAGAGCAGCGCACATGCGGTGTGCGCTGCAGGTGAACGAGACGACGCACGAAGGTAAGATCAGGCTGATACGCCTTTGTGAGGTCAATAGCCGCGGACCCCTGCGCAGGGGCGGAAGCAAACTCCGTCAAGGGTGCGATGGCATCGAGCGGCTGGTTGTTTGTGCCGTATGTGAGCGTGTTATGCCCTTCCGTACGCAGGCGATAGTAGTCCCAGCGTTTGGTCGAGTTGAAGTACCCTGGCAAGGCATAGTCATCTGCTCCGAGATCCAGGGCCCAACGCACACCCAGCGCATCGAAGACGAACGAGCCGAGATCGAGATGAGCGTGCGAGCCGGCGTTATCTCCACCCTTGATGCCAATGAAGAATGCGTCGGGATGGGTCCAGGAAGTCCGGAGGCAGGCCAGATTGATCTTGCGGTAGCGAACGTCCAGTGGAGGGTACACCGCGGCGGCATACGCGCGGCGCTCTTCCTCAGCTGGTCCCCATAAAAGATGAAAGATTAGCGGCTCAGAGGCTGCGACCTGCTTGCTCTCACTAACGTTGTATATGGCCTTGTTGAACCGTTTTGCAAGCCAGAACATCTCCGGCGAAAGTTCCAGTTTAGCTGGTCCGTCGGCATAGTTGAACGACTCTCCGGTCGGCCCAATGAGGGCCATGCGGAAGGTACCGGTATCGGAAAAACCTTCCATTCTGGAGAGTTCCAGGTCAGTACCCAAGGCGCTTTCCAACCCGGAGATCATCGCGCAGGTGTATCTGGTCGCGTACAGCCAATAATTTGGCCCCTCCGGCCAACCGCCGTCGGGCGCATAGTTTGTAAGGGCATTGCGAACATTGGCCGTTGTTAATCTCAGCATCTGTTCCGGCTCAGGTGCCAGCCCTCCTGCGTCGTGCATTCCATCATTCAGGATGGCGAGCGCGCCCATCGTGAGCCCTCCATTGCAAACCTGTCCCCAGTTGTTTGCGTGGGGCAAAGTCCAGAACACCTGCTTTGTATATTGGTCCAGACCGGGCCGCAGCCCGTAGGCGATGATGCTGTTGCGGACTGTCGCACGGTCTTGCTCGGACAGCACCTCATAGAGCCAGTCGTACCCCAGGGCCGCGGCATTCGTCATTTCTGCCGTATCCAGAAAATGTTCTGGGTGCCAGCCCGGGAAGGAACATATGGCCATCAGTTCGGCGCGCGCCCGCAGCGCCTTGGCCTTGTCGCCGTCCAGCTTATAGAGCGCCCCAAGAGTTTCTATACGCAACAATGCAGCACGGCTTTGCGCGAGCAGACGAGGGCCAATCAACTTATATTCCGCTACTGGCTCAGACATCATACTGTGCGCTGATATCTGAAGCTTCCTAAACCAATCCTGCAGCACGTCGTCTGTGGCGACCCGTTTGCGGAGCGTGTTCCATTGCTCCTGCCTGAAGTGCAAACGTGGATGCTCCGCAACCAGGCTGGTGCTTAGCAGCTCATCCACGTGGTTCACATGGGTAGCGTGCAAAACCTGTCCGGGCAGCAGGGCAGCAAGAGCAGCGACTTTACCACCTTTTTCGAGAAAGTCTCGTCGATTCAGGACGTTGAACATTCCTAGGGCCTGCTTTTTCATTCTGTAAGCCTCTACTGAGCTTAGTTCGCTGCTTTCAAGCCGCACCACGTACAGTCTGTGTCAGCGGGGCTAATCTCGAAGGGATCAGTGGATCAACGCCCCGAGGTCAATGGCCGCATCTCCTGTGCGGGGGCGCCCAGTGAAATCTTCTCCAAATGCAAATTTGAGATTGCCCGCATGGAGAGCTGGGGAGTCAGCGCTCAAGCGGAAGTCATGCTGCGTTTCGTCCACGAACTTTGGGTCTGCGATACGATCAGACGCACCCAGAATTTCTGGGCGCCTTCCGCCAAAATAAAGGTTGTAGTCGTACACGACTCCGACGGTGTCTTTGAACGCTTCATTGTTTTTGGCGCCTTCGCCGGCCACCGAGATATTATTTTCTACCGCCACATGCGACGCCTGGTGAACCCAGATCTGACCGTAATTCAGTCCAGGAGTCAGGCTGTTGTGAACCACGGTATTATTTAGCACATCCACATCGTCACTGCTATATACCTGGATGCCGGCCCCGCCATTTTCATAGACGATGTTGTCGGCCACAAGCATGCGTCCGCGGAATGGGCCAGTGGCAGGATCGTCCTTGATGCGGTTGCTGTCGATGATGATCCCGTTGCCGTCCGACAAGGCCTTGGTATGGTTCCATTTCACCTCAGTCCGATTTCGGTAGACCAGATTCCTGAGGATAATAATCTTGTAGTCGTGTATCTCATCTGTATTGAGGGATCCGAGGACGCTGATGCCGCTCGTCGCATACATGGCGCGGTACGAGGTATCGTGGATGACGTTCTCTTTGAAAAGAATGTAGTCCGCATCCATAGCTGAAACCCCGCCACCCTGCACGTCGTACACAGTGTTCTTGACGATTTCGATGTGGCGGGGCGCAAGGCGGAGGCTCGGACGAAGCTTCTGGTTGACTGCGCGGATGCTGATGCCGTTGGTCTGATACGCGCTGGTCTCTGGGCCGTAGCTTTCAAATTGGCTGCCCTGAATAAAGCGATCCGCCACCTTTTCCGCATCGGGCTGGGACACGTTGCGAGCATTGCCTGCGATCTCAAGGCCTTCAACGCGAATGTAGGACGCTGTAATCAGCACATGGTTCCAAGCCTTGACGGCGTGCAGTACAGGGCGCTCACCGGGGTAGGCCTTGTAGGTGATCATCGCGCCTGGCAGGCCGGATCGCGAGATCGTCACAACACCTTCATTCGAAGTATCCAGGTAAGTGCCGCTTCGAATGAAGACGATGTCGCCTGGGCACGTCACGTTCTCAGCCGCTTGAATTGAGGCAAAGGGTTTGGCCTTGGTTCCGGGATTTGTATCGATCCCGGTTCCGGCCTCGACGTAGTACGACTTCCTCGAAACGGGCGGGGTGAGGTTGATCACCACGCGTGTCGGGCCAGGGTTCTGACCGGAGACAGGGTCCAGCCGAAACTCATCCTGGCCGATGAAGCCTGCTTCCGGAGTGTAGCTCCAGCTTCCCTGCTGGGCCTCGGCAAGCGTCAGTGTTCCATGTTTTGGCCTCACTCCGATGGCGTAGGTGGTGGCCAATCCAGAGCCTTCGGTTCGGAAGGCTCTGCCCGTCAGGCGAGTGTCTCGAACTGCATCGTGGTAGTCCGAATGGGGATACACAGGCAAAGGGGCGGCCAGATTAGCCTGGCCTAGAGCGGATCGTCCAGAGAGGCTAAGCAGAAAAAACGCGGTGATGCAGCAGGCGGCGATGGAACGCATAATCCCTTTCTCAATGGGTAAAAGGCATGGCGGAGGAACGTAGCGCGTTGGCTAAAGAAGCCGGACGCATTGCGCGATGCTGCTGCGCGACGCGTCCGGCGTCAGCCTATTGGGTGATGGTAATGGACACGACACCGCTCTGTTGCTGAACGCTGGTGCTGCTATATGCCATGACGGTTGCGGTGTATTGACCCACGGGGGTGGGTGCCAGGGCCGATGAGTTGGAGCCGCAGCCGAGCGTTCCGGAAACAGCCAGGACGAGCAGCAACAGCAGACTGCCTAAACCCCGGGAGAGTGCCTTGCGCCGGCGTGCCAGCATGCCGGTCAACAGCATCGCCCACAGGATGGTGTTTCCCGTCTTCTGCCAAGGCATTGGCGAGGTGCTGAGCGCGGCGGATGCACCCGCAGTTGCAATCGTCACCTGCGACGTTATCACAGCACCGGACGGCGTTACGGATGAGGGTGTGAACGAACAGCTCGCTCCGGCCGGAAGCCCCGCGCAGGAGAACACTACAGGCTGGTTGAAGCCGCCGTACGGGGTGAGCGTCAACGTAGCGGTACCGGTCTGACCCTGCTTGATGGTCAAGCCTAAGGGCGACACAGCGAACGTGAAGCCGGGGGGGCCTACCGAGACGGCGATCGCAGGCGACGTAGACTTCGAGAAGTTGACATCTCCAACGTAGATCGCGCTGATGCTGTACAGCCCGTTGGGCGGAGCAAGGTAGCCAAAGGAGGCGGAGCCGCCGGCTAACTGCACCGTCCCTAGCAGAGAGGTTCCGCTGTAGAACTGCACATTCCCGGTTGGAGCCGTTGCCGTAGGACTGGAAACGATGGCTGTAAACGCGACGCTGCCAGCGGTAGGAACGCTGTAAGTTGATGCGGTGAGGCTTACAGACGGCACGCTTTGCGTAACCGTCAACGTGCCGTTGACGGCGGTGACCGTGTAGTTCGCGAGGGCGGTCCCTGTGACGGAGGGAATAATGAAGTAACTCCCTACCGGGCTGGATGCTCCCGCTATGCTGGACCCTCCAACAACGAACTGGTCACCGTTGACAGCACCGCTGACCATGCCCGTAAAGGCAGGGTTGGGGAGACCAAAGGCACGCGTCGCGTTACTTGCGGTGACGGTCAGCGGCGCTTTGGTGACGACGACCGCAAGGTTCCCAACCGTTCCGTTGACCGTAATGGACAAGGTATAGGCGCCTACATTGAGGAGAGGCAATGAAAAGGCTCCCGTCCCTCCGGTTACCGAGACCGATGCCGTCGCCGTCATCGTACCGGTGATGGCGATGGTGTAGGTTCCATCTACCATGGAGGCGACGGTGTATGAAGGTGTCGTTCCGTAAACGAGCGAAGTGGAGCCGGAGATGGTGGCCAACGGCTGTGCCACGCCCAGGCCCTGCAGTCCCACGGTCGTCGCGGGACCGTTGGTTGATATGGCAAGGCTGGCGGTTTGCGCACCGCTAGCGGAAGGCTTGAAGACGGCTGTAATGTTGCAGGTGCTGGCAGGTGCAAGCGTGGCGCCGTCCACGCAGGTGGTCGACTGCTGAACGCTAAAGCCTCCCGTTCCCGCCGGAGCATTGTAGAAGGGAGTGCCAAGCTGCAACGGGATCGTGCCCGCGTTCGACAGGGTTGCCGTCAAAGGTGAACTCGTCTGACCAGCGATCACTGAACCGAAATTCAGGTTTCCAGAGCTCCTCGTCATTACGGCTACCCTGCCCGCCGTAACGTCGGTCGCGTAGATATTTCCGGAAGGATCGGCGGCAAGAGCCGAGGGCGTGGCGACAATGGACCCCAGTGTGGTAGCCTGCGCGACACTCAACACGCCCGCGATAGCGGGCAAGCGCGTAATGGTTTGCTTTCCGCTATCGGCAACAAAGAGAGAGCCGCCCGCATCAACCGCCAGACCTGAAGCGTTGGTCAACCCGATGAGCAGAGTGGTCTGGTTGCCAGTGGAAAGCGTCACCTGATAGACGCGATTGCTGCCACTATCGGCGATAAAGATGTTGCCTCGGTTGTCGGTCGCGAGGGCCGAAGGTGCCGCGAAACCGCTTCCGACTGACGTTATCAAGCCGCCAAGCGCCTGAGCGGCGGAGGGTGCCAACTGCAGCACGCGGTTGTGCCCGCTATCCGCTACATAGAGATGGCCTGCGGTGTCGAGCGCAAGGCCCGCTGGGCCGCTGAGTCCGGTCAAGAGCGTGAGCGGAGATCCGTAAGCCGTTCCTGTCAATGGAAACTTCACGACATTATTATTCGTCGCAACGTATAGATTGCCAGCGCCGTCAGCGGCGATAGCCGACGCAGCAGCCAAGCCCGTCACGACCGGTGCCGCCTGGCCGTTCTTGACGATCGAGCCGGTGCTGCTGTCGAGTACATAGTTATTTCCAGCACCATCCAGAGCGATGCCTACAGGATTCTTCCACGAGGTGCCGATGCTGGAGTTGGTGCCTGGATCGACATTGCCCAACGGGCCTTGACCGAAGCCAGAAAGGTTCACCTGTGCCAGAAGATTGCTGCTGGAATCGTAAGCGGAAAGTGCACCACCCTGCGGCCCTGCGGCGGTGGCCGTGTAGCCCACGGCGACGGTGCAGGACGAGCCAACGGCATACAGACGGCCCGCAACACATGTGGTTGCCCCCACGGTGAAGCCGGCGCTCGTGCCGCTGGCAAACGGAACGAAACTCCCAAAAGTTGTTGCTGTGTTGAATAGGAGATTCAGGGTCTGCGCCGCCGCCGAAGCGCCAACGTTGACCGAACCCAGACTGGCGCGATTGACACTAAGGCGGTTGAGCAGCTGCCCATTGTTGTTGCCCCCATAGTAGATGTTTCCAAGCGAATCCACGCCCACATCATAAGCTGCAGGCACCGCCGCAATGGAGTACTGGTATGCGGAGGATAAGGTACCGCCCGCGTTCGGAATCACGACGATCTTGCCGGCGCCGGTATCCGTGATGTAGAGGCTTCCGCCTGCGTCGATCGAAACGCCCGTAGGCCTTACGAGGCCGACACCAATGGTGGAAGCCACCGCCGAACCGGCAGGATAAAACTGTACCGTTGCGCTCGTTCCGTCAACATAGTAGATATCGCCGCCTGCGGTGACCGCAATTTGGGAGTAGCTTGTAGTCGGAGCGAGATTGTCAACGAGAATCGTCGTGACGCCGGCGGGATTGAACTGAACGATGCGCTTGTGAGCGCCACCGGTGATGCCATCGTTCCTGTCTACGATGTACACATTTCCGGCACCGTCCAGCGCAAAGTCGTTCGCCTGAGCGTAGTAACCCAGCGTGGGAGTAGAAATCCTATAGTAGCACGGCTTGGTATTCGCCAGAACGGGATTGGTGCACTGCGTTGCGCTCAGCGTCGAAGCGTCAATCCCAGTGGAATACGTCCCATTCACAAATGGGATGAACTCCGGCTTGCCGCTGCCATCTGCGACCCAGAGATTATTCTGTGGGTCAACATACACTCCATAGGAGTATCCGGCGACGTTGGACATCACCAGCACTGGTGTAGTCGTGCCCACCGGTATCTCAACCAGGAAATTCTTGATGTTAGTCCCTGGTGTGTCAAGATAAAACACATCCCCGCGACTATTAACACTTACTCGTCCCAGGGTGCCGCTGGTATCTGTGCTACCAAACGTCGAAGAAACGTGGGCCAAGGTCCCAGATGATGTTGAGAATAGCGCCGCCGGAACTTGCGCACCTAAAGGAACCGACAGGGCCGCCGCGGCTCCTGCTAACAAGACCACCTGTAAGCGCCGGAGGCTTCCGCCTGACGCGCACTTACTAACAATTTCGATCAGCTTCTTCATGACACACTCCGAACGGACTGCAACAAACTTGTAAACGGCGATCATCCGCCGGCGATTTGAGAAAAGATGACGATTATTGCGAGTAGGCTCCACGCGTGTACCCTGCCGAGGACGGCCGGGGGGTCCCGTTGATGTCCGTTGTGGGTGCAAGGTACGACGTGCCACTTCCGAGGGCAGGACTGCCTGGGAGAAGCTTGAGGCTGACGCCCGTAGGAGTGGTTGCGATTGGAGTGGCAAAAAGAGGATTTACGACCAGGTCGTGAGGCCCGGATACAGCACCCGAGAGCTTTGTGCTTCCCCCGTAGTAGACGTTGTAGTCTATCGTGCAGTGGGTAGTACAGCCATTGCTTACGACGATGGGGTTCTGGCCAACAGAACTGTACATCACGTTGTTAATCACATTCACATCGTCGACGAAGTTGATGTTTACCTCTCCACGACCGCTCTCCGCAGGGGAGAGTACATTGCCATAGGTGGAGTTGTTCACGACGTCGATATGGCTGGAGTGAAAAGCCTCAACCGCCGCACTTCCATCGTTATATATGACATTGTTAGCGATCAGGGTTCTTCCGGTGTAGGCAATCTGCGAGTTGCCCGTTCGATTATTCTGGTTCGTATCGATGATGATCGCCTCGCCATCAGTGATAGCAGGGGCAGGCTGATTCTGCTGCCAGGGAACATATTCCTGATTGTTGTACAGGAGATTGTTCGTGATGATCATTTTGTATGGAGTGGCAACGTCGGCAGGGTTGGAATCCCAGTCCGTGAGGTTGGAAATTGCACTCGTTCCATAAGCCGTATACCAGGATGTGTTATAGATGGTGTTGCCCGAGATGGTGATGTAGTCGGCACTCACAGTTGCGACTCCCGCTCCGCCGCAATCATGGATGACGTTGTTCAAAATATTGATGTGGTGCGGACCCGCGGTTGTCACACCGCTCCCACCCACAATTCCTACGCAATTACCATTGAACTCTGGGTATTTGGCAGCTTGCGAGGCATACTGCAGTGCCTGCGCGAGAGTGACATTCTGGTTGTTCCCGATGATCGTCAGTCCCTTCAATTCGACATAGGAAGCGGCACTGTCGAACTGCACGCCGTTATAGCCGGTAAATGAAATCACGGGCGTCGCCCCCGGATACCCGTTGAACTTGATCCAGTTGTTAGGCGTTCCCGACACACTGATCGTCACAACGGGAGAAGATGCAATGCTGTTTGAGTAAGTGCCATTCATGACGAGCACCGTCATGCCTGGTCCTACAACATTGGCGGCGCGCTGCAGGGTCCGAAACGCGGTTCCCGTGGACAGGCCATCCGAAGTGTCATTGCCGGCTCCACTGACGTAAAAGGTGGTGCCAGCGGTTGCGGGACCCGCTGCCTCCGGAGTCAGGATGCCGGAGGCACAGCCGCTCAACCCGAGAACACAAAGAGCAGCAATCAGCGCGAGATGGGAAAACTTGAAGTTCATGGTCCTATCCTCTTGTGTTTCCATTGCCTTAGTAGGTGTACTTGATGGAGAGCTCGAGGATGCGCCGTCCGGACTTATACGGTGCGGAGCCAAAGTCGAGGTTTACATTGTTCAAGCTTCCGAGAGATGCGGCTGATGCGGGACTGCCTACACCTCCCGTCCGCACAAAACTCAACGTGGTCTCCGTCGGGTATGTACTGTTGAAGCTGTTCACGGCGTGATTGAGGTAATTGAACGCGGCGAGCCGAAGTTGCAAATCCTGCTTGTCATGCACCTTCACCGTTCGGCTGACCGATAGATCATTTGTCATGTAGGCGGGTCCGTGTAGGTAGGGAAGCCGATAGCTTCCGTTGGTTCCAAGCGTCAGCGGCGCCGCGAAGCATGTGCCATTGACATACTGGTGAGGCTTCAGATTCGAGCTTGGGTCGCAGGTAACCCGCGGCATCAGCATCACGTCGGGAGTTCCCAGAAACGATGTTGGTGACAAGGAAAGCCCGTTAGATGAACCGCCAAAGCCGAAGCTCGGGCTGCCCGTCGTCACAAGGTCGGATCCACTGAGCAAATTCGTGATCCCAGCCAACTCCCAATCATTGACAACCGCCCCAGTGAAGGCGTGGAAGTGCCGCCCGGCCTGCAAACTGTAGCGGATATTGAAAATGTGTGTACGGTCGAATGATTCAGGCTGGTAGTTGTCGCGCTGATTGAACGGGTTAGTCGGGTTTCCGTTGCCGCCATCGCTTCCAAGGATCCCGAGTGCCTTCGAGAACGTGTAATTAGCGCTGAACAGTACATGGCCCGTGCGCCTGGTCCAGGAAACCTGTAGAGCGTGGTAATTCGCGTAATTCACATGCTGGGCAATCAGTAGGTTCTGGTAGGTGGGGTATTTCCTATACGCGTTGATCTGAGCCGCCTGCAACCCCGCGACCGCCGTGTAGTCGCCGTAATTGTAGGGACCACGGCTATAGAGTGCGTTCACCGGCAGCGCGTTGATGTCGTCTATATTGACGGAGCCAGTTCCACCGTTGTTCAGTAGATTGTTGGAGTAGTTGCCGACGTAGGCGATCTCTGTAGTGCTCTTCAGCGGCATTTTCTGCACCACAGACAGATTCCAGGTATATACCTGTGGCATCTTATCGTCGCCTTGCGAGTAGCCAAAGAGCTTGCTGGCGCTTACCGTGCCCGAATTGACGGGAGCATTGGTCTGACTAATTGCCGCAAAGGTCGTGTTTACGGGTGACAGACTCTTCTGACCTTGGGCGGTGGCTACGCCCAGAGACGCATCGTTATAGCTGTCGTGGGCCGTGTAAATGCCAAATCCCCCGCGAACAATGGTTTCGCCCTTTTTGTAAGGATCCCACGCGAACCCGACACGAGGCTCTACGAAAGCCCAGCGCGTTGCAGCGCCGGAAAGCGGAACGGTGGGGTCGATCGCATGCCACAGAAAGCCGGGCAAAGGGGAGCCCGCAGCGTCGCTGTGGTAGGCGCTGTCGCTAAACACCGGCACGCCGATATTGTGCGCGTCGCTCCATGGGGTGATGTGCTCGAAGCGGATGCCGAAATCGATGGAAAAGTTCTGTTTGATGCGCCAGTGATCCTGCGCATAGCCGGAAATATTCCAAAAATAAAGGTTGACGGGGGGATTAATGTTGGTCTGGATGTACTGGGCGAGGTTGCCTTCTGCAAAGTTGGCCAGGTAATTTCCACCGCTGCCGCTGTTTACCGCACCAGTATCGTGAATGAGGGGACCAACCGGCAAGTTCGAGACGGGGTTAACAGGCTGATAGGTCTCCCCGTAGTAGTAGAGGGCGACGCTCCCGTTGGTGGGAATATACGATTGCAGGCCGTTGTTGCTGTCCATCTGTCCGTAAAAACCGATGCGAGCGGTGTGCGTTCCCCACTGCTTGGTTAGGTTGTCGCCGCCCGTGCGTACGAGCTTGTTGGTGAAAATCCCCTTCTCATATGTGTCTTGCCACAGCGCTAGGGGCAGGCCGAGCGCTCCGCCGTAGCCAAGCAATTGCGGCACGGTCTGACTGCCGTTATTGTAGGCACCTGCGTACGGAAAGCCGAGCGCAGTTGTATTCAACGCGCTGGGTGTTTTGTTCGTGAACGCCACGCCCAGGAATGAGATCGCTCCGTAGAACTCATTGGTTAAGGTTGGTGAGATGATGGTGCTTATGTTGAGGGAGCCGAGTTGGGAGTCATGAGTATAATTCTCTCCTCCTCCGGGAGTATTGACACCGCCCAGCGTTGAACGCGGTGAGTAGTACGGCACCTGGGGGTTCCCCTGCAATCCGCGCTGAGTGTTGTAGACCAGGAACATATTAGTCTTGCCAATCCCGTAATCGAGCCGTCCGCGAGCCTGCCACAGATCGTTATCGATCAGGTTCGTCGTGATCCAGTTATAGGCGGTCGACCCCGTGGGGACATTAGGCAGGGGAAGCAAATTGAGAAGCGCCTTCGATCCCGGATCGAGGGTGATCTGTCCGTTCGTTAGCGGTAAGCCGTCCACCCCGGTCACGGGCACCGGGCAGAGATGGCTGTAGGCGGAGTCACAGTTGCCTGCCGAGTGGTAGTGATTGCCGAGGTACTGCTGGATCTGTGTGGCGCTGAAGTCCCCGTTCCTCATGCCGGCGGTTGGGACCAGCGCGGTGAGCAACGCATTGCTGGCACTGCCATAAGCGTAGGAGTTCTTCTGTGCATAGTCTTCCCCGCCTACCCAGAAGGTCAATTTCCGATTGCGGTTGAAGCTTGTGCCGGGAATCAGCACTGGGCCGCCAAGCGTTCCCCCGGGATAAATCTGACGATCTGGCGGTTTGAGCTGATGCGTAAACTTCGCAAACCAGTCTGTGGAGTTAAGCTGCGTCGTACGGGCATAAGTGTAGAGCGAACCGTGGAACGTGTTGCCTCCGGATCTCCCCACAGCGTTGATGACGATAGGGCCATGTGCGGTATCCGCCGTCATGCTGGAGGTCTGAACCTTCACCTCCGCTACTTGGTCGTAGTTCACCGCCTGGATGGCGGAGCCGAAGTTGCCCGGGTCCGTGATGTCGGCGCCATCGGACAGCAGCGCGACTCCGTTCAAAGGCGTGCCGTTGCCGTGGTAGCTGCCAAGCGCCCCGCTTACGCTGACTTGCGATGGATCGTAGATAGTATTCGCTACGTTGCCGTTTCCGTTGCCTGGGGTAAAACCCGGGAGCGTCTTCAGGAGCTCCGTGACATCGCGGCCCTCAATCGCGATGTGCTTGATGTCCTCGGCGGAGATCAGCGCGCTGAGTTCGCCGGAGTCCTGATTAATCCCAGCCTGGTCCGACTCTACGGTCACGTTGACGTCAGCTCCTGCCCCGAGCCTTAGGTCGCGCAGAACCCGCTGGTCCTGAGGATCCAGGTGTATGTTCGTCTCCGTCAGCTGATTGAAACCCGGAGCCGATATCGTTACGTTGTAGTCGCCGCTTGGGACGGCCGAAAACGAGAACACACCCTGCTCGTTGCTTCGTGACGGTCTCGCAGCGCCTGTGGCCATGTTCGTGATCACAACCTTGGCATGCGGAATCAGCGCTCCCGTGGTATCTACCACCGTGCCGGAGATTGAAGCTGTCGTTACCTGAGCCTGGAGGGCAGATGGAGCACACAACAGGGTGGCGGAGCCGAGCACAAAGCGAAGACTCGATTTTCGGAACGCTTTTATAAGATTGCCATGGAACATTCTGTACAGCCTCCTGAGGTGACCCCAAAATTCGCGACGCGCAAATGGGTGACCCCACTTCGCACCGGATACTGCCTTGGTGAGATAAGACCTCACAAGTCATAAAGTGTGGTTGCACGTCGCTTTACGTGAAATCCCCCGTTTCCCGCCATTGCAGCGGGTCCGCTGTGTCAACCGGTCGGAACAGGGACAGGGTAGCGGGAGCATAGCGAAGGTTGTTCCGAGGCAGAAGAAGAAGGATGCGCGGCGGCGACTCATGAGCTGAACGTCTGCAGCAGATCATGGGCAAAAGAGCTTTGCGCCTCGCGACCAAATCGCAACCTCGGGGCGAGCGCGCATGGGGATGCGAACAGATGATTCGACTTGCCTGGTGTTGGTCACCCGGCGGAGCAAAGATTTCAGGAGGCGGCTACCATTTCTGCTGCACAGCTGGCCATGGGAGCGCAAAACACTCAGGGTCTGTTTTGCTTATCCGGCAGCACGGTGGCGTTCACCTGTCCAGCAAGGCAGGTCTGGAAATAGCGAGGGATGCGACGAGTTCGCCAAACAGACTATTCGCCCAGGCGAACCACTCGCGCGAAAACTTGTCCGGATGATTGCTGTCAAAGCTCTCATGAATGAAGCCTGTACCGGCGCTCGCCCGGCTGAGCATTGCGATACAGTGGCGAATCTCCATGTCGGACTTGCTGGTAAGTGCAAAGATGATCTGCGACATGGGCCAGATTCTGCTCCGGCCTGTATGTGGACTGCCGATGCCCTCGCCGGCCGCCCCTTGGAAGAACCAGGGATTTTCGGAACTCCAAATCAGCTTGCGCGTGCGGTCATAAATTGCGGAATCGGGAGAGCATCCCAGGTACGGCAGCGATAACAGGCTCGGAGAGTTGGCATCGTCCATCAGTACCCGGCCTCCAAAGCCGTCGACCTCATAGGCCCACACGGTGCCGGAAGGCGTTTGGACGATCGCGTATCTGCGCAGGGCCGCTTCGACCTCTGAAGCAAGGCTACCTGCCGATTCCGCCATAGCGGGATCATGCAGCACCTTGTCGGCCATCTCCGCGAGCTGACGTAATGAAGTTACCGAAAGCAGGTTCGACGGAACCAGGAAGGGGAATATGCATGCGTCGTCTGATGGGCGAAAGCCTGATGCGATGAGACCTGACGGGCTTACCGGATTGCCATAGCCATCGTTCGGCAGCAACTCGTTTGTGTACAGCGATTCGCGCTGAAAGTGGTACGGTCCCGTTCCATGTTTGCGTTGCTGCGTTCTCATGGTGTCTAGCACCAGGGTCATCGCCATTTTCCACTCTGCTTGAAAGGGTCGCGTTTCTCCGGTTTGCCGCCAGAAGCCATGCGCGAGACGAATGGGGTAGCAGAGCGAGTCCAGCTCATACTTCCGCTCTCCCACGCCGGGCAGCATCATGGTCAGGTCTTTCTTCGTCCATGGCAGCGCGGGGGAGGAATCGTCGCGCGTGAAGGCGTTGGCATAAGGATCAATGAGAATGTACCGTGTCTGCCTGCGGATGACTCCTTCAATCATGTCAAGCAGACGCCGGTCCTTCATCGCGAGTGACAGGTACGGCCAGATCTGCGCGGATGAGTCACGCAGCCACATGGCAGGAATGTCGCCGGTCACCACAAAGGTATCGGGAACTCCGTCGACTGTTTGATAATCAACGGTAGTATCAAGCGTGTTTGGATAACAGTTGCGGAACAATCGCGCCAGCGCCGGCGTCCTTATGCGGCGGGACACGTCGTTCATAAACTCTTCGATTGCAGGACTGGTGAACTTCCGACTTCCCATTGCCGGTCTTGCTTCAGGAACCGAATCTTCAAATGTCATCTGGAGGGCACGACTTGCAGCCGAGACATGCAGGAACGATCCCGCACCAGCCAGCGCAGATGAAGTAAGAAAGCCACGGCGACTCGTTAGTTCCACCGCATCCTTTATTGCCACATCGTCACCGCCGTCCCTCTTGCCTCGAGTTCAAACTCTGCTTCGCTGCCTTTGAGTTTGGGCCGTGGTCCCCACAAGGATTCCCCAGTAAGGCGGGCCGGGATTCTAATCGCGCACGCGGAGACTTTTGCAGTACCATTGGTGACGACTGTCAGAAAGTGGCCTTCATGTTGTAGCACACGCAGCATGCAGGGGCGCTGTGCATGGACAAAATGAAACGTCGCAGGGGTGTGCGCTGCAGGAAGGACGGATTGCAGATAGTTGGCAAGCGGTCCAGCATTCGTCAGCCACGCACCGAGTCCAATTGGAGATGGAATCCACAAGACCTTTCCTTCTCTGGTGGTGGACCGCATGGTCGCGATGACTTCCGGCCCTTCTTCAGCGATGGGCACAGCGGAACCCGGGCCGATGGTACTCACCCACAGGCGCGATGGCAGTTTTACTTGGGGTTGGCCCAGCCCCAGGTAAGGGATCTCCGAAGTCAGGTGCACTTCCTTGAGCGATGCACCCGTAAGTCCCGCCAAAGGAAACCCTGAAAGTGACAGAGCTTCCCCATGAAGACCGTAAAAGCCGGTCAACCCGGAGACGAGCACGAAATTCCCCTGCTCTACAAATGTGCCCAATCGCTGCAGGTCAACCGTACTCAGTACACGCGCATCTGGAACAATAACGACGCGTGGACCTTCTGCGTGGGACGTCCAGTCGTAATCGCTGATGAGCTTTACGTCAGGTGGGCCACCCAGCATGGAAAGCGCCTCGTAAAATCCGAGCGCCTCTTGAATATGAGCATCCGAGCCGCGCGCCGGATCTTCCAAGCGTCCCAATTCCGCTTCTTGGTGGAAAACAGTTTCGAATTCCATGGTGTCCAGGCTGAGTAGCAGAGTGACGTTCGACCGAACAGGCTTTGCGTGCGCAAAGAACCCGTCCCGTTGCGAGATTTCCGTGGCGATCTTTGACGCCGTCGTTAAGCGCGCGCTCGGTTGCTGTTGAAAGTCGAGCATGGACCACTCCCCTGCCTCTACCCCCTTGCGCCGCGCATTGAGTAGCCAGTAAATAACGCGGTCGGCACCGGCGCCGATGCTCGTCCAAGTCCACTGTGCGATGTCGTTGGCTGTCGGCTCCATCGCCTTCACGCCGCTATAAATATTGTTACCGCCCTGCAGTTCGGTCACCCAGTAGGGTTTGGGCTCAATGCTGCCCCGCACCAGGTCGTTGATAAAGGAGACGCCCAGATCATAGTGATCGCGCTGCAGCAATCCAAAGTGCCATGCAGGGTGAATGGAGCAGCCCAGCGTGTCCAGAAAGCTGCGCCAGGCCGGGAGGTCGAATGAGAGATGAGCAAGATTGTTCGCCAGTCCCGCCGGATTCAAATGTAATGGGTGCACTCGATCGGATCGATGAACTTCATCTGCAATCCATTGAAGTCCCGCCGTCTGGTAGGTGACCCAGAAGCTGCGCCAATCAAGTTCTGCGTTGGGGTTCCAGCCATGCTCTCCCAGTTTGGGAGGTAGGACAACGCCAAAATTCTCAAACGCGCTACCCCATTCCAGATTCAACGCCGTTATTGTTACATATCGAGCGCCCAGCCACTGCCGGAACGCGGCGTTAGCGTCAGGCGTTGGGGACGGCGGCTGTCCTGGCTCATTGACCAACAACCAGGTATCCAGCGCCTGGCTGCTCTTATACCGGTTGACAACGTTGGCAATATAGGTTGCAGCTGCTCGCTTGTTTACGTCGCTTTGAACAATCCCGGAACCCTGATTCCCGTCACCGCCACGGAAAGCCGGATAACCGCTGGGAGTGAGCGTCGCCACAATTCGCACATGGTGCTTCTCTGCGGATTGGAAGGCGGCATCATACAACGAATAATCCCATCGCTCCGGCGCGGTCTCCAGATAGCTCCACATCAGAAAGACCCGAGCCAAAGGCATGTTCGCCTTTTCCAGCAGCGCAAACCAGTGATCGATCTCGGCGGGGGTCTGACTCGGCTCAATCCATACCTGCGCTCCGAGCACAGGCCGCTCCTGAGACTTCAAAGGAACCGCTACACACCACAACAAGAACAGAGTAAGAAGGCCGTTTCGTGCGCGCGTGTCTATCATCTTATGCCTTGCTCATTCTGGTAAAGCGAGCGGATTAGCTGATCAAAATAAGAGGCAGCCGGACTGATCGGCGCTCCTGTCAGGACCCAGGCGCGGATCTACAATCTGCATCAGGTAAACATACCGGCTGGAGAAAGCACAAGTAACAAAATGTGATTTCACGTGTATTGACGTGGATCACCTTTATTTTCAGACGCATATGACTGCATGGCTGCAAGTAACCGGTGTGTAGGGAATCAGGAAGGGCCCATCCGCCGGGATCCGGCGTTTCGACTCCAGCTATCAAAGCCTGATCAGTAGGCCGCCTGCAACCGGATGTCTTCAGACGAGGAGCCCACCATTACCTGGAAGGTCCCGCTAGGCACCTTCCAATCGTGCGCCGCAACGGACCAATAGGAGAACGACCGCCTATTGAGCTCAATGGAAACAAGCTTGGACTCACCCGTCTGCAGCTCGATCTTCTTGAACCCCTTCAGTTGTCGCTCTGGCTCATCCCCTTCAGCAATGTGCGGAAACCCCAGGTAAAGCTGCACCACCTCCCCACCACTTCGTTTCCCGGTGTTGCTGACCCGTACTGTGGCCCTTGCCGGACTGGATGAGGTTGCGCGGACTACGTGCAGGTCCGAGTATTCGAATTGCGTGTACGAAAGCCCGAAGCCGAACGGAAACAGCGGCTTGACGCCGTTCGTTTGGAACCATCGGTATCCAACATTCAGGCCTTCGGTGTAGTAGACCTTGCTACGGTCGCCTGGGTACTGCGCCGGATTGCGAGCCACCGTGTCGTTGGCTGAAGCCGGGAAACTGATGGGGAGTTTGCCTGAAGGATTCACATCGCCAAAGAGCACTCGCGCCACCGCTTGGCCATCTTCTTCGCCCGGATACCACGCTTCCAGGACAGCGTGAACCTGGCCGAGCCACGGCATGATAACTGCGGCGCCGCTCTTGAGAACAACAATGGTCTTTGGATTGGCCGCCGACACAGCGCTGACCAGCTTGTTGTCCGAATCAGACAGCTGGATCGAGTGATCGTGATCCTCCCCCTGGTCGTCGCCGACCATGACGATGGCGACCTCCCTCCGCTTTGCTGCCAGGACCGCCTCCTCAAGGTTGGACCCATCCAGCAGTTCGCAATCGTAGGCGTTAGAGACATGACCGGCGATGCCGTCGAATGGCTCGATGCTGTAGAAAGGGATAACGCGCGAACTGCCTCCACCCCCGCTCCGGGCCCGAACGGCGTAAGGTCCGATCACTGCAATTGACTTGATCCGCTGGTAATCCAGGGGAAGCAGGCCATCGTCATTTTTCAAAAGCACGATGGACTGTTCGGCGATCTCCCGTGATGCCCTGCCATGGTCAAAGACCGGGATCGCAGGGGAGGCACCCTGTTTTTTGAACAGCCCGAAGTCGAACATTTTGGCAAACCGGCGAATCAGCGATCGATCGATCATAGCTTCGGAGATTAGGCCGGATTCGACCGCCTTTTTAAGCCCCGACGAAAAATAGATTCCCGACGGCATTTCCAGGTCGAGCCCCGCCTGCAAGCTGGGCACCGTGCTGTGAACCGCGCCGAAATCCGACGTCACAAAGCCATCGAACTGCCATTCCTCTCGAAGTAAACCTGTGAGGATGGGAACATTCTCGCAGTTGTACGGCCCATTTAGGCGCGGATAGGCGCACATCACAGAAGCTACATGCGCCTCCTTTACCGCGGCCTCAAAGGCTGGCATGTAAATTTCCCGCAGAGACCGCTCCGCAATAATCTCGTCGATGTTCATGCGATCAGTCTCTTGCTCATTCGCGAGAAAATGCTTTACGTTTGCCAGAACACCCTCAGACTGAATGCCCTTGATGTTAGCCACCGCAAGCCTGCCGGTGAGGAAGGGATCTTCGCCGTAAGTTTCAAAGGCGCGGCCGCTTTGCGGGACACGCACTATATTAATGTCCGGTGCCTCGAGCAGTTCGTTGCCCAGCGACCTCGCCTCAAGTCCCTCGATCTCCCCGAAGCGTCTTGCAAGATCCACGTCCCACGATGCCGCTAGCGCAATGGGGGAAGGCAGGGCGGTTGCGCGTAGCTGCGGCCCGGCGGCTCCCGGCCCGACACCCGCAGGACCGTTGGTGATGTGAAAAGCTGGGATATGAAGCCGCACAATTCCCGGGACCACACGATAAGAGTTCTCGTCGTGGATGCCATGCATCTGAGCAATCTTTTCGTCCAAGGTCATTTGCCTAACGATTTCGCGAGCGCGCTGAACCGAACCGCTTCCCTGAGCACGTGCAATGACAGGGGCGAGCGCGAAACTTAGACCGATAATCAGGCCCCTTAACCCGCTGCTACCGAGCGCCAGTCGCCGGGAACCGCCTTCCTCACCTCCCGTTGCGGACCTACGCTGACGGTAGATCTCCGGCTGATTTTGAATTTGATTTATGGCCATATAGTTTTGTCTCCAGTGCTGGCTGAACGGTACAGGATCGAATGAGTCAGAGTTTTTTATGATCGACTCGAGTACACCGACCTTCGCCCAAGTCCAATTGTGGTATTCAGACGTATGCCTACACAACGGTAGATCGAACCGTATGCGGTTCTGCACACGGATGATTGCTGGTACCTGATCGCGCTGCTGCGACCGGCAAGCAGTCCGCACCTTTCGCTTGGATCGTGTGACCCTGCTCAAGCTCTCGCACGTTACCTTTATACGTCCGGAGAGCTTCGATGGGCGGCAATACCTGGAAGAACATCTGCCGTTTGTACAGTCCGCACACCAGATAATCTCTGGATCTATATGCCGATCGAAGAAGCGACACTCTCCTTCGTGTTGTGGCGAGTCGCAATGGAGGAAGAAGAGAGTGCAATCCGCATACGATGCGGGCGTGGCAATCTGGAGTTCTTCGCCGCCAAGCTCCTTGGTACGGGACACCGGATTGTCGTTTATCAATCTGGGGAGTTGCAGGGAGGTTTCGGACTCTGGTTCCGAGGGCAATGCAGGCTGCAGGCGAACCACCTGAAGGATGTTCCTGCCTGGACATGCGGGAAGCGATTCTACTTTCACGTCGGCTTCTCGTTAGTATCTCAATCCAGCCGTGGTGGTGCCGGGTAGGAGCCGCAAATCAATACGGTGCGCTTCCTAGTACTTAAAAAGCGCTTCACAACCGTCGAAGCTCGACCGTTCTCCCCGTTACTTTCTTCCGGACGCAGCTCGGATCCGCAGTGCGGAAGGTGCTAGCTGGCCTTGCTTCCGTGCGGTTTGTAAGGCATGGCCGAGCCATGCAAGATCGTCCAACATGACAGTGAGGTTTACCTGTAAGGCATGGTTTACCGGTTGACCAGCCTCATCAAATGCACCTGTCACAAACGGAACTAGGGTCGGCGTTCTCACAGGGATTGCCTCTGTCTCCACCATGATCTGGGTCAGGTGTTCAACGGCTCTGGCGCCAGCGGTGGGGCCTAGGCTGTACGCTACGAACGCGACGGCCTTCTGCCGGAACTGGAAGGAGAAGAAAACCGAGTCAATCGCATTCTTCAGCACTGCCGGGATGCTCCGGTTGTACTCCGGCGTGACAACGATGTATGCGTCGGCTTCTTTGATCTTGTCATTCCATCGCTTTACGAGCGGGTCTGAGTAGGTCGGGTTCGTGAAGTCCCCGACCGTTTCAATGGTTTCCTGAAACATCGGCAGCGGCCAGTCGCGCAAATCCAGCGTTTCTACCTCGAAAGCACCGTGCGCGATCAACGCAGGGACGCACCAACGGCAAACAAGTGCCGCATTCCTTCCCTCTCGGGTACTGGCAATGATGATCTGCAGCTTTAGCATGGATGCATGACTCCTTCTTCCTGCGTGCGCACGCCTGACGAAGGGGTGTCCGGCGCGTGCGTGTTGACACATCAACACCGTATACGTGAATTGTTGACGTGTCAACATCAACCAACTAAGGTGGTCAGAGATGCCCCCTGAGCTTACAAAACAGGAACTCGACTCTTGGCTGAGCTTCCGCTACATGGTTGAGGAAACGAGCCTGAGTGTCAGCCGCGCGCTGATGGAAGCGACAGGAATGTCAGGCGGTCAGTTCGGCGTTTTGTCGATCCTGGCACGGATCCCGCAGAACGCTATGCGTCAACAGGAACTGGCAGACGCAATGCGTTGGGACCGAACTCGCCTGTCACACGTTCTTACGAGAATGGAGGCTCGCGGCTGGATCAAACGGATGAAGGTTAGAAAAGGGGCGACACTTGTTCTGCTTGCAGACCTTGGCGGGACAGAGCAGCGAACGGTAGCTCCTGTGCTCGCAGCGATCGTAAAGGAAAGGTTCTTCGATCGCCTGAGTCAGGCGCAGCTCGACACTCTGTTGGAGATTCGCAGAACCCTTGAAAGGCATGAGTAGCGGTCCGTCGCGTGCGGAAGCAAGATTACGGGACTTCGTACTGGCGCACACGCGAAGGAAAAAGATCGCCCGCCGGCCCCTTTCGCTGGTGTCTTCAGGTTGGTACCGAATCTACTAGGCTTTGTGGACGCAATTGACGATGAAACCGCCATCAACGTGATTGGCGTTTCCGCCTGGCATGCGTGCGCGTGCAGAAGAGATCGTTTTGGGACTCTCAACGCTTTACGCGGCAAGTAAACCAAACCTGCTAGGGAGCTCTGCCCCCACGCGCGAGCAAGCCGTTGGAAAATGCTTAGTGCATCTCCAGGTATTCGCTTCCTCCGGTCCCTCCGGGACCGCCGTTTCAGGGCACTTTTCCGCACAGCGTTGCACTTGCTACCCCTCGCAGGCGTGGGCCTGCTCCAAGGCGTGTCTGAGCGCAGCCACAGCCAAACACTGAGAAGCGAGAAACATCCCATGAACACCACACAGAGCAGCAACGCCACCACGAACAACGAAAACCAGCAACATCGCCACCCTTTCCGCACCCCCCCAAACCGCAGACTTCCCGCGAAGTCATCCAGGCCAACGTGCAACTCCTCATCGAGCAGCTTGAGGCAGGACACAGCGAAGGCCTCACCGCCTACCCCACGCTATGGGCCACTTTCACGACTACAGCTTCGGGAAACGGGAGATGACCGAGAGCAAAATCAAGTCAGCCTAAAAGCTGCTCCGCCAGCGGTGTAAGCCGCGCGACCTGGCCAGTAATCTCGCGTTGCCGTCCTTACCTCTACCGCTGGATCCCCTCCTCCAGCCAAGCTCAGCGTGCTTGATTGTCCGTTTTTCTGACAGGACCCACTGTCTCTCTGCGCCCTCTGGTATCTCTCAACTCTCCATGACGACCGGCTTGCAGGCGCAGCAGGCGAAAACCTTGGCCCACTTTGTAGCGGCTGGCTAAGAACCTAGCTGAAGAGGATTGAATCACTTAGCGATTTGGCAGAATGGCGGCGATGGAAATTGAGTGCTATCACCGCCCGACTGCTGCGGCCTACCAGCCGATGGTGAAGGTCATGTGCTCGGGCTGCTGCGTTGTGTTGGTGGTGCTTTGGTTATTGTTGTCGTCGTAGGAGAAGCCGTAGGCCAGCCCGCCGACAGAGTGGTTATGCCAAAATTGCGAGTAGAAGTTAGCCGGTGTGCTGGCATAGTAGCTCGCAGCGTTGGCCCAGTTTGCCGGCGCGGAGAGTACACCCCGGTTGATCGCCGAACAGATCTGGTTTTCGAGTTGAAGTTGCACAGCATTCTCGTCCCCCTGTGCGGCGGAACTGCCCGCCACCCCGCTGGCCATGGTGCCGGCACAGCCTAGAACGTCCTGCGTGGAGGGCTGCTGGACGACGAAGCGCTCGCCAGCATGGGCCGCCGAGGGATTAGCCTCCTGAAACGTGAGGCTTGCTCCGCTTGCGGTGCCGGTGTAAGTGCGGCCGGACAGGGTAATGGAAAGAGGCTTCGTCTGGTAGCTTGCCCAGGCCTGTGCGATGGTGGCATCGAAGTAGTTGCCATAGGGAGCACCCGCTGCAAGTCCCATCTTCGCCGGAGAAAAAATCCGGAGGTTAGACATAGCTGGCGGCTGGAACTGTAATGGCACTTCCTTTGCAAACTCCTGATCGAGTTGCGCAATCGACTCCGTGATTCCAGTCTGCTTGTGGAAGCTGCCGGCGTTAGCCCAGACATCGAGCAGGAGCGGCAAGCCGAACTGGTCCACCTGCGTGGTGTTGATGTAGACCGTGTTCGCGTTGGCCGTGCCTCCGTAGTTGAACTCGTACCAGTCGAAGTGCGTGTTGAAGTTAGGGTCTGAGCCGTTCTGCGGATTGGGTCCCGCATAGCCGTTTATCTTACCGTTCTTGTCTGCATAAACCTGTACGTAGAGCGGCGCTCCAAGCGAGATGTAGGCTCGCGCGGAGGTAAGCAAGGGCAGCTTGAGCAAAGTACTCTGCGCGAGGGTGAACGAGTAGTTGCCGTAGCCGGTTCCGTTGGCTGCGGTCAAATGATTCGCTGCGCTCGCATCGTTTAGCGTGAAATCGACAACCGAGCCGGCGGGAGTGACATAAGCAAACTGTCCGTTGGCCGGGTCCATGCCGATGACCGTGACGTACACCTGGTTGTTGGCCCAGGCCCCGTGAGTGTTGTTGACGAGATCTACCCCGAGGAAGCCGGGATAAACCGTATAGCTGCCGACGGTGAGAGTGGCGGGCATGGAGGTGACGGTCGCCGTGCCGGCTGCATTGCCGACTGTGACCGTGAACTGCGCGCCACTGTCGGCGGCCGTGAGTGTGGAGGTTGTGTAACTCGCAGCGGTTGCACCTGTGATGAGCGCGCCGTTACGAAGCCACTGGTAGGTGAACGGTCCGGTGCCACCGGCTACGACGTTGAAGGTCGCCGTCCCGCCGATTGTGGCGCTCTGGCTGGCCGGCGGTTTCGTAATGCTGAGGGTTCCGGAAGGAGCTGTGGGGTTCGATCCGTAGACCTCTAACTCATAAAGCGAATAGCCGTACTGCGATCCACGGGTCGTACCGTACATGCGCACATAACGTGCGCTGATAGGGGTGAAGCTCAGGTTCTCCACCCCACCAAAGCCGGCTGACTGCGTAAAGACGGGCGTCCAGCTTTTGCTGTCGCTTGAAGCCTGTATCTGATAGGCCTTGCCGTAGGCTGCCTCCCAGCGCAGCACGACCTGGTTGATGGTGGTGGTGGTGCCCAGGTCGACGGCAATCCATGAAGGATCGACACCGGCTGCGGAGGCCCAGCGTGTCGTCTGGTCTCCGTCCACCGCGAAGGCTGCGCCGAGCGATGCTTCATCCTGACTGCTGCTGTCCGTAGCGGGTTTGTGCAAGGCAAGGTTGAGCGTGGTGGGCGTGGAAGAGGTGACAGTCAAGGCCACCGCCGCGGGTGTGGTGGTGCCGGAAGCGTTGGTCACCTGAACAGCAAAGGTACTGCCGCTATCGGCGGACTTCAGCGCAGGAGTGGTGTAGGTTGCGGCGGTAGCCCCGGCGATGACCACGCCGTTGCGCAGCCACTGGTAGGTGAACGGGCCGTTGCTGCCCGCGGTAACCGTAAAGGTTGCCTTAGAGCCCGCAGCGGCGGTCTGGGCTGCGGGTGCCGAAACGATCGCAGGCAGGTTGGCACCAAACGCCTGGAACTCAAAGAGCGAGTATCCGTACGCTGTCGCTCTCGTAGTTCCCTGCATTCGCAGGAAGCGTGCCGTGACGGGGCTGAAGTTCAGCGTTTCGACGCCACCGGTCCCGGCCGTTTGCGTGTACACAGGCGTCCAGTTCTGCGCGTCGTTCGAAGCCAGGATCTGGTAGGCCTTGCCGTAAGCCGACTCCCAGTAAAGCACCACCTTGCTGACCTGAGTGGAGGAGCCTAGGTCAACCTGGAACCAGGCCGTGTCAGAAAAGGCGGAAGACCAGCGAGTTGTGAGGCTGCCGTCTACAGCGTTGATCGGCGCCAGCGATGCGTTCTCGTCTCCGCTGCTGGTCGCGGTTTTGTAGAGCGCAAGGTTGGTGGAACCGGCTACAGGACTGGTGACCGTTACCGCCGCTACGGACGAGGTGACAGAGCCCGCGGCATTGCTGACGACCACGCTGTACTTGCCGCCGTTATCAGCCCCGTACAGCGAGGGTGTGGTGTAGGTGGCGGCGTTAGCATTCGCCACGCTGGCACCATTCAGAAGCCACTGGTAGGTAAAGGGCGCGACACCTCCTGCAACGACCGTGAACTGTGCCTGGGCGCCTGCCGTAACGGTCTGCGCGACGGGTTGGGTCACGATCGTCGGCAGGGCCGACGCATACACCTCGAACTCCCACAGTGAGTAGCCGTAGATGCTCGAGCGTGCCTGCCCGTTCAACCGCACATACCTTGCGTTGACGGCGTTGAAGGTGATGTTTTCCGTTCCACCAAGTCCGTTGGCCTGCTGGTAAACCGGCGTAAATTTGACCCCGTCGGGCGAAGTAAGGATTTGATATTTTGTTCCGTAAGCCCGCTCCCAGCGCAGTACCACCTGCCCAATCGCCTGCACGGAACCGAGATCAACCTGCAGCCATTCGGCATCGGCAAACGCAGAAGACCAACGTGAGGTCAGATCGCCGTCAAAGGCCGCGGACGGCGGAAGCACGTTGCTGTTCTCATCGCCGCTGCTGCTTGCAACCTTCTTGAAAGCAAGGTTTGCGCCTGCAGGGATAGGACCGTTGCAGAAGCCCGGGATAGCGGCGTCCGTTGCGCCTGCGCTGCAGGAGCTGGGCTGCGTGGGCGCGACCGGCGCGGCGGTCACCGTCAACAACGCATGGGTGCTTGTCACCGTCGCCGTGGAGTTGCTGACGACCACGCTGAAGACCGCATTATTATCCGCTGAGGACAACGTCGTCGTAACGTAGGTTGAGGCCGTTGCGGACGCGATGGCCGCACCATTACGCAGCCATTGATAGGTTGGTGCGGGTGAGCCGGTGGCCGTGACGGCGAAGGCGGCCGTTTGTCCAACGGCCACGGTCGTGGGTTGTGGTTGAGCACTGATGACAGGTGCCTGCGAGACGAAATTTCCCGATGTACAGAGGACTGCGCCGGGCCAGTTTTTGGTGACCTTATAGCTCGCGGTCCCGTCGAAGTTGACCAGCGCCGTCTCGGAAGCATCCTGCGGGTCCACCGTGGACGTCCAAGTGTTCCACGTGCCGGGGAACGCGCAGGAAGCGTTGTTGCTGCCACTGATACCTAGCGCTTCAGACTGCGTGGGTACCCGCATGTTGATGCTCTTGCAGTAGTTCACCGCGTCTACGCCGGTGAACTGCGAGCCCGCTGCGCTGTCGGTCTGGATGGTCCGCGTCCAAGTGAGTCCGATAAGGTTATCGAGCACCAGGGCGGCGTTGTGGGCATTGACCGTGTAGCGCTCGTTCGAGCCGCCGCATTGAGCCACGTCATACACCTGGAACTCAAGCAGGGAGTAGCCATACTGCGTTGCGCGCTGCAGGCCCAGCATGCGTACGTAACGCGCCTGCACGGTAGGAAAGTTAAGGGTCTCCACGCCGCCAGAGCTGAGAATCACCTTGGTCGCATCCTGCCAGGCAGGGTTGGTCGCAGGGTCCTGATTGGTGTACTGGATCTTGTACTGTGCGGCGTAGGCGTTCTCCCAGTTCAAGATGACGGTGTTGAAGCCCTGAACGCTGCCGAGATCAACCTGCAGCCACGAGGGATCGACTCCCGCGACGACGGTTGCGGGCGGCTGGCCGGCAGAAGCAGAGGCCCAGCGGCTGTTGACGTTGCCGTCGACTGCGTTCTCCGCACCGAGGCAGTTGACGCCGCTGAGCGGAGGAGTGGTGGTCTGATCCGTGCAGGCGTTTTGCGTGCTGCTGGCGGTGGCTACACGGTTGAGCGCGAGGTTGATGCCGGGGGGCGCAAGCGTGAGCTGCGCCGCGGCACTGGTGACCGCCGTGTTGGCCGCATTGTTGACCGTGAGCGTATAGGAGCCGACCGTGGAAGCACTCATCGCGGGAACGTTGTAGGTGATGATGTTCGCGGTCTGCGTGTTGCTGACGAGGATGGAGCTGGCGCCTCCCGCGGGGGTGAAGTTCCACGAGTAGGTGAACGGCGCGGAGCCGGCCACGGTTGCGCTGAGCTGCACCGGCTGATTGACCGGAACGATTCTTCCCTGGGGTTGTGCGGTAAAGCTGACGGGAATTGGCGCGGTGACCGTAAGTGCGACGGTCGCGGACTGTACCTGGTTGAGTGGGTTCGTCACAACGACATAGACGCTCGAAGTGCCTGCCGACAGGAGAACCGGTGTGACGTACGTGCTCTGTGCGCCGTTTGCCACGGGAGCGCCGTTGACGAACCATTGATAGCTGAGTTGAGGCGAACCACTGGCCGCAATTGTGAACGTCGCTGCCTGACCGACGACAGCGTTCTGTGACTGCGGCTGCAGGGTGATTGCCGCGTTGGCATCAGCGCTGACAGTGAGCTTTACAGCGTTCGAGGTGACGTTGCCGAAGTTGCTGGAGATGGTGACGCTGACGGTCTTGCCGTTGTCTGCAGCGGTGGTCGCAGCGGTGCTATAGCTCGTGCCGGTAGCCCCCGAAATCGCCGCCCCATTCACATACCACTGGTAGAGCAGCGTTCCCGAACCACTGGCTGCCACCGTAAAGGTTGCCGGGTAGCCCGAGGAAACGGAAGTATCGACCGGCGGCACGATGATCGATGGCGCCTGCGACTGCACCGGAGCAGCCGGTGCGACGGACGCAAGCTGGACACTGCCGCTCACGAGCCCTGGCGCGGAGGCCGTGACCGTGACGCTGCCCGGAGCGAACGTGCTGCGCAGTGCGATCTTCTGCAGGCCGCCTTCGAAGTT
Source organism: Bryobacteraceae bacterium (assembly GCA_965214005.1). Taxonomy (GTDB): domain Bacteria; phylum Acidobacteriota; class Terriglobia; order Bryobacterales; family Bryobacteraceae; genus Bog-105. The sequence goes on from CBDCAQ010000009.1 coordinate 135,647, forward strand.
CAACTCGGGATCGCCGGGTGAGTGAAAGAAGGCATACGGCACGCCATTGACAACGTTGACGTTCGCCTTTGAGAACGCATCCTGGTAGTACGTGCTGACGGCGGGGTCTGCGACAAGCTGCTGGGTGCCGCCCATGTAGGTGGCCGGCCCGCTCACGCTGAAGGTGACGTTGTCCGCTGCAGTGGGAACCAGATTCCCTTGCGCGTCCTGCACCTGCGCAACGATGAAGGCGGCGTCAGAACCGTTCGAGGTCCATTGAAAGCTGGTGCCGTCCGGCCGTGTCACGTTGGGCACCACGGAAAGCACGATCTTGTTTTCCGCGCCCGCGGTCGTGCGTGTGTCGGACGCTCCCTGCACCACATTGCCGCTCGCGTCGATACACTCCGCAGTGACGGTGCCCGGTGCCCAGTTCACCATCCAGTGAACCTGGCCCGGCATGGTGGTCACGTTCTGGTTAATGCTGTTGTTCGTCGCTATGTTCCAGGGATTGGGCGTCTGGTCGGCGAGCGCGGCGCCGGTCACCGGGTCCTTGGCGACGCCATTGATAAGCAGGCGGACGGCAGGGCAATTGCTGAAGGCGTTTTCCTGCAGCGGCGTGCCCGCAGTGTACTGGTACGCGCGATTCCAATGGTGCGCCAGCGCGACCACCGGCTTGATGGAGTACGGCACCCAGTTGGCCTGGTAGATGTAGTAGAGCAGCCGTGGAAAGCGGTTCTGATCGACCATGCTGTAGCCCAGGCTGCGCACATAGTTCGTCATGCTCGCGTTGTTCTGGTACTCGGCATAGAGAGCGACTTCGCCCGGCGTATCGGCAAAGTACCACTGAGCCATGCCGAAGGTATTGTTCGCGCGGCCGTCGCGCCAGTCGTTTAGGTAGCCGTTGGCGAACGCGAGTTCGTAGTCCCAGGCAAGCCCGCGCCCAGTGCCCACGTTATCCCAGTACTCTGCGCCGAAGGCTGGATTGTTTGGGTTCTGCTGCTTGTTGCCAACCTCGCAGCCGGCGCCATCACACTCATCGATAAAGGCGTACTGCGGTGAATAGGCGCGAGAGGCCTGCTGCCGCGGGTTGATGTTGTCCCACTGCTGTCCAAGTGCGCCAAGCTGCTGGGCAAGTGCGAGATTGTTGCCGCCGTTATCCATCTCCCAGTCCAGGATGGACGGATGGCTGCGGTCGCGGATGATCATGTCGCGGTGCAATTCCTGCTTCAACTGCGCGTCGTCTGCAGATGGATTCGTGAACGCGCCTTCCCCGTCGCCACTTGGCTGGTCGATCATGACGCCGTAAGCATCCGCTGCTGCGACAAACTCCTCACTGCTGGTGGAGTGGCCGGGCCGCCAGATGTTGCCGCCGCTCGCGGCAAATTGCGCCAGGTCGCGCCACTGCTGCTCATCCGGGACAGAAGATCCCAGCGCAGGATAGTCGTATCTACCGGAGCCACCCCATAGGTACTGCGCATGGCCATTGAAGTAGGGGAAGTTCGCGTCCCACGTGATGGTGCGGATGCCCAGCGGGCTCACGGTTGCATCGACCACGACGCCATTGACGCTGACGATGTGATACACGCGATACATATAAGGCTTGCCGTACACGGAGTTGTTGGGGTACCAGAGCGTTGGATTCGCGATGGTAATCTTCTGCTCGAACATGGCCGCCGGCGTCGACGGAAAGGTGGCCGCAGTCATTGGAGCGACTGCCTGCATAAGCGGGGGTGCAGTCAGCACGACGTCGCCCAGGGCATCCACCACCTGCGTTGTCAACGTAACCTGCTGGGTCACCGCGGACTCGTTCAGCACATTGGTTTGTACATCGACCACGGCCGAAGCAGCCGTCGCGGTCCCCTGCGCCGCAGGGACCTCGGAGACTGTACCCACATACGTTCCCCAGGTCCTGGTGTTCGAGTACACGTTGAGTGGAATATGGATCGCATTGGTCAGCACCAGGAAGACGTTGCGAAAGAGCCCCGCCATGGCTTGTCCGAAGCGGAAGGCACCTGAGAAGTTTGGCTGCTCAAACCAGCTCGAAGCCCTCGAGACATCGACCGCGATTACGTTGTCCGTCACGCCGTCTGCATGGAGATACGGAGTCAGATCGACCACGACCGGAACAAATCCGACGACATGCGTTGCCTGTGCGTCCGCCGCCACCTGACTGATGCCCTTGAGCAGCGTACCGTTGATGTATACCTGCACGCCGGTGTGCGTGCCTTCGAGATTCAACAAGAACTTTTGCGCCGCATATTTGCTGTCGATTTTGAAGTGCAGACGATACCAGTTGTCGTTTCCGGTGAGCGAACCCTGGCCGCCGCCAGACGCCTGGTTGATAAACGTGCGCTTGATGTTCGCGTCGTAGGGCAGACCAACCTGCTGCCAGTTCACACTGCTGTCCGAGTTCTCCACAAACCCCGGAGTCGCATAGCTTGGCGAGGTCTTCGAGTTCTCATACCACCATTGGCTCTGCGGCGCGTTGGAGTCGGTCGCCGCGTTTCCGATCGACTGCGGCACGCCTGCGGACAGATTGATCGTCATGCGCTGCGACAATGGCACAGAGACTTCTTTTTGCTGCGCACGCGCAAATGTCAAAGCGCTCAGCAGGAAGACAATCCAGATGATTCGTCTGAACGTAAGCCTGACACGTAATGAACAAAACTCCGACGGGAGCTCTGGTTTTGCGAGGCGATTGGCGATTGAACAGCTGTGCCATGAGGCGTCTGACTTGTCGTTGCATGCGGATGATCCGTCTGGCATAAGTCTCCTGTGAAGAACTCGTCGTAAGCAAAAAGTGTCGGTCTCCAACTGAGTGGAGTGTGTCTAATCCGGCGTACGCAGGCATCTGCGCTCCCCCCAATGGCGCTGGGAGCCGGTTCAGCTTCGCGTGGAGTCACTTTGGTCAATTGGCGATCTTCCTGCTCGTCTCGCAAGTGAAGTGCCAAATGAAACTCGCTCGGCCAAATGTTCCGGATTTGAATAAAGCGCCACGATTGCTGTTTATTGCTGACAGTTTGTGAATCGCCGAACGCGCCGGCCAGCAAGAGCACTTCGGTGCTTGGCAAGTTTTACTGCAGCAGAGGAAAAAGGTTCGTAGAAGGGCCCAGCAGAGCTCGCATGCTGCGAGCCAAACGACGCCTCCATAGCGCTTTGCCCGTGGAAGCAATGATTGTTCTTTCGATATTGATCATTCTCTTCGGGCTTTCTCTGGCGTGCATTTGGTGCTCTGCTCCTTGCGGAGTGCCAGGGCGTGCCTGCTCGATCGGTCTTCTCGCACTTCGGGCCGCCTCCCAAGCCGCTTCGTTTGTCGCGAACTTCAGACTAACCATACTAGTGAGAACTAGGTCTCGATATCTTCTGTTCATCTGCACGACGAACATAGCGACCGCACACAAAGCACCTCCGCACATCCTCTTCAAACCCTAGTCCACCCCAGCTCTGAGGGGGGAATGCTTTCCCCTGTCTTCAGAGTGCGCCGGCACACCACGCTGGCGGACTCTTACGCCACCCCTTCGAGCGGGGATACCCCGCAGCGCCCCAAAGCGATCTCTTCTGCACGCGCACGCGCGTGCCAGGCAAGGAAACCAAACCTGCTAGGGAGCTCTGCTCCCACGCGCGCGCAAGCCGATGGAAAAAGCTCCGTGCAGCTCCAAGTATTCGCTTCCTCCGGTCCCTCCGGGACTGCCCTTGCAGGGCACTTTTCCGCACAGCGTTGCACTTGCTACCCCTCGCAGGCGTGGGCCTGGGCCAAGGCGTGTCTGAGCGCAGCCACAGCCAAACCACTGAAAAGCGAGGAACACCCCATGAACACCACCGAATCCACCACCAGCAACATCGCCACCCTTCCCGCCGCCCCCAAGCCTCAGACTTCCCGCGAAGTCATCCAGGCCAACGTGCAGCTTCTCATCGAGCAGCTTGAGGCCGGACACAGCGAAGGCCTCACCGCCAACCTCACCGCTATGGGCCGCTTCCACAACTATTCCTTCGGAAACATCCTGGAGATTGCACGGCAGCGGCCAGATGCAACCCGCGTTGCAGGTCTGTATGCGTGGAACCAGCTAGGCCGCAAGGTTATCAAGGGCCAGAAGGGTATCCGCATCCTCGCCCCGATGATTGGCACCCGCAAGAAGAAAGACACCGAGGCCAACAAGAGCAAAGACCCCGCAGCCGTCAACAGCCCCGTACTGGTCGGATTTCGCGCCGTCTACGTCTTCGACGTGTCGCAGACAGAGGGTGCAGAGCTTCCCGCATTCACCGAGCGCACCAGGGGAGAGGTTGGAGAGTACCGCGAACGCCTCATCGACTTCACCATCGCCCAGGGTATCGAGCTTGAGTTCAAGGAGAGCATAGCCCCCGCACTTGGCATGAGCTACGGCGGCCGCATCGCCATCCTTCCCGGTCAGGAACCAGCCGAGGAGTTCAGCACCCTTGTTCACGAACTCGCACACGAGATGTTGCACAAGGCAGAACGCCGCACCGCCACCACCAAAACCGTACGCGAGACAGAAGCCGAGGCAATCGCCTTTGTAGTTTCGCAAACCATCGGCCTTGACGCAGGACGCGCGTCAGCCGACTACATCCAGCTTTACCACGGCAACGCCGCACTCCTCACCGAGAGCCTAGAGGTCATTCAACGCACCGCAGCCCTGATTCTCTCCGCACTGGAAACCAAGGAAGAAGCCGAGCAGCCGGAAACCGCACCCACAACCGAGCAGCACACCACCAACGCCACCGACGCCGTACTCGCGGAGGTGGCCTAGTGCAAACCATTCTGGACATCCTCAAGAAGGCCGGAGGTTGGCACCCCGGCCTGTACCTCAAAATTGACAACGCGCCATTTATGCAGCTTGTCATTGAAGCACTGGACGAGTCAGGCCCAATGGGTCTCCCCGCCCTTTCAGTCGCGCACTACGGCACACAGAACGGCGACGCGATGCGCGACCCGGAGATGTGTTTCGAGCTTGGCCTGTACGGGGGAGTTCACCTGGTTCCCTTCTACTGGCGCAACGATTACGCCGGAGCCGAGGAGTGGAGCCGGAACGTGGTCGCAAACCGCTACGTGCACCTGTTTGAACTCCACACCCAGCACCAGCGCTTTGCTGAGACGTGGGACAGGAACCTGCGTCAGCAGGGCTTTATCGAGGCATTCAACCCGCAGAAGCACGTTCGCGGCTAACCCCTTCCCCGGAGCGGAGGCAGGGCAGCGCAGCCGCTTACAACCACCACGCCACCAGCACACAGGAGAACCACCATGCAGAACAGCAGCGAATTCCAGTACATCGCCATCGACACCATTCACGAATCAGCCACCAACCCCCGCCGCACGTTCGACGAGTGCAAGCTCGGCGAACTGGCCGAGAGCATCCGCACCAATGGCCTGATTCAGCCCATCACGGTACGGCCCAACTCGCAAGGCTTCGAGATCGTCGCAGGAGCCAGGCGCTTTCGTGCCGCTCAGCTTGCCGAACTGTTTTCCCTTCCCGCCCGTATCGTCGACATCAACGACGCCCAGGCGCTTGAGTGGCAGTTGGTCGAGAACTCGCAGCGGGTGGACGTTCACCCCTACGAAGAGGCCCAGGGCTTCCAGCGGCTGCTGGACATGCCCGGTTACGACGTGGCAACACTGGTCGAGAAGTCAGGCAAGAGCGCAGCCCACGTTTACGCCCGTCTGTCTCTCCTGCAGCTTGTGCCGTCCATTGCCGAGGCATTCAGCGCCGAGCGCATCACCGCCTCCCACGCCAACCTGCTAGCCCGTCTCCCGCAGGAGGCACAGGCTAACGCATACGAGCAGTGCTGGCGCAAGGATTGGCAGGACAAGGAACCGCACCTGCTACCCGCCAAGCACCTTTCTGCGTGGATACAAACCAACCTCTACCTTTCCCTTGCCGAAGCCCCGTTCGACAAGGAAGACCCCACGCTAAACCCACCCGCCGGAGCTTGCGTTACTTGCCCCCGCCGCAGCGGATTCAATACGTCCCTGTTTGCCGACGTGCAGGGCGACCAGTGCCTGGACGCCCCTTGCTTCCAAACCAAGGTAAACGCCCACATCGATTGCGAAGTTGCCGCCCGTCCCGAGCTGGTGCAGATCGAGAACGGATACCGTGCCCCGAAAGAACAACGCCCCGGAGCCGTACGCAGCGGAACCTATCGCGAAATCGACACCACCCACCAGAACCCCGACGCGGAACCCATCGCACCGTGCGAAGCCGCAAAGCCCGCCATCATCGTCTACGGCAAGCGCGTAGGAACCACCCTCACCGTTTGCACCGACAACAACTGCCCCGTTCACGATCCCCGCGCCGCCGCCAAAGCAGCCGAACACCCCGCCCCGGTCATGCCGCCAGCACCCCCGGCAGAAACCGAGGAAGAGGCCGAAGCACGGAAGCAGCAGCACGAGGAGCAGCGCAAAGCACACGAAGCCGAGCAGGAGCGCAGGGCCGAGGAGTTCAAGCAGCAGCAGGAGCAGGAAGAGAAGCGATACGAGGCAGAACAGGCCAAGCGCGAGAAGCAGCGTAAGGCACGGCAGGACACGTTCGAGCGCATCATCGCCGCAGCCCCGGCCAGCTTCACCGCCGCACAGTTGCGGGTTGTCCTCCGCGCCATCGTCAACCTTGACCCTTACACCTTCGCCGATGATCTGGCCGAGGATATCGCCGCCGATAACGAGAACGAACAGCGCAGCGCAGAAGAACTGCTGCTGGCCACCATCGACGCCACCGCCGATGAGAAGCTGACAGCCTTTGCGCTTCGCCTCGCCCTCTCCGGTCACGTTGGCATTCCGCGCGAGAACGAGTTCGATTTCCTCACCGAAGCCGAAGCCGCTTTCGCCCCACCCCAACCGAAGAAGAAAGCTCCGCCAGCTAAGGAGAAGAAGCCCACGCTGGTCAAAACCTCGCCCGTCAAGAAAGCCAAAGTAGCAAAGAAGCAGATTGCGGCCTAACACGGCAGGGGGCCACGCGGCCCCCTCGCTTTCAACAACGCAGAGCCAGGTGCAGCCATGGACAAAACAGAACACACTATCCGCCAGCTACTCGCCGCACTTTCCGCCCAGGGCTACGATATCGGCGTCCTCACTGATGCAGGGATGTATCGCGTCGAAGCCGCGCCAGCTTCCCGCGTCCTGCGCATGCTTCCCTTCCTCAAGCATCGCAATGCCCACGGCGCACACATCTACCTACGCCCCACCGGAGAAAGCTGCTACACGCTGCTGGACGATCTCACCGCCGCAACTCTTGCCCGCCTTACAGTCGAAGGCTACGCCCCCGCCGCCGTAATCGAGACAAGCCCCGGCAGCTTTCAGGCTTGGCTTAGACACCCGCAGCTGTTCCCCAAAGAGCTTGGCACCCTCGCCGCGAAAACTCTTGCCGAGCAGTTCAGCGCAGATCGCAGCGCCGCCGATTGGCGCAGGTTCGGTCGTGCCCCCGGCTTCACCAACCGTAAGCCGCAGCACCGCAACCCGCAGGGCTTTTACCCTTTCGCCCATCTTCGCAGTTCTACCGGAACAGTCTTCCCCGAAGCCGACGCCTTCCGCGCCCGATTGCTCACGATCCAGCAGAAGGCAGAAGCTGAACGCGCTGCCATGCGTCTCAGCTTCGCAGCCCGGCCCTTCAGCCGGTACGCCGCGCCCGTCACGCTCTCCCGCTTCCGTTCGTCGCCGAACTACCATGGACGGCCAGCCGCCGCAGATATGGCCTTCTGCATCGCCGCCGCCGCTCAAGGTTGGACCGAGTCCGACATCGCCGCCGCACTCAGCCGCGAATACCTCTCCCGCAATGCCAGCCGCTCCCGTCAAGCCGCCTACATCCGTCGCACACTTTCAAAAGCTCTTCGTTGGGCATCCTGAAAAACGCGCGGGAGAACCCCTTCGGATTCTCCCCAACCCTCTTTCCGCTCTTTTGACACGCTCTACACAGAGCGCGTGCTGAGGCCGTTCCCTCCTCAGACTCCTGCCTACCTTCCAACAATGCGACCTGTCGAGCCGAGGTACGCCCCCGGACCAAGCAGATTCAGCGGATTTAGGTTCACAGCAAAGTTCACTTCCAAGTCACGATTTACGATCCAACGCTTCGGTTCGGAGTGCCTATACTAACCACCTTCCGAGCCCCCTTGGAAGCAGGCCGAATAACCGCAAAGTGTTATTTAGCTAATACCGAGGCCCTTATTAGGCCCTGCTTCTGCCGACCCGCCAGGTCGGACTCTCCGGGGCCCCGGAGAATACCAATGTTCGTTCAACTGCTCACCTTGGACCCCGCCGTAATAACAGCCACGGCCGCACTCGTTTCTGCTTTCGCATTGTTTCTCAAGTACGGGAAAACATTTGCAACTACTCGCGCGTACCACTTCAGCTTTGTCTTCCTTATAATTTGTGGGCTCGTCGTCTGGCTCATCTGGTTCATCGCTGGAGCCGCTGCAGTTGGAAACTCGGCACGGCCCGTAGCTCCCCTTCCGCGTCGGTCAGTAGCGCATCATTCGCATCCCTCCAAACGTCATCATCAGTGTGAGGCTCGTCTGGATCAACCGCAACACGCGGCTAAGCCGGGTGCCCGGAAGACCTCGCCCGTCTGCGGGAAACCAGCGATTTAGGGTTCAAGGCAAGTCATCCGTCTTGACCACGTTTGAGGACAGGAATCGCGATGTCTCGCACCGGCGCTCGTTGGCAAATTGCCCATACACACTCATAGTGTGTAGACTCATAGTGGTCAAACGCAAACGATGGGGGTATGGCCAATGTCTCAGCCAAGTCCCTTTTCGGAAGAACAGTTCGCACCCTGAGGGAAGCTCGCGGCTACTCCCAGGAGGAACTCGCAGAAAGAGCAACGCTGCATCGCAACTACGTCGGTAGTCTTGAGCGCGGTGAACGGAACGTCGCCATCGAGAACATCGTCAAGCTGGCGAGAGCTCTGTCTGTCCGTCCAGCCGACCTGTTTGAAGATATACGCTGACTAACCCGATGCGAATCAGAGCACCAAAAGACAGGCCGAGCAAATGTCACAATATCCGAATACGCAATCTAGCTGCGAAGAGCGCAAACGACTGAATCAAAAGCTTTCCACGCTGCTGGACAGCAAATCGGCGATTCGAGAGCAGATCGTTGGCGACGTGATCCTGAATCCGGCCGAGCGAAGAGCATCCCTCGTGCATACGAACGAAATGATCAATGACGTGATCGCCCTAATGGGCGAGCACTATCAGCATTGCAGCTGCGAAGCTTTGTGCGTTCAGGCACCACCCGCGACTGGAACTGACGGCCGTCGACAAAAACCAAGGCAAAGCAGACTCGCGGCATTCTCGAACATGGTCAGGGGCTGAACTCCGGTTCTCTGGGGTGAGTCCAGGTCTAAGCGCAATCTCCTTTATGCACGTTCACTCGGTCACCGCGCCGGTGCTGGTAGCTGCGCCCTGCGGCTCTGCGTTCACAACTCGCGTTCCGCGCCCTAACGGGTTTCGGCCTCCTCCCCCAGCCATGATGCCGGCCGGGTCCCCACTCCGAAAACTTCTGCCCTTGGCAACGCGGCTTTCAGCCGCGACTTGGGAGCAGCGCACCTTTGCGCCCGTTCGGGATGTGTGTCCCGAGTGACCGGGCAAAAAGGAGAAATACTATGCAGACCCTCAAGACCATCACCTTCTTCGCCACCGTAAGCAACTCAGCCTCCAGCCGCACCTCGAAGAATGGCCGCAACTACACCGCCTTTGGGGTTTCCATCCTCTCCGACGACCGGCACCAGACCTTCCACTACAACGTCGTTGCCTTCGGCAAGCAGGGCCACTTCGCCAAGCCGCTGCAGAAAGGCACTCGCATCAAGCTCGTCATTCAGGCACAGTCCCAACCGGACAACATCGCCAGCATCCCACTTCTCACAGCAACCTTCGTGCGGCCGGTTCGTCCGGCCGCAACAGCTTAGAACTGTGAGAAGCTCCCAAGACGCGAGTGGCAAACAAGGTTGGCTATGAAGGAAGGGCTTCCGCGTTGACCGGCTCCATTGTCGGGCTGTCGCTTTCAGCCCGACGCACTTGCGACAACGCGGCGTAGGCTACACGACGCCCCGATTATTGAACCAAGTGGCATATGTGCCTCCAACGAACGTTCCGGGGAGAGGGAAAGCGGTTCGATGAAGTGGTCTCGGATCGAGTCCCACGCAGTTTGGAAAGGGAGGATGAGGCGTGCCACTTCTTAATATTGCGAGATCTCCTCGGGCCACGGACTCGTAGCACCTTCGATCGACATCTCCTCAGTGTCCGTGTTGAGCTGAACACAAAAGCTGTATTCATCATCTTCTGAACAGAATGACGAAGACGCTTACCTACTGATAAAGGCTAACTATCCACAAGGTTCGTGCGAGATAATAAGCGCGACCTCTCAACCACTAATCATGAATATGCTCGTCTGGCCAGACTCCGAAACGCATGAAGATCTACTTGGGTTCCGTGTCCATGCGGATCTGATCCGAACGCTCGTCGTTAACCCCAAGATGCTTCCGACGACGATTGGCATCTTTGGCGATTGGGGAGGCGGCAAATCCAGCATCATGCGGATGCTGGAACACGACTTCAAAGGTGAGGAGTACTCCGACATTGTCTGCCTCTACTTCAACGGTTGGCAATTTGAAGGGTATGAAGATGCTAAGACAGCGTTGCTTTGTTCGATCCTTATTCAACTGGCCGAGCATAAGACGCTCGGAAACAAAATCAAGGACCGTACAGTAAAGCTGTTGAAACGTGTGAAGTTGATGGAGCTTGCTAAGTTTGGAATCAAACATGTCGGGGTTCCCCTGGCCGCTGCAGCCCTAACAGGAGGGTTGAGCGTCCTGCCTTCCGCGGCGATGGCGTTAGGGTCTTCTCTACTTCCAGGAGCAAAGGACGATGACAAGGACGATGAAGTCAATTGGAGCAAGCTGATTGATGCGGACCCAGGCAAGCCTGACTTGCTCGAGGTTCGCAAATTTCGCAAGGAATTCGAGAAGATGCTGGCGGAGACCGAGCTTCGATCACTCGTTGTCCTCGTGGACGACCTTGATCGTTGTCTTCCAGAGCGCCTGATTGAGACACTCGAAGCGATTAAGCTCTTTGTGTCTGTCCCGAAAACTGCCTTTGTCATTGGTGCTGATCCACGGATCGTTCGCCATGCAATTGCGACACGCTATATTCGCCAGCAGCTTCGCGACGATATCGCAAACTTCGGGGTAGAGAAGCGCCTAGAGGAATATGACCTCGTGCAGGACTACTTGGAAAAATTGATCCAGGTCCCTTACTATCTTCCACGTCTCTCCCCTGCGGAGATCGAGAGCTACCTCAATCTGTTGGCCTGTCAGGCGGGCCTCTCAGAGCCCGCCTGGATGAGAGTACGAGAAAACTGGAAGGCTTCGCGGAAAGAAAATTTTTATCGCGCGTTTCGACAAAAGGCGATTCGAGCTGCTGTTGCGGACGAGTCAGCATTCACACCTGAGCTTAATGCTCAGCTTTCCTGGAGCGGCTCG
>CBDCAQ010000010.1:0-80216 GCA_965214005.1 Bryobacteraceae bacterium
TCAATACGCCGGGAGTACACCAGCTTGCCGGCTCGCGACGCCTGCTGGAGCTGCTTTCGATGTCGGGCGGCCTAAAGCCGGACGCTGGACCCATGGTTACCGTGACTCGTCAGCCGCAGTGGGGAGCGATCGATGCGCCGCACGCACATACGGATCAAGGAAGTGGCTACAGCACGCTGAGCATCCCCACGGACGAACTGATGAGTTCACGTGCACCGCTGGACAACATCGTGATGAAACCGGATGACGTAGTAACGGTGCTCAAAGCGGAGTTGATCTACGTGGTAGGCAACGTGCACAAGGCCGGCGGCTTCCAGTTGTCCACTCATCAGACGATCTCGCTGACCAAGGCGCTTTCTCTTGCTGAAGGGCTAACCCCGGAGAATGCAGCAGGCCGTGCTCGTATTCTCCGTGCCGTACCAGACAGCAACGGCACGCCGCAGCAGATCCCGGTCGACATCGGCAAAATTCTGGCAGGTAAAGCTCCAGACGTGGAGCTCCATGCAAATGACGTTCTTTATGTGCCACATAGTGGCGCTAAAGCCGTTTCTCGAAGGGCCATCGATGCGGCTCTGGGAATTTCCACCGGACTCCTGATCTATCGCTGAGTTGTGCCAAAGCTACAGCGGCCTCGTTTGGCGTAGATCGAACTGGAAACCAGAACAAATGGATGAGCAAAAGAATATGAGCATATATCTACAAGGTGGCGGCGATTCAGGGCTCGTACCGAGCGGCGCAAGAACATTCGTCCCTGCTCAGCAGCCGGAGCGCGGCGGGCTGATTGAAGAGTACGTGCAAGCCCTGCGTCGTCATCGCAAGCTGATTGGACTGTGTGCGTTGGCCGGTCTGGCGTTGAGCTTGCTTGTCGGATTGACGACCATGCCGATCTTTCGCACGCGCACTTCCGTGGATATTCGGACGATCAACGCTGACTTTGTGCAGTTACGCTCCGCAGCTCAGACCGAAGGAGCAGGCACTCCCGGCGATAGCGACATCAATCTGCAAACACAGATCAGACTGCTGCAAAGCGACACGCTTATGGAAGCTGTCTCGCAGCATTTCCTCGATGCTCCGCATCCTGCAACCGTGCAAAAAAACGATCTGCTCTCTCGTATGCTGCGTGCGCTTCATTTAGGTGGGAAGGAGACGATTCCATACACGTTGTTGGTTAGCGACACAGCCTCCCGGACCAAGGTTAAAGCTTTAGGACTGACTCGACTGGTTGAGGTCACCTGTGATTCCTGGGATGCGCAATTCTCTGCAAACTTTTGCAATACGTTGACCAGCACCTTTGAGCAGCGCGATCAGCAATCGCGTGCCACGGAGGCGCAGCGAACCAGCGAGTGGTTGTCACGGCAAGCGGGCGACATCCGGCAGCGCGCAGAAGAAAGCCAGAAAAAACTTGAAACCGCGGTCGGCGGCAATGGTTTGATGTTGAGTCAAACGCCAAACACAGTAGGGGAAGACCGGTTGCGTGAGTTGCAAGAAGAGTTGGTCAAGGCGCAGGCCGACCGCATGCAACGAGAAGCGCAAGTCAGCATCGCGCATAGCTCCACTCCGGAGATGAACCCGAACGTGCAAGACGATGCAACGCATCGCTCCTACGAGCTGAAACTTGCTGATCTGCGCGGGCAGGTCGCTCGGTTGGTGCCGCCGCTGACGGAAGATAATCCGAAAGTCATCCATCTGCGATCCCAGATAGCGGACGCAGAAGCTGGTCTGGCAAAAAGCCAGCAGGACACCTCCGGACGCCAGGATAATGAGTTGGCCGCCGCTCAGCATCGCGAGCAGTTGCTTAAGTACACGTACAACGCCCAGGTAGGCTCAGTCTCTAGCGATCTTCAGAAGGTGGCGCAGGTAAGCCTGCTCAAGCGCGAAGTGGAGTCCGAACAGCAGCTTTACCAGACTCTGCTGCAGCGCGCCAAAGAGGCCGGATTTGCCTCTGCAATGCAGGCTGCCACGATTCGCATTATTGATCCCGCTAAAATTCCGAAGTTTGCTTTTTCTCCGCAGCGCAAGCTGACCGGTGCGGCCGGTTTGGTGCTAGGACTGATTTTAGGGATCCTACTTGCGCTTTATCGCGATCGTCACCATAAGACGTTCCGGATGCCCGGGGATGCGGAACGTTTCCTCAACCTCGCGGAACTCGGTACGATTCCTTCTGCAAAACAGCTAACCTTCGGCGACGTCCGCTCCTTGACCTTGAATTCCGAGGCGAGCCCGATCGCGATGGCTGGGTCCCAAAGCGAAACAATCGGGCTGAGCCGGTGGGATGACGACTTCTCCATTACGGCTGAAGCCTATCGCAGCGTGACCTTCTCCATGTTGCTTTCTGAGGCGCGGAGAGGTCTTCGTAGTTACGTCATCTCCAGCCCTAACTCTGGCGAAGGCAAGACCACCATTACGACCAATCTTGGCATTGCTCTCAGCAAGTCCAAAATGCGTGTTGTGCTGATCGATGGCGATCTACGCCGTCCGAGTCTGCATCGAATCTTTGGCATTGAAAACAGCTTCGGATTGCGCAACATGCTGCAAGGCGACATCCATCTGGAAGCGATTCCGGAAGAAGTCCTGACTCATCTCACCATGATACCCAATCTCTGCGTCATCCCAGCCGGCGAAGGCGCCGGAGACGTGCAGGAACTGTTGCACTCACCTGCTTTTGGTCAGCTGCTTAAGCGGCTTTCGCGACTATTTGATATCGTGCTGATCGATACCCCGCCTATGCTGCACATGGCCGATGCGCGCATTATGGCCAGCCATTGCGACGGCGCGATTCTGGTTTTCCGAGCGGGGCAAACCATTCGTGAAGACGCGGTCGCAGCGCGTAACCTGTTCGATCGGGACGGCGTCAAGCTGGCCGGCAGCATCCTGAATGGGTTCGATCCATTAGTCGAAGGCAAGAAGGATTACTACCAGTCCTATTACCGCTACCAGGAACAGGGTTCGTCAGGCAAGGAGGCTGGTCGTCGATGAGCAGCGCCGCAATGGAACCGATAGCCGCAGATTCTGAGCAAACGCTGGCGGACCCGGGCCTCGCGCCGCTGGGACCGATCGTGTCCGTGACGGTGCCGGCCGGGCTGCCTCAAAGCGTCAAGCGTCACATGGTTGCAGGCACATCCATGCTGGGCGTCGGCGTGATGATTGAGCGTGGACTTGGCTTTGCGGCGAACGTCCTTGCGGCTCGGCTGGCGGGCAGCTCGAACTTTGGGGCGTACGCTCTGGCGATCTCGACGGCGAATAATATTTCCACTTATGCCGCTGGCGGTATTGGAGCAACGGCCGCGCGCTTTTCCGGCAAATATCCTTATGGCAGTAAGGCCTATGGCATGCTGGCCCGCGCGTTGCTCGTTGTGTCAGTAGCCTCTGCGCTGCTTGCAGCCCTGGCGCTATGGTTGGGTGCAGGTCCCATTGCTAAGCTTTTGGGCAAACAGCAATTGACGTCACTGCTGCGCTGGGCCGCGATTTCAGCGGCAGGCATTATTGTGCTGGAGTGTGCGCGCGGTTTCTTTGTGGGGCAGCGTCGTTTGATTGCGCTGTTGATGCTTTCGCTGATGGTTGGCCTAGGCATGATCACCCTCTTGCCAATGGCTGCAAAAACGCACCAGCCAGCACTGATGGTTAGCCTGCAGGGTGGCATCGCAATTTTCGCGGTGATGGTCTGCCTGATATTTGCGAAACCCCTGGGTTTGCTGGCCGCAAAGTCTGATGCTGTCAGCACAGAGAAGCAGGACCAGGTGGCGCCGGCATTCGGGCCAATGGTGCGTGAAGTTTGGGCTTTCGGCGGAGTGCAGCTAGCGGGTGTGGTTGGCTCCAACCTGGCTGGTTGGTGGCTGACCACGCTGGTGGCGCGTGCGGACACCACCTTGGTGCAAATGAGTTTTTTCGCTATCGCAAGTCAATGGCGCAACCTGGTAGGTCTGGCGCCCGCACTGATCACGGAAGGAAGCTATGCCGTCATGGCAAGCGGAGATGAGGAAGGATCCTCTACTCCGCACCGGGTAATGGTCCTTTGCAGCTTTGCATCAACCGCATTAACGTTGGTTCTGGCCGCGTGCGGTATGGTCGTCGTGCCGTGGGTACTGACGTCCCTTTATGGACAGTCTTATGGCGCGGCGGGCATTACGGTGGCAGTTGCCCTGGCAGTCGCAGTTGTACACATGAGCAACGCGCCGGCGGCGGCAAGGCTCACCATCGTCTCGATCAGAGCGACAGGTGTGATCAATACCATTTGGGCTATCTTCGTCGCGGTCGCCGCGACCATGGTGCTCTTCCATCACGGAACCGCATGGCAGGCGATGTGCATCTACTTTGTCGCGCATGTGCTTTCCGCCGCTCTCGTGCTGCTGACACTGGCGCGCAAAGATCGCGTTCCGCAGGGAATGACCGCGCTGTTTGGTGTCTCCGCAGCCGGCAGCACACTGCTGGCTGTGCTTGCGGTGATGCGGGGCCTTCATGGCACGCTTACC
The DNA here is from genome assembly GCA_965214005.1 of Bryobacteraceae bacterium. GTDB lineage: Bacteria > Acidobacteriota > Terriglobia > Bryobacterales > Bryobacteraceae > Bog-105. The sequence goes on from CBDCAQ010000010.1 coordinate 4,470, forward strand.
GGGTCTCTAACGCTTGCCATGTCGTTGGTGCTGGTGGTGCTGGTAGTTGCCCTGTATGCGCTGGCGAGGACCTTCGGCTGGCTGCCCAGGCGCGATGCGCTCAAGCAGTTGGTCGCTAGCCTGGCTATGCGGTTAAATGCGATGAAGGGCGGGAGGCAAAAGCATGTTTGACCTGATGCTGCTGCTTACTGCTGCGATTGCGATCGTGGGCATTGCCGTTGCCTTCGACGGCAGCCGTGATGCCTTTCACCCGATGATCTACATCGGTGGCATGTTGCTGTTTCTTTACGCGTGGATGCCCTTCAAGCTTTCTCAGGCCAATGGTCTTGAGCGTTTCTTTGACCTGGGCCAGCTGTATTACGTGCAGACGCTCTACATCCTTGGTGTGCTTGCCTTTGTGATTGCCTGCCTGAGTGTTGGAGTAAAGCTGCGTGGGCCACGTGCTGGAGCAGCGCGGCTTTCGCAGCAGACCTGCAATCGACTCCTGATCGGCGGCGGCATCACAGGCATGATCGGGCTCACCTGCTGGTCGATTACGATCATTAACGTAGGCGGCTTTGTGCAGGCCTTTAGCAGCTCTTATAGCGGTGGTGACGATGCAAGCGGTTACGTCCGAGATGGCAGCCTCTTGCTGCTGGTCGGCATACTGCTTGCGATCACCGCGCTTTCAGCTGGTGCCGCACGATGGAAATGTCTTACGCTCATGCTTCTTTTCGGTTTGCCGTGGCTTTCAAGTGCCCTGCTGATGGGTCGCCGCGGACCCACCTGCGCCCTTACCGTAGTGCTGTTGATGGGCTGGTATGTCAACCGTACCAAACGTCCGCCGCTGCTCGCTGTCGCTGCAGGCGGACTTCTGCTGGGCTGGTTTGTGTTGTTTCTGGTGACGAACCGCCACAGTATTTACCTCGGTTCCAGTTTTGAAATGAAGACCGATGTCAGCAACATGGTTGACAAGCCGGACACGGGTAACGAGTACATCTACGGCACCGGTACAGTGTTGAGCTCGCGCAAACGTGACCATTACTTCTGGATGCGGCGCTACCTAGCCCAAGTCATGGTGCGGCCTATTCCCACAGCCATCTGGACTACTAAGTATGAAGACTTTGGCGTGCCGGAGCTGCTCTATAACGCCGGCACAGGAGAAGGCTTTGGTGATGCGCTCGGTTGGGTAGGCGCGGTAGGCTCTGCCCCTGGATTGATTGCAGATTTATGGGTGGAGGTGTGGTGGTTTGCGGTGCCGTTCATGGCTTGTATCGGCTGGCTTTACGGCTTTGTCTGGAAGCGTGCTGTCCAGCGTGGCGGCCCATGGTCTTCGCAATACGTCGTCCTGTCTGCACTTTCGATCTACCTTGTCATGCAAACGATGGAAGCGGTTATCTTCCGCACCTTGATGCTTTCGATTCCCTGCTGGCTGACCTGGAAGTGGGCTTTACGTGCACCTCAGCTTGAAGACCACAGGCATGCCCCTGAACAACGACTGCAACAAGCCCCAGTGCGGGCATTGAGAGGAGTCTCTCATGTCTAACATTCGCACCCGTGTAGTCGTCATCTGGATCGATTGGTACCCGTACCACGTAGCGCGTTTTCGCGGACTAGTGCAGACGCCCGGCTTGCGTGGGCAGGTGGCCGGCGTGGAGATGGTTGGCGGCATTGGAGTGCACGCAGGCCTGAAATTTCGTGAAGACCTGCCGGCCGATATGCCCGTAAGCACGCTGCTGCCGGAGAGCAGCTGGGCGACTGCCAGCAAACCTCTGCTCGCCCGGTTGGTATGGCGGAAGCTCAACGAACTCAATCCTCGCGTGGTGCTCGTTCCGGGCTACTACACGCTACCGGGGCTTGCGTCCGCGGTATGGGCCAGAATGCACGGCGCTGTCAGTGTCCTGATGACCGAGAGCACAGCGTACGACCACGCGCGTATCGGATGGAAGGAGCAGATAAAAGGCTTTGGCCTGCACATACTATTCGACTGGGCGGTGATCGGCGGCCAAGCCCATGGGGAGTATCTGGCGCAGCTGGGCTTCCCTGCCGAGCGCATCGTCAATTCATATGATGTCGTGGACAACGATTTTTTCGAGAAGGGCTCAGCTGCCGCACGAAACCAGGCCGCTCCTGCCGGCATGCCAGGCAAGCCCTATTTTCTTTTCGTCGGACGGCTGGCTGAAGAAAAGAATGTTTCCTTTCTAGTGCGTGCATGGCTGGACTATCGTCAGGCCGGTGGCACCTGGGCGCTGGTGCTGGCTGGTGGCGGCCCTGAAGAAGCGCGGTTGCGCGAGCTTGCCAGTGCCTCTCCTTACGCTCAGGATGTTTTTCTACCTGGGCTGAAAAGCAGCTCAGAACTGCTGCCCTACTACGGCTTTGCAAGCTGCTTCGTGCTGCCCAGCACGCGTGAGCCCTGGGGTCTTGTTGTCAATGAGGCTATGGCCGCGGGACTTCCTGTACTGGTGTCTGATCACTGCGGCTGTGCGCCGGACCTGGTTGATCACGGCCGCAATGGATACGTCTTTGATCCAACAAACTTGGAAGAGCTCAAAGTCCACATGCAAACCATGGAGAACATGACCTCAGCTCAGCGCGCCGTCATGGGCCAGGCCTCCGCGTCTCGCATGGATGGGTTCACCCCGCAGGGCTTCGGACTTTCCATCAGCTCCATCTACGAGCAGACGGCAAGGCCGACCAGGAGCGATGCCCAGGTAAATCCGAGTGTGTCGGAGGGTGCGCGATGAGTACCGTGACCACGCTTACTCCGGTTTCCGAACAGGCTTTTGGCGTGAAAATCCAAAGCCGCTGGATAGAAGTTGTATCGCATCTTGATCCCCGCTACGGCGGTCTGAGCGCAGTTGTGCCGCCACTAAGCGCAGGGGTGGGCTATACCGGCCGCAAGATTGCCATCGCTGCTTTCTGTGCTCCGGGTGAAAAGTTTTACCCGCCGGAGTTTGCACCGGAACAAATATCTTTCTGGCCTTCCAGCCGCAAGGCTTGGATGTTGAATGCGCGTTTGCGCTCAGCTTTCGAGCAGCGGGTCCGCAATGCGGACGGACTCCATGTGCATGGCCTGTGGGAACAGAGCACCACATCGGCTGCACGTCTTGCGCGTCGGCTCGGAAAGCCCTATGTCCTTTCCGCGCACGGCATGCTGGAGCCTTGGGCACTGTCTCAGAAGCGCCTCGAAAAAATGTTCTACGCGCACCTGCTGGAACGGGCCAATGTAAATGGCGCCGGTTGCCTGCACGCACTTACGCTTGCCGAAGCAAAGCAATACAGGGCTTTTGGAGCGAAGGGACCTATTGCTATTATCCCCAACGGAGTGACAATCCCGCAGGACGCTACCCCAGACCACCTGCTCGAGCAGTTCCCTGATCTGGTCGGCCGGCGGATTGTCCTTTACCTGGGCCGGCTGCATGAAAAGAAAGGTTTGGATCTCCTCTTGAAAGCCTGGAAGGAGGTCGCCTCCATTTACCCGGACGCCCATTTGGTGCTTGCTGGCCCGGATTCGAATGGAACCCGCACACGGCTTGTGGTGGAGGTCATTCGTAGCGGACTCAGACGCAGCGTGCTGTTTACCGGAATGCTGAACGCCCAGTCCAAGTGGAGCGCGCTGGCAGCCGCAACGGGATTTGTTCTACCCTCGCACTCTGAAGGCTTGAGTGTCGGCGTCCTGGAAGCAATGGGGATGGGCGTCCCGATCATTGTCACCAAAGGTTGCAACATGCCAGAGGTCGCCGAGTACGGCGCAGGCTGGATCATTCCTTCCGGCCAAGCTTCCCTTGCAGAATCGCTGTACTCAATGCTGGGCAACAGTACCGCGGCGAATCACACCATGGGCAGCCGCGGCGCAGCGCTGGTCAGCAACCGATATGCATGGCCGGTTGTTGCACGGCAGATGGCGGAAGTATACGCATGGCTTGAAGGCAGTGGCCCCAAACCGCAAAGCATGCCATTGCTGGACAGGGGGGAACCGTGCCAGTAAAACCTGTCATGCAGCTTGGCCAATATGACAATTCCTGGTATCACCCCGGCGGATCGCTGCTTAAACGCACGCTTTGGTTCTTTCTGGGTCAACCCATCCTGCGCGGGTCATGGATGCCGTTCAGTGGTATGCGCGTTCGGCTGCTGCGTATCTTTGGCGCCCGAATTGGTACAGGCGTAGTAATCAAGCCTGCGGTTGACGTGAAGTATCCGTGGCATCTCGAGATTGGCAATGACTGCTGGATCGGCGAGCGGGTATGGATTGACAATCTCACTCGCGTACAAATCGCCAACAACGTCTGCATTTCACAAGGTGCTTACCTTTGCACCGGCAACCACGACTGGAGTGACCCCGCCTTTGGTCTCATCATCGCGCCCGTGGTGCTTAGCGATGGCGCTTGGGCGGGTGCCTGCTGCATTCTTACGCCTGGCACTGTGCTAGGCGTAGGGGCCGTGGCTGCGGCTGGCGCAGTGGTAAGTGGCAATGTGCCAGATTTTCACATCATGGCTGGGAACCCTGCTCAATTTCGCAAGCTGCGCGTCGTGAAGTCAAATACCAGGCACACTCCCGCAGAGGTCATCAGTTTCGTTTCCGCTGAAGCGCAAGCGAACGACACGGAGGTGTGTTCATGAAAATTCTATTTATCAATCAATTCTTTTGGCCTGATTCCTCTGCCACAAGTCAGCAGCTCACGGACATGGCGGCTGGACTTGCCGCACGCGGTATGGAGGTGACGGTCCTTTGCGCTGAGGGCGGCTACGCTGCAGCCGCCAGCACCGCGCAGCCTGCAGGAGTCCAGATACTACGGGTTAAGGCTAGCGCCTTCAAACGCGGTACGGTAGGTCGTCTGCTCTCCTACTTTTCCTTTTATATGGGCGCGCTGGTCCGCGGTTTCACCAGTGAACGGCCTGATGTCGTTATCTCTCTCACCACGCCTCCCGTCATCTCACTCATCGGTACTGCGATCAAGATGTTCAAGGGTTCGCGTCATTTTATCTGGGAGCATGATCTTTACCCTGACGTCGCTCTCGATCTCCGATACTTCAAACCAAAAGGCCTCGCTGATCGTGTTGTCGGTTTGCTGGCAGATTTTTCCCGTCGCCATGCGGATGGCGTCATTGCACTTGGCGAGTGCATGAAGCAGCGTCTGCTTGCACGCGGCATCCCCGCCAGCCAGATACACATTGTCGACAACTGGGCCAACGCCACTGCCATTCAGCCTATGCCACGACCCGGCAATCAGAAGGAGTTAGTGCTCCTGTATTCCGGCAACTTCGGCCTCGCGCACGATATCGATACGCTGGCCGGAGCGATGTTGGCGCTGCGACCCGCAGAGGGTGAGCTCTCACGCTTCCGCTTCCTGTTTGTTGGTAGCGGGGAAAAACGCAAACAGCTCTCCGATTTCTGCGAATCAAACCACATTCCTTCACTTGAACTACGACCTTACGTCCCACGCGACCAGCTCAGTGAAGGCCTAGCCGCAGGAGATGTCGGCTTGGTGACCCAGCATGAAATTTGCTGCGGCTCCGTTGTTCCAAGCAAGGTATACGGCATTCTTGCAGCCGGCCGGCCTGTGCTTTTCATCGGGCCCCGGGCTGCAACGCCGGCACTTATTGTCGAACGGCACGGCTGCGGCTGGCAAATAGATCCGGGTGATGTCACAGGTTTGACCCACTTGCTGCGCTTGCTCGCCGACCGGCCAGAGATGGTACAGCAGGCTGGCAAGCGTGCCCGGCAAGCGCTGATCGACTTTTACGATCTCCCTCATGGCGTGGACCGCATGATGGCCGTCCTTAATTCGCTGCAAGCTGAAACGCCCCGCCAAAGCCTGCAGGTATCGCCCGATTTACGTGATGCTTCGCCAGGGAGGAAATCTTGATGGTTGCTTTATTTGCGCTTGGTCTTTGCGCTTTTGCCTTGTGTGTAGTGCTCACTCCCATTTTTCGCAATCTTTCACTCGCATTTGGCCTGGTTGACCAGCCAGACACCGAGAGAAAACTGCATCTGCGCGCCGTTCCCCGGATCGGTGGTCTGCCCATTGCAATCGCCTATGCCGGCTCGCTTGCACTGGTGCTGTATTTCAACGCAGGAGCCTCGAAAATTTACGTGCAGCATACGCAGTTGTTTCGCGAATTGCTGCCGGCGGCCTTGGTCATTTTCCTAACCGGGCTCATCGATGACATCTGGGGACTCAAACCATCACAGAAACTGCTTGGACAGTGCATCGCCGCGGTGCTTGCCGTCTCCTTTGGCGCTCGACTCTCCTTTATGCACCTCCCGCCGTGGGCATGCTTCGTGCTCTCGCTGATCTGGTTGGTTGGCTGTACCAACGCCTTCAATTTGATCGACGGAATGGACGGGCTCGCTACTGGAATCGCCCTAATCGCCGTCATCTCCACTATCGTGGTCGCATTGATCAGTGGGAATCGCGGACTTGCCCTTGCAGCCGTTCCTTTGGCAGGGGCACTGCTTGCTTTTCTGCCATATAACTTCAATCCCGCTTCGGTCTTTTTAGGCGATTGCGGTAGCTTGACCGTTGGTTTTGTGCTGGGCTGCATCAGCTTGATCTGGAGCCAGCATGCAACCAGTCTCGTCGGCATGACTGCCCCGCTGATGGTGATTGCACTACCTTTGATCGATGTATGTCTCGCGGTGGGACGACGCTTTCTGCGTAATGTACCTCTGTTTCAGGGCGATCGCGGGCACATTCACCACATGGTACTCAGCCTTGGCTTTTCAACACGCGGCGCGGCCTTGGTTCTTTATGCGGCAGCGACCATCGCCGCAACGCTTTCCGTGTTCGCCTACTTCGATCACATTGGCCTGATCTGGCCGATCCTGATCCTGTTCATCTTTCTTGTACTGATCGGCGTGGATCGTCTTGGCTATGTAGAGTGGTACGCCGCCCGCAGTTCCTTGTCTCGCCTGAACGTTCGCCAGGTCGTGCAGGATGAGATCTACCTGGTAGAAATGCGAAGGGCACTGCTCTACGCCAACTCAGTGGAGGAGTGCTGGGTCATTGTGCGGCGCATCTGCAATGACCTTAACTTTGCCTCCGTCCGAATGGAACTGCTGGGACAAACCTATGCCGAAACTTTTTCCTCTGTGCAGGGATCCGGCGGGTTCCGTATTCAGCTCCATCTGGGCGCCCACGATTATCTCCTTCTGATCCGTGAAAGCGAGGAATCTGCACCAAGGTTGATGATGCCCGTGCTTGATACCCTGCAAGCCTCCTTTGGGGAGATATCCCCCGCCTTGGTGGCAAAAAGATTAGAAGTGCCACAACGGTATGCTGCTTAGCGTCCAACCAAGTATGAAAGGGCCATGAATAAACAAACAACCGAATCGCCATGGCATCTACTGCAGATTTCAGACGTCCTTGATGTCGAAATGGCGACCGCTTTAGCCGAATTTGTGCCGGTTCTGGCTTGGAAACCGGAGCGCGGGTTGAAAGCGGCTTATATACCGCCAGGGAGCGAGTCAGAACTCTCATCAGCAGACGTGCGTCAACGAGCTTTGCCGGTCTTGCCTGGTCGTAACCGGTTTCCAATCTCGCTGATTGATCGGTTTGTCCCTTCCATCCTCGATCGCCTGCTAAAACAAACTGCTGTGCCGGAACACTCTCCGCTGATTTGCACAGTACCCTATTTTGCGCACGTGGCCGAGCAATGGCCAGGTCCCGTGATCTATTGGTTGACCGACCTGATAGCGGCCTATAGCAGTGCAAATCGCCGGCAGGTGCTGAGCCTTGATTACCGCATGACCAAGGCTGCTACACTCGTCTGCCCAAATTCAAATCGTCTCGCCGAGTACCTAACCGATTCCGCCGGATGCGATCCAAGAAAAGTAATCGTAGTGCCAAACGCGACCCGCAAGACCAATCTGCTTCCTTTTGCGCCGGCTCCTCACGCTTTTGCCCATCCGGAACTTGAGCACATTCAACGTCCCATCGCAGGCGTTATCGGCAACCTTTCCGTGAATATGGACTGGCTTTTGATCCTTAGCATGATGAACCTTGTACCGAGCTTTTCCTGGGTCTTCATCGGACCCACAAAGATGCCCGTCCCAGACCCACAACAGCGTGCTGCTCGCGCTGCAGTCATGCAGCATCCGGCGGCACACTTCTTGGGACAAAGACCTTACGGCGAGCTGGCCGGGTTTGCCAGGGCGTTCGATGTTGCAATTCTGCCTTACCTACGCTGCGAGCCTACTTACTCAGGGTCAAGTACGCGCTTTTATGAGCATCTTGCTGCCTGTAGACCAATGCTCGCCACGGCCGGCCTGGAAGAATTGAAGCATAAGACTCCTCTGTTGAAGCTGATCGAAACACCCGCAGAAGGCGCGCTCGCGCTGCATAAACTACAGGAACAGAATTTCGATGACGGGTACCTTGAAATGCGCTGGTACCGGAGCATGGAAAACACCTGGACTGCGCGTGCTTTGCAAATGCAGGCCGGACTCCAGGGGGTTGCTGCGATGCTTCCGCTAGCAAGTTCTTTCTGAAAGCCAGGGCTTTCACAGTTGGGCTTAACTGGGCTCGAGCGAGAGCAGGTGAGCATGCACAATGAAGCGTTTCGGCGCAGCTCCGATGAAGTCAAAGGGGTAGCAGGTGATCAGCGTCAGCTCTGGTTGTGAGCGGATGTCCAGTACTTCAACCTGATCCGGCATGACGATCTCCATTGTGTCTACCTGATAACGGTACTTGCCTTCAGGGGTAATGAGATCGATCTCCATGCCTTTCTTGATGTTGCGGACGGGACGGAGGAAAGTGTCGCGATGACCTGCGAAGCCAGCATTCCCAAGGCCTCCCGGAAGGGCTGTCCCAGGTACATGACCAACTCCCCGTTTCAGGGTGTCGTTATCGTAATTTTCAAAGACTGGAACAGAGAGGTTGACTGCAGGCACGACCATGCGACCAATAATGGCACCTGGTCCGGCCACGGTCTCGCCCGCAGCTGGTGAAGGATTGGAGAGCACACGTGAGTTGGCCTGCTGTGGTTTCGGCGAAAGCAATACATCTGCTTTGTGCTCCGCTGCACGAGCTTCAAAGAAGGCTGAACCAAGGACTGCCCCGCAAAGCAGCACCATGCACCAAAGCCCGACTTCCAGTAAGCCGGGCTTGGAGTGCTTCCCTTCCTGACGTTTATAAATCAACGGGCGTCAACGCTCCAGCGACGCACTGTGAGCAGCATAGCGGCGAAAAGGCTGAAGATACCGGCGAGCATCCAGAGCGGAAGGTTGCTGGCGGTGTGGGGAAGCTGGGCAATAGGATGTGCCACCTTGCGCGGTTTGGGAACCACAGGTGCAGCATCTGAAACCTGGACCGGAGCGGGAGGCGCACTTTCAGCAATGGGCTGGCGTACAGGGGCTGGCTGACGGGCAGGAGCGGGAGCAGGCGCAGCTGGAGCGGCAGGTGGCGGCGGCACTGAAGCTTCTGCAACCTGGAGCCGCTGGGCGGAAATGCCTGGCTTACCTGTACCAACGATGGTCGGAGTTAGCATCCAAAGCGTTACCATCTGAAGGTCATCGTTGGAAAGAGAGGAGACCTTAGGGCGACCTTCGGAAGTAGGATCGATGGCTGGCACGCTGGTGTTATTGTTCTTGGCGAGAGTAACCGCTTCAGCCTTAGGATAAACAAACTCAGCGACGGCACCGTTTGGAAAAGAAAAACCGCGAAGCGCAGGATTTTTGGCTCCAAGCTGTACTGCAATTGGACCCGCGGAAAGCTGCTTGGAGATGCGCCCGTTTGAGGGAACAGCAAGGAAAAGCGCTACTTCTTTGCCATTGTCGCCACTGATCTTGAGGATCATGCGGTCGCTGAGGTGATCGACAACAGTGATAGAGTAGCTGCCGCCTTTGAGCACGCGGCCTGGTACCTGAGTTTTTTCATCGACCTTGAAGTTGACCGTCGTTCCTGGTGTGGCAAAAACGGAATTATCCACCAGGGCAAAGTGTGGGGCGGCGGACGCCGGCGGGGGGTTGGACCCAAGGGCAAGCGCACTAACGATGAAAAAGGCAGATAGCTTCATGATGATCCTTAGATGCCTTCACGTGGAAGGCGGGGGAATGACTGACATCCTGATAATAGTCAGATGCGGTTGTGAAACCGCAGAAATAGTTAGAGTGCTTTTGTCGGCGAGAGTCGACGAACGAGCCATTCACGCATTCTCTAGAAGCTTGTTTATAGTGACGAATTCGTAACCTTTTTTACGCAACTCAGGCACTAAGATGCGGACTGCGGCCAGCATGACGGAGAGATCTGGATCGGGGCGGATATCCCGGCCATCGTGCAGACAGATAATGGCACCGGGCCGAAGGTGGCGCAGGACGTGCTTAACTACCTCGGATACGGGCCATTCCCAATCGTGCCCAATGACAGTCCACATGCAGCCCAGCAGGCCAAGTCGACGCTGAGCTGCGCGTAGACCAAACCAGCGCATGCCGTAAGGCGCTCGAAATAAAACAGGCAGTACACCCGCATCGTTGGCGATGGCGAACTGGGTGCTTGCCAGCTCGCGGGTGATATCAGCGCTTGTGAGCAGATTGAGCTTCCAGCCAATTCTGGGGCACAGGCGGGCGTGGGTAAAGGTGTGGTTGCCGAGTTGATGGCCGGATAGATGAAGCTGCCTCGCGATTCCCGGATAGCGCTGAACATTGACGCCGCACTGAAAGAAAGTGGCCACTACCTGCTGCTCGGCAAGGTACTCAGCCAGTTTCAGCGTCTGCGGATTCGGTCCGTCATCAAAAGTAAGCGCGACCTGCAGTTTTTTCCTAGACCCACGCCAAACGGAACGTCCGAAAACCTGCGATGATCGCGCAAAGATGCTGTAAACGATGAAGGATGCGCAGAAAACAAGAGCTATCGCCGAGCCCGCAAATATGCCGGCAGTGACTTGGATGCGGAGCGACTTCACGTCGCCGGCACAAGGCAAGCTTTGGCAACAGTCATTAGATATCGCGCAGCAGTTCTGAGAGGCTAAGGTTCAACCCGAGCGAAATGATTTCCAGAAAGGGCAGCGAGATGGATTTCCTGCCACGTTCCACGTCGGAAATGAAGGTGCGATCGATGCCAAACAGGAGCGCCATGCGAACCTGGGTCAGATTACGCTCCCGGCGGAGCTGGCGAAGGCGAGCACCAAAGCGGGTGCTTACGTCCATCGGCAAATAGTAGTTCTGCGGATTGCGTACCGCAGCGCAGTGAGCAGGGCGGTAAACTGAACTACCAGAAGCGCTGTAGAGTGGGGTGGCTGACATGGGACAAAGCTCCTAAAGGCAGGTCCTCATCGGCTGCATTTTCCTCTTTGCGTGCGAGAAAACCAAGGTTTCTGGAAGCAGTGCAAAGCTCTTGGTGGCGGGGAATCATGTTACCCGAGAGTGTGAGGGTCTGTCGACTCATTCTTGTAAGGTACGTACAGTAGACAACAGCAGATGGAGAATCTATACAACTTTGAGAGCATTAGAGGAAATCTTTGGTAACAATCAACGGTAACCCCTCTCTCGCTAATTTCTAAAAAGCAAGTCTAGATGGCTTGATCTTGGGCTTGTTCTTCGTGTCTTCTGCTGCTGCCAAATATGCCAACTGTCATCCATCACTCAGCTCACGAGCAACGCCCCGCGTATCGGCCAGACATTGATGGTTTGCGCGCGATTGCCGTGGTTATGGTGCTGTTAGAGCATCTTCATCTACCTGTCTCTGGCGGTTATGTTGGGGTAGACGTCTTCTTCGTAATCTCAGGCTACTTGATTGGCGGGATCATCCTGGCCGGGCTGCGTAAGGGTAGCTTTTCTCTTACAGAGTTTTACGAGCGCCGCATTCGTCGCATCTTGCCAGCGTTTCTTGTCATGTTGCTAACTTCAAGTCTGCTGGCGGCTGTGTACTTTACGCCACCGGAGTTGAAGGCCTTTGCGATATCGCTGGTGGCCGCTCTGTTTTCCGTATCGAACTTCCTGTTCTGGCACCAGGCCGGGTATTTCGATTTGCAAAATGCGGCTAAACCGCTGTTACATACTTGGTCCCTGGCAGTGGAAGAGCAGTTCTACCTCCTTTTTCCACCCTTGCTCATCGGAGTGCAGCGCTGGCTGCCAAACCGAATGCGTGTGGCACTCTGGACACTTACGGCCGCCTCGTTTTGTTTGTCTTTAATTTGGGTTCATCGAGACCCGGCGGGAGCATACTTTTTTGCGCCGGTCAGGGCGTGGGAGTTGCTTGCCGGCACGCTCCTTTCCCAGGGCTATGTGCGGGTGCCGCAGGGATCACTGGGCCGCAACTTTGCTTCCATCGCAGGGCTGGGTTTGATTCTGGCGTCGGCGCTGCTCTATAGCGGAAAGACGTTTTTTCCCGGACTGGCTGCAGTGCCACCCTGCCTGGGCGCGGTGCTGATTATTGCTGCGGGCTCCACGGGACCATCCTTGGTTGGCCAGTTGCTGAGCCTCCGGCCGGTGGTATTCCTGGGACTGATTTCGTACTCGCTCTACCTGTGGCACTGGCCGGTAATCGTATTTCAGCTTTCCGCCAACGTGTTGCACTTGAAACCCGGAACACATGGCGTGGCGTTGATGCTGCTTTCACTTTCGGTCTTGCTTGGAGCATTATCGTGGAAGTTTGTAGAGCAGCCCTTTCGTACGGGACGTCTTCGGTGGTCACGCGGTATGTTGTTTGTCACTACCGGTATAACCGTCGCCGCAGTGGCAATCCTTGGGGCGGCGATGATTGCGTCCGGAGGATTGGCATTTCGCTACCCAGCGCAGGCAAGGGCCGTGGCAGCCTATCTGGACTACAACGAGAAGATCCCATTCCGGCAGGACACCTGCTTTTTGGTCGGGCCGGAATCTAGCTTTGCCACGTTCAAGCCGGCTCTATGTCTTCCACAGGCAAATACAGTCAATTCATTGCTGCTGCTGGGTGATAGCCATGCCGCGGCTCTCTATGCAGGGTTACGGCAGGTGTATCCTGAGCGCGTCTTGGGGCAGGCAAACGCAGCGGGATGCCGGCCACTGCTGCCGGGCCGCGGTGAAGAAGTGGATACCACTTGCACAGCGCTGAGACACTTCTTGTTTGATGATTATTTGCCGCGGCATCCAGGCGCAGTCGTGCTGCTGGCCGGGCGCTGGCAACCAGGCGATCTGGACAGGCTGCTCGAGACGGTACACTGGCTACGCGCTCGTGGCCTAAACCCAGTGGTACTGGGACCGGCCACGGAATATGACGCACCGTTGCCGCGCATCCTGGCCAATGCATTGCGCCATCACACACCAGAAATCGTGGCGCAGTATGAAACAGCGAGCACGCGAGTGCTGGACGGGCAAATGGCAGCTATGCTACGACGCGATGGCACCCTCTATGTTTCCATGTACGAGGATCTTTGCAATGCTGCCTTATGCCCCAGCTATGCGAGCCCCGGAGTTCCCTTGATGTTCGACATGGATCACCTGACCGAAGCCGGCTCTGTCGTGTTTGCGCGTGCAATGCGTGACCGCAAGCAACTTCCCTAACCCTCTGCCCTGCCCGCGAGTGCCTGCTTGAACGTTCTGACGTACGTCCATCTGCGAAACATATATGGCTCGACCGGCGTGGGACGCGTCGCGCGGGAATTAACCGAGCATCTGGCACGCGACCCCTCAGTAACACTCAAAATCCTGGCCGACCGGGCAGACCACGCGATCATCGTGCCGAAAATGGGAGAGCCCTGGACAGAGTTTCACTACCAACTGTTTGACCGAGACACCAGCCGTCAGCAGGCACTTTGGTTTCTAACCGGCCGACCGGCCGCCGAACAATACTGGCCGGAAGCAGAAATCGTCTACTGCACGGCGGAATCATACGTTCCGGTGCGCAAGGCCAAGCTGGTAGTCACAAGCCACGATATGCAGCTTTTTGAGCCGGGCGCCCATGCCATTACACGCAGCCTTCTGCAGCAACGGCTGAAGTGGCGGCTGCTGTTCCGGCGATTGGCAAAAGAGGCAGACTTATTTCATGCAATTTCTGCTTACTCTGCTGAGCGCATGGCCCACTACTACCCCCAGATCCGGTCACGGTTGTGTGTGATCCCGAACGCTGTTTCCGACGCTTTCTTCGCGCCGGCTACACCGGCAGGCTCAGCGGTTTTGGAGCGGCTTGGCCTGGCTGAGCGGCCCTACGTGCTGGTGCCGGGCGGTCTGCATCATCGCAAGAATGCTGATCTTATCTTGGACGCGTGGCCGGAATTGCATAAAAAACACCCTGACCTGACGCTGGTCGTGATTAATCACAACTCACCCGCATACGTTGCGAGGGCCCAGGCATTGGCACCCTCTTTGGTGCTGGGAGGTTATCAGGACGAAGCCAGCCTGGTCGCGCTCTATGGACAGGCGCAGATAGTTTGGTTCCCTTCCCGCTATGAAGGTTTTGGCATGCCGGTGCTGGAAGCGATGGCCTGCGGATCACCGGTGGTCACGAGCAACTCGACTGCACTGCCTGAGGTGGCTGGTGGAGCAGCTGCCGCACTGCTGGACCCGGATCGCGTCTCCGACCATGTTGACGCGATCAGCGCGCTTCTTTGCGATGAGACCGCGCGGCAGCAAGCAATCAATCTGGGTCGCCAGCGAGCAGCACTCTTTCGTTGGCACCACTCCTCGCAAATGCTGGTTGAGGCGTTTGAAGCGTTGGTCTAACTAGGGTCTGATTCGCCTTCAGGAAGAGGGTGAAATCTCGTATTGCTTGATTTTGTACAGCAATGCCTTGTAGCTGATTTGCAACTCCTGGGCCACGGCCTTGCGGTTCCATCCCTTTTCCCTGAGGGTATTGGCAATCATTACCGATTCTGCTTCACCTTTCAGTCCGCGGATCACATGCTTCATGCCCTGATCCGCAGGAACAGGCGCAGGGTCTTCTGCGACATGGGATCGGTCGAGAGTACTGAAGCCGGGCGTAAGTTCCTGAATGACCGCTTTCTCATCTTTCAGAATCAAATACCGGTTGATGACGTTTTCGAGTTCGCGCAGATTGCCCGGCCAGTGGTGGCGGCACAACGCATTCAGAAGAGCCGGCGTCAGGGCCAGGGGATCGATGTCGTAGCGAGCGGAGCCTTTACGGATAAAGTACTCCGCAAGCAGGGGAAGCTCTTCCAGCCGCTCACGCAGGGGAGGCAGGAGCAGCGAGATCCCATTCAGGCGGTAGTAAAGGTCTTCACGAAAGCTCTTCTCCACCATGGCTTTCTTCATATTTACATTGGTTGCGGCTATGACACGCACATCAGCACGCATGGGAGAGCGGCTGCCCAAGCGGGAAAAAGTACCATCCTGAAGAACCTGCAGCAGCTTTGCTTGAAGCACGGCGGGCATTTCACCAATCTCGTCGAGGAAGATTGTGCCACCATTACAGATCTCGAATTTGCCGGGCTTGGTTTTGATGGCTCCCGTGAAAGCACCCTGTTCGTAGCCAAAGAGCTCGCTTTCGAGCAGATCCGCAGGCATGGCCGCGCAATTGACCTTCAGGAACAGCTTGCTGCTGCGGCGTGACATTTTATGAGTGAACAGGGCAAGAATTTCTTTGCCGGTTCCGCTCTCGCCAAGGATCAGAACGGGGATATCGGAGCGGGCGACCAGGGTGGCCTGCGATTCGATTTCGCGCATCCGGCGGCTGGAGCGGACGAAGGAATGCCCCGCATCAAGGAGAATTTCTTTGGGTGCGGAGTCCACTTCTTTTTGGGGCAGGGCCTCGGCAATGGTGAGCTCAAGCGTGTCGTCGGAAAAAGGCTTGAGGACGACGGACGCAGCCCCAATTCTAGCGAAATACTCGTAATCGCTTGGTTCAGACGAAAAGGTGAGCACAATCAGCGGAGTATGGGGTGAAAGAGAGCAGGCCTGCTGCAGCACTTCCAGGGAACGGTCTGCGCCTTCCCAGGCAAAAACAATCAGCGAAGGCTTTTGGGCACTGCGAAGCTGTGCAAGCAGGGCCGCTGGCTCGGAATGGAGAAGAAGTTGGTAGGTTGCGCCGAAGGTGCGCTTAAAGTAGCCCAGAACCAGAGGGTTGGTCTCATAGAAGAGGACCGTGGGCTGCGAGGTGAGGCTTGCGGGAGAGTTTCCAACGACAGAATGCATGCAGGGTGACTCCGAGATGGTCCTCTGGTCTTTGTGCCAGATTGTTTAGGGGTACGACGAGCATCCAAGGGTCAAAATAAGAAGCAAATGTTACTTTGGTGCTAAATTTTTCTACGTTTCGCTTGCCACTCTCATCAGACGGTTGATAGAGAACCTTGGATGTTTATGTGCAGAATAGTACACTTAAAAGAGAAAAGTTTTTCCCACTTTATTGAAATTGGCAAAAGAAGTCCTTACTTACAAGCCTGACGCATTGGCATCCAACGTGCAAACGCCTCAAGTGGCGATAAAGTTGCAGAAATCTACAACGTTTGGGTCAGTTGAGCTTCTGCCACCTGTTGGGCATATCGCCGTTGAACCAGGCTGGAGGCAGCATTGCGGCAAACAGAGCATAGAGTGGACCCTTTCCAAAATACGATGGTTTTTGGGAAGGGAGAAACACTGCAGTCAATTCGAGTCAAGTTGGAATCTGTTGCGAAGACGCGCATTCCGGTCCTGATTCAGGGTGAAAGTGGGACGGGCAAGGAAGTCTACGCGCGTTATCTACACGCAATGGGCAGCGATTCGCTTCGGGAACTGGTCAAGGTGAGCTGCCCGGCGATTCCAAGCGCCCTGCTGGAGACAGAACTGTTTGGTTATAAAAAAGGCGCGTTTACCGGCGCCCAGACCACCAAGCGCGGGCGCGTCGAACAGGCCGATGGCGGAACACTGCTGATGGACGAAGTCGGTAGCCTCGATATGCAGATGCAGTCCAAACTGCTGCAGGTCCTGCAGGATGGCACCTTCTCTCCGGTCGGTGCGCACGAAACGCAAAAGATCGAGACGCGCCTGGTGTGTATTGCCAACCGGGATCTGCGGGAACAGGTGCAGGAAGGGACGTTCAGGCTCGACTTCCTTTACCGAATCAATGCCATCACGATCAACTTGCCGCCGCTGCGTGAGCGCATGGAAGACCTCCCGGAGCTGATCGCATGTTTCTTGGCTCAACATAGCGAAACGTTCGGAACTAGGCCTTCGCCTCTATCACAAAGCGTTTTGCGGCAGATGAACCGCTACGAATGGCCGGGAAATATCCGGCAATTGGACAATATGATTCGCAGCTATGCTTTGCTGGGCAATGAAACGGCGATCATGGCAGAGCTGTCCGAAACAGATGCCCCGGCGAGTCACAAAGATTTGATAGCGGACCTGGACGTGAGTCTTCCGATCAGTTTAAAACTGATTACAAAGAAAGTGACTCACGATGTAGAACGCCAGATCATCCTAAAAGTGCTCAAGGCAAATGCCTGGAACCGGCAGAAAACAGCGAAATGGCTTCAGATCAGCTACCGGTCTTTGCTGTACAAGCTGAATGAAGCGGAAGTGCCGAAGATCCGTCGCCCCCCGCAGCCTGTCGTAGCCCAGAAAGTAATTAAGGGCTCAGCGATCAGTCTAAGTGCTTTCGGATAGCTTTTCAGCCGATAACGCGGCTAAAAGCTAACTGGGAAGACCGACTAGCAGCGCACGACATGGGGTGCCTGGATTCCCTTGGTCGCATTACGCGAGTCCACAACGAGCTTGGAATCACGAACGATCTCAGCAATGTCGTAATCCGTGTGGTCGGTAACGATCAGCACGCAGTCGTATTGGCCCAGATTGTCGAGCGGCGTTGAGGTCATGTTGAGGTTGTAATGACGCCCACGACCTACGGTGGGGTGGTAGGGGTCGTTGTAAAGCATTTCAGCTCCCTGGGCGCGCAGAAGCTCAATGATGGTGAGCGAGGGTGACTCGCGCAGATCGTCGATATCCTTCTTGTAGCTCATGCCCAGCATCAGGATGCGAGAGCCGTTCACAGCTTTCTTCTGCTGATTGAGCGCCTTGGCTACCTGTTGCACGACAAACTCGGGCATGGCTTCGTTGACCTCGCCGGCGAGTTCAATAAAGCGTGTGTTGAAGTCGTACTCCTTCGCTTTCCAGGAAAGATAAAAGGGATCGATCGGGATGCAATGGCCGCCGAGACCTGGGCCCGGATAGAAGGGGTGAAAGCCGAAAGGCTTGGTGGAAGCCGCGTCGATGACCTCCCAGATATCGACGCCCATACGCAGCGAGAGCACTTTCAGCTCATTGACCAAGGCGATATTGACGCAGCGATAAATGTTTTCGAGCAGCTTGGTCATTTCCGCCACACGGGTGGAAGACACGCGCACGGAACGGGTAAAAATGCCTTCGTAAAGCACGGCCGCAAGTTCAGTCGCGATGGGCTCATGGCCGCCCACGACCTTGGGGATATCGTGGCGCGCAACAGTCGTATTGCCCGGATCTTCGCGCTCGGGCGAAAAGGCGACGTAAAAGACACCATCTTCACACGGTGTGCCTGTGGTCTGGACTTTGAGCCTATCCGAGTTGCCGGCTTCAAGCAGCGGAATCAGAACGTCTTCGGTGGTGCCCGGGTAGGTGGTCGATTCCAGCACTACGAGCTGGCCGGCCTTGAGCCACGGAGCCACAGCGCGGGCAGTGTTTTCTATATAGCTGAGGTCGGGTTCGCGATGGCTGGTTAAGGGAGTCGGCACGCACAGAATGATGGCATCTTGGTGGCTCAACTGAGCAAAGTCTGCAGTCGCGGTAAGCCCCTGCTTGCGCGCGGCCTGGATTTCTTCCGCGGGGATACGGAAAATGTAGGACCGGCCAGCCTCAAGATCGTCAATCTTGCGTTGATCGATATCGAAACCGGTCACTTTGAACCCAGCCTGCGCCAGCAAAAGAGAAAGCGGCAACCCAACATAACCCAGGCCAATAACCCCAATCGAGGCCTCGCGGGATTGAATGCGGTTCATGCGTGTAGAGGCAAGCGCAGGGAGGGAGATAGAACTGGAGGAAGGCATACGAGTATATTATTGCACCCGAAAATATCGGCCTGTACGATTTGCAGGCAGGACGTAGATCACGAAAGTTGCACGGGCGTGGAATGAAAGAGCATGTAGCCTTGAAGGTGTACGTCGACGAAAGAGGATTGCCGCCATGGCGCGTTATCTGATTACAGGCATTGCAGGATTTATTGGTTCTACGCTGGCGCACCGCCTGGTGGCGCAGGGCCACGAAGTTTGCGGCGTTGATAATTTATCAACCGGACGGCTGGAAAACCTCGCCGACATTCGTAATCAGATCGACTTTGTTGAAGGCGATATTCAGGACTTACCTTTGCTGCACGAAGTTTTTCAAGGGGCAGATTTCGTCCTGCATCAGGCTGCCCTTGCGAGCGTACCTCGCTCCGTAAAAGACCCACTGAGCAGCCATGAATCAAACGTGAACGGCACGCTGAATGTGCTTTTAGCTGCGCGCGATGCGGGAGTAAAACGCCTGGTGTATGCGGCCTCAAGCTCCGCTTATGGCGATCAGCCGACGCAGCCCAAGCACGAGGAAATGATTCCCGCCCCACTGTCGCCTTACGCGGTGCAGAAGCTGACGGGCGAGTACTACATTCAGGCTTTTTGCAAAGTCTACGGGATGGAGGCGGTCTGCCTGCGCTATTTCAATATCTTTGGACCGCGGCAGGCGGCCGACTCACCCTACTCCGGAGTGATCGCGCAGTTTGTCTATAAGATGATGGCCGGGGAAACTCCAACGATCAACGGCGATGGCTCCACCAGCCGGGACTTCACGTTTGTCGCCAATGCCGTCAATGCGAACCTATTGGCATGCGTCGCGCCGAAGGTAGTTGCCACGGGAAGAGTGTTCAATGTGGGTACCGGGCACAGCCACACGCTGAACGATCTGTATGCCGCGCTGGCGGATCTGTTGAACTTTCCAGAAAAAGCCAAGTATGGCCCAACGCGTACGGGAGACGTACAGCACTCACTGGCCAGCATTGAGCGTGGTCGCAAGGAGCTGGGCTACCAGCCAATGGAAGATTTTCGCGCCGGACTGGAACAGACCGTGGCCTGGTATGTCGCCGAACATCACAAAATGCGTGAGGCAGTCTCGGTCTAACTTGGCCGGCGCTTACTGGGCTCCACGCCGGCGAATGATGGTCTTGATGGTCTCAAACATGATGAGCAGATCCAGACCAAGCGACATGTGTTTGATGTAGTAGAGATCGTATTCCAGCTTTTCGCGTGTTTCTGCCAGCGTTGCCCCATACCCGTAACGCACCTGCGCCCAGCCGGTAAGACCGGGACGAATCAAATGGCGCAGGGAGTAAAAGGGGAGCGCCTCGGCCAGCATGGGGATAAACTCAGGACGCTCCGGGCGGGGGCCGACAAAACCCATGTCGCCGCGCAAAACATTCCATAGCTGCGGCACTTCATCGATGCGTGTTTTCCGCATAAACATGCCAAACTTGGTGACGCGTGGATCATTCTTGGTTGCCCAGCGTGCCCCGGCTTCTTCGGCGTTTGTGAACATCGAACGGAATTTATACACGGCAAACTCTTTTCCGCCTACGCCCACCCGCGTCTGCTGGAAAAAGAGGGGACCCTTGGAAGTTAGGCGAATTCCAAGAAGAACAAGAGGGAAAAACGGTGCAAATATCAGTAAACCCAGGGCGGCGGCAGCCACGGAGACCATCTGCCGGGTAATTTGTTGCGCCGGACGAAGATGAAATCCTTCACTATAAAGAAACGCGCTCGGTCTTAGGCCATCAAGCTGTATCTTGCCGGACACGCGTTCACGCAGGTCCCCTGCGGACTCAATCGTGATTCCACGAAATCGCTGTTCCAGCAGTTCCTCAACGGGCAATTCGTCGCGGCCATCCTCAATAGCCACAATCACGTGTTTCACCTTTGTGGACTGATTCGTGATCTGTCGCAGCTGCTCGACCCAGATGGCTTTTCGTTCCGATTTCGTCAAATCGGTACGATCCTGCCAGTCCACGACTTGCATGCCAATATCCCGCCGACTTCGGATGACTTCTACGATCGAACGGGCTTGTTCCCCGGCGCCGAGAACGAAGACGCGTTCACGAAAGATCGAATAGCTGACAAGGTGTTCGTACGCACGTCGCCACAGGATCAGCACGGGCGTCAGAAATGCAAAGGAAAGCGCATACACATAGTGACCAATGACGACCTGCGGAAAAAATACAATCACCAGGCTCAGCAGAAAGCAGGTGAATCCGATCACCAGGAGAATGCGGAAATAGATCTCCAACGGTAGGGAAACGATCTGCGGCTCATACAAATCGAAGTAATACGAGAAAATAAGAATGACTGTCGTCAATACGCCAATTTTCAGCAGGCCATCTTCATAGACCAGTGCCAGCGAGGCATCCAGGCCAAGCAAAGCCTCGGTTGCCAGCAAAAAACAAGCGGCAACAAGAATGGCTTCACCTAAAAACAGGACCACTGTCCGCGTTGGATAGTAGACGTTAAGGAATTTGATCAAGGCGTGCTGACTCCTATTCCTTCACGCTCTCATAGGCGTCGTATCCGTAATATCCTGCGGCGGTAGGCAGCTTATGCACTGCGTTCAGGACCACCCCGATCACATTGGAAGCTTTCAGCTCCTGCAAGGCTCGCTGCGCGACCTGAAATTTTGTGACTCCTCCCCGGGTGACAAGCAAAACACCGTCACAGCTCCGAGCAAGATTGATTCCATCCGCAATCAAGTTCACGGGGGATGAATCCACAATGATCCAGTCATACATTGGAGATACTGCCTGGATCAGCTCCTTAAACTTTGTATTTCCTGACAGGTCCGCGGCATTATCGGCATCACCGCCGCAAGCGATAAAGTGCAGCAGATCGATTCCAGGGGGAAGAGGGCTTCCATCCTCGTTGGGCTTTGCGCGCTGTAATGCCTGGATCATCGTTGCATGCCCGGATAGATATTCCGTTAGACCTGGCGAGGAAGGGGTGCCAAGCAATTTATGCATTGTCCCACGCCGCATATCTCCATCAATCAGAAGGACTCGACTTGATTTGTGGCGGGCCAGCGAGATGGCAAGGTTGATGGCAATAAAGCTCTTGCCTTCTTCCGGAACCCCACTGCTGATCATAATGGTCTTCAAGGGGGCCATTGCGCGAAACTCATACATTCGCGAGCGTAAACTGCGGAATTGCTCTACCGCACTGCCACGCTCCTCAATGGAAGGCAACTGCTTCGTCATCAGCTTCCAGCGGTACATCGGAATCAACGCTGAGGCGGCTTCGTATTCTGATTGGGAATAGGCTTTGGTTCGCTCAGTGGCAGAGGGCAGAACGGGGTCTACGACAGGAGCAACCGCAGGCAGCAAATAAGTTGGGCTGGCCAATTGGGATGAGGGAGCCGACTGTAGATTTGGCTCAGCCAGGGGCGGCACTGCGGATTTAGCCGTGTCAGCCGGCGCTTGACTGGCTGTCGCGATGCGATCTATCTCAGCCTGAAGAAGTGCCTCGTAAATTTTACTCATTTATCCTTTCCTGAACTCGCTTCATAGCTCCGCAGAGAAGAGGACGGGCCTGACGGAAAGCTGGAGCTCGAAAGCGAGTGATTGTCCCGGGGAGAAAGGTCTTGCGGATTACTGGCATCGGCAAACTTGTCCAGTGCCAGATCCTCAAGAACGGTAGAAACAAGCTCAGGTAGAACTTCTTTGCGATGCTCTACATAAGCAAAAATTAAACAATGTTCGCAAATTAGGTTGATCAATCTTGGAATACCGCCGCTGGCCCGATAGATCAGCTCCATTGAAGCCGTAGGGAAGATATCGTCACGCCCGCCTGCCACGCTGAGACGCTGCACAATGTAGGCCTGGGTTTGATCGAAAGACAAAGGCTGCGTCTTGCACCAAAGCGCCACACGCTGACGCAACTGGCGCAGATCTGGCTGGCGGAGACGCTGCTCGAATTCCGGCTGTCCGGAAAGGATGATCTGAACCAGCTTTTCTGACGATGTCTCCAAGTTGGTTAGCAAGCGGATTTCTTCGAGCAGCTCCCACGAAAGATTTTGGGCTTCATCGACAACAATCACGGGAATGTCGCCTTGCCGGAATCGATCGACCAGCCAGCGATTCAACTGCAGCAGCATTCCAGACTTTGTACGATTTACGGGTACCAGACCAAAATCGCTTAGAACGAACTCAAGAAAATCTAGAACATCCAGACGTGGATTGAAAACAAAGCAGCTTACAACACGTTGATGAAAGGAGGAAAGCGTTCGGCGCAACAGCGTCGTTTTACCCGTACCCACCTCGCCCGTTAAGACAATGAAGCCCTTGCGCGCGGAAATGCCATATTCCAGCGAGGCTAGAGCTTCGCGCGTCTGAGGCATGACGTATAAGAAACGAGGATCGGGGCTTGAGCCAAATGGAGCGATCTTGAGATTGAAAAAGCTTTTATACATGCGGAATCAGCGCTCTGCAGGAGTAGGATCCTGCGGCTTTTTGCGTTGGAATAACTTGGTAGACCGTCTCGTATTCAGCTCTCCTGAGTAGGCGATGACTGCCAAGGTAGGAAGCTTCGTGAAAGCCCATACATCACGCTCCGTACGAAGGGCAGTATCTTTGTATTCGAGAAAAGCAATAATGCCCAGGCCAAGCAATAGACCGCCCACGAGCCCGCCTGTCAGGAACACAACGCGCTTCGGCGAAAAAGGACTATCCGGAAGATTAGCCGGATCCATTACTCGGAATTGTTCCCCCTGCTGGCGCTTCTCCAGATCTTTCGCCATATTGGCGTCATTCATCTTGCTGAGCAGATTGTTATAAAACGTCTGTGCCGTGTCGTAGTCGCGCGTGAGCGACTTGTACTGCTGTTCTACAAGCGGGCTTGACTGAATGCGATCCTGATACATTCGTACGCTGCTTTGAACTTGCGCTTGTTCCTGTTTCTTGGCCTGGATGCCAAGCTCTGCTGAGCGCAACTGCGCACGTAGCTGCTGCACGGCCGGTGAGTCGTAGCGGCTTGGTGCTGTAGTAGAAGCCGCAGGCGTACTCGGAGTGGCAACCGCACGTGCAATCTGGCGACGCACTTCCGCGATGCGGCGGTCAAGTGCGATCACGTCAGGATAGTCCGCTGTGTAATGACCTAGCATTTCGGTGCGTTGCGACTGAAGAGTCTGTAACTCGTTTTGCGATTTCTCGAGCGTGACAGAAGGGAGTACGGCACCCGCCGAGGAGGTGGGTGGTGGAGGTTGTGAAGCCTGCGCTTGGGCGAGCAGAGATTCGGTGTACGCTTTGTCCTGTTGCATACGCGATAATGACTGTGTCGCGGCTTCGAGTTGAGTATTCAAACTCGAAAGCATGTTGACGTTCGGAGACCCTTCTGACGGTAGCCGGCCCGAGTACTGACGCTGAAATTCAGCGAGCTTTGCGTCTTGGTCGTCAAGATTGCGCTTGGCATCGGATAACTGACTTTTGATAAAGTCTGTCGTATCTTGAGTCGCTTCCTCGCGGGATTTCTGATTTTCTCCTGTGAAGAGTGTTGTGATGTCTGAGCAGACAAGCTGCGCGGTACGAGCGTCCCCAGCCTTAAAAGAGATGAAGAAACCAGGAAGCCCGGAACGGGCTCCCCCTGCTGCGATCGTCTTGATGTCGATATTCTTACGGGCGATGTCGAGACGGTCGTCTAAAGTCAACTTTTTATCGGGATACAGGTTGTAGCGTTCAACGATCGGCTGCAGGCTGGAGCGGCTTAGAATCTGTTCTTTCATTGAGGCAAGCCGGCTATCCAGATCAGAGGAAATCACCGGCTTGACCAGATTGTCCGGAACTTTCTGGCTTTCCACCAGGACCAGGGTTTGCGATAGATACTGCGGCGCAATCGTGTAGCTGTACGCGAGGGAAAGAATGGGAAGAAGAATCAGCGGTATGAGAACAATCCAGCCCCGTCGTTTCAGGATGGTGAGGTAGTCTTCCGCATTAAGAGCGCGATGTCCGAGCATAAAATCCTTACGACCGTTGGGTAAGCAATGAAACTATCTACGGCCGAGAAACGGCCGGGGGGAGTAAGAAATTCCAAAACCCAGAACTTGGGAAAGTCCGTTGAATGGATTGTTGACCGCTGCGACTCCTTGGACGCTTTGTCGCTGCACTGTATAGCTGGCAAAAAGTGACAGCGCGTGAGTCAGGCCGCGGGATATCTGTCCGCTGGCAACAACACCACTACTCGTAAAAGGAGGGAGAAGACCATTCGGGAGGCTGCTGGAGCGGTTGTAGCCAGCGAGACCGGAAACTGCCCACGATCTGTTAATGGAGCGTGATGCGGAAAAGCTTACCGAATCAGTACGGGCTCCGGCAACAACGCCATCTCCCGCAGTCTGGCCTCGAAAGTAGCTCAGGCTGTAGTTTGTCTTCGCCGCCGAATATCCCAAAGTGGAGTTGACGGACACATTAGTAGACGGCTGGTTTCCGCTGTTCACTCGTTGAGGCCCGGCACCCAGCGTCAGGCTTAACTGACGCGTTAGTTGCCGGGTGACCTGGAACAACAAGGATTGAGAAGTGAACGAAAGGCCACCTACACCAAAGGAAACATTGGCATAGCTGTAGTCAGCGCCGGCTGAAGTCCGGGCGTTGAACCGGTGCGTTATTCCTCCCGAACCGATCTCCTGAGTATCATCCAAGCCAGTGGAGCCCCCTACAAAACGCTGGATGTCATAGTTGCCCGTCGCGTGAAGAGAGGTGCTGCCGGTCAAGGATCGCGACACCGAAACACTGGCGTCGTTTGATACTCGCCGACTATACGTCGTCAAAATACCAAGTTGCGACTGAGCAATGGGCCCACCGGTGATGCCTAGATCGCCTACACCTGGAATACCGGACAATCCCGTGGTGGGTGTCTGTGGGAGGTAACTGACTGTATCGCTCAGGACATAATTCCATGAGCGTCTCGTGATTACCTGGGAAAGGGCAAGGTTCTGAAAGGGAGCCGAGGGCTCCGCGCCACCGCCAATAAGGTAGCCGCCGGAATACACCGCGCTAAACGGGTTAAACTTGCTTTTGGAAAGGTACGCCACGTCTCCGGAAAAACTCGTCACGGCACTGGTTCCAGTGTTGGCTTGTCCGTTATAGCCGTAAACAAGGGATTCGGCGGCTGTAAGCGAGTATTGGAGGCTTCCATTGACTACGGGAAAGCGAAAACCCTCAGAAGGGGTGGAAGCAGTAACGATTGGCGCAATCTGCCCCGCGGCTACAATGGAGCTGCCACCAAGTACAAACAGTCCCGCCATGGCCGTTCTGAAAGCCAGGCTGAAATTAAACTCAATCATAGGGAGCTCAAGAACCATAAGAGAAAAGGGGTTAGGGAACGACGATCGTATCACCGGGAACGAGTGTTACGCCCTGCTGGTTACCGTCTTTGATCGCCTTTTTGTAATTGAAAAGTATCTTCTGCTGCTTTCCTTGCTCTCCGCGAAGGATATAAATGTTCTTCGTTTTGGCAAAGGGGGTTACCCCGCCAGCAGCCGCGATGGCCTGCAGTGGCGTCATCTCCGGCGTGATCGCAAGCGCACCGATATGTGCCACTTCCCCGAGCAAATACACCTGCTTGGGATAGACCGCGAGTACAACAACGTTGACTCTCGGGTCCGAGATGTATTTCTTCAGTCGTAGAGCAATTTCGTCCCCCAGCTTGCGCGGCGTTTTACCCGCGGCCGTCACTTCGCCGACAAGCGAGAGTGAGATCATGCCATCGGGTCGAACGGGAAACGTTCCCGAAATTCCCGGTTCTTTCCACACGGCTACCTCAATGCTGTCCTGCGGGCCGATGATGTAGCTGGTGGAGGACGCAGACGGATCAGGCGCTGTTGCTGCCGGAGTGACAGTTGCGGGAATCTGGCCTGGCTCGGCAGAAGCTGGCTTGGCATCCGACGTCTGATTCACAGTCTGGATGGTCGTTTCCGAGATGCTGGGAGTTTGTTGCGTTACCGGAGCCTGAGAAGGCGCTGCGGGTGCAGCCGAAAAAACGGGCTTCGCCACAGACTGCTGTCCCGATACCAGCAAAAGCGAATACAGCGCAAAACAGAAAATCATTAGGCTCATCCTGGGTAGCTGGGAAAGAACTCGAGGGTTCGAATCAGGAAAGATTCAGCTTCTTTTCTTTGTACAGTGCATGTCAGGGTCCAAAACTTACGATTATGCACCTAAACTTCGCAGCTTCCGTCATCAAACGAGATCCTCAGGTTCCGCTTGCGAATCACACTACAGCCGGGAAGAGTCGGAAGAGACCATAAAACGATTTTCCTACACTTTGCCCAAGAAGAGTAGTTTTTTATCCCATCTGACCCAAACGTCGTACAAATCTATAGTATTTATGGCCTCTCAGTTGCATACTACAGGTACATGAAAGTGCCTTTTCTCAGCATGTCTGCTCTGGCACCCGGGTCCATCAGGGAGTCCGCCCAAGCAGACGATCGGGCCAACCCGTCTGAGCTGCCAGAAAACCCTGTACCGGATCCCGGCCATGGTCTGGATCGCGTCAATACCTGGCAAGCCGTGGCACTGCTGCTCCTTGCTACCGCCCTGCTTTATGCCCATATTGCCGTTAAACTCGTACGCGATTGGTATGAGCTGCCTGACTTCAGCCACGGCTTTTTGATTCCTTTTTTCGCCCTCTTTCTGCTCTGGGATAGCCGCGAGGCTCTTCACAGTCTACCGCGCAGGCCAAGCTGGAAAGGTCTGTTTCTTGTTCTTCCTGCTCTGCTTTTGCTGCTGGCGGGCATTTTTGGGGCAGATCTCTTCCTTTCGCGCTTTTCCTTTATCCTCCTCACTGCCGGTATTGTCTGGATGCTTCTCGGCAAGGTTTTCGTCAAAAAGATCAGGTTCACGCTCTTTGTACTCCTGCTCGCGATCCCATTTCCAGCAGTTGTTTTCAATCAGCTGACTTTTCCGTTACAACTGCTGGCCTCCCGCATGTCCTCAGCTGCGCTGCCTCTGGCCGGCGTTCCCGTTCTGCGTGAAGGCAACATCATCCAGTTGCCCACCATGGAGTTGGAGGTTGCCGAAGCCTGCAGCGGCATCCGCTCCCTGATGAGCCTGTTTACGGTTGCTGTCATTTACGGTTATTTTCTTGAACGCACTACTCTGCGTCGCGTTCTGCTGGCGCTTTCCAGCCTTCCAATTGCCGTTTTCGCCAACGCGGCACGCATCTTTGGCACGGGGCTTTGTGTACAGTACTGGAACCCCGAACGCGCCGTTGGTTTCTTTCATGAGTTCTCCGGCTGGCTCATGTTCCTTGTTTCTTTGGGATGTCTGTTTCTGGTTCATACGGCAATGAAGTGGTGTTTGCCGAGAGAGAGAAACCAGCCCGCATGAAATCCAAATACTGGGCTCTCGTTTCCCTTCTCCTGCTCACCCTTCTTCTGATCCACCTGCGTGGTGACAAAGACCGTGTACCGCCGAGCCGGCCGCTCGTAGACTTTCCCGTCCAAATCAACGGCTGGACCGGTTCCGACACTCCCTTAAATGTCGCTACGCTTGATGTGCTTGGCAACGGCTTTTTTCTCGATCGAGTCTATAGCCGGCAGCAGGAAGGAGAACTGACTTCCCGTGCCAACGCTCCCGGTGCTGTAAGCCTTTTCATCGCCTATTTCCCCACTCAGCGATCCGGCCAGTCCATTCATTCGCCACAGAATTGTCTTCCAGGCGCGGGTTGGACCTTCGATTCCAGCGGAACCACCCAAATATCCGCAGATGGGAAGATGAACCGCGTCGGGGAATATCTGATTTCAAATGGAGTGTATAAACAGGAAGTTCTCTACTGGTATCAGTCGCATGGGCACACTCTTGCTAACGACTATGCTGCGAAACTTTTTATGCTGCGGGATGCCATTCTGTATGCCCGTACAGATGCTGCTCTGGTTCGCGTCATCACCGCTCTCAGGCCTGGGGAAACGCAGCAGCAGGCACATGACCGCGCAGTAGGATTTGCCGTAGGGATTGCTCCCAAACTGCCGGAGTACATTCCAAATTAATTTCAGGACGCATCCTTTTCATGCTTTGGCATGAAACGGATAAGGAGAGAGCTATGAAGCAGGACATGGAGCAGATCGGCAGGATTGCAGCACTCGCAGCCGTCTCAGTCAGCCTTTGCATCGCGACTGGCTGCAAAAAGGATCCAAGCGTAGAGAAACAGAAATATCTGGAAAGCGGCATTCGTTACGAGAAGGAGCACAAGCTCAAGGAAGCTAGCATCCAGTTCTCGAATGCGATCAAGATCGACAAAAACTTCAGCCAGGCGCATTACGAACTGGCCAAGACCTACCTGGAAATGGGCACGATGATGCCTAGCTATCAGGAGCTGATGCGTACCGTCGAGTTGGATCCTGCCAACATGAAAGCGCGCATCGACCTGGGCACCATGCTCGTCGCAGGCGGCGTTCCAGACCGAGCCTTGGACCAAGTAAAAGCTGTGCTTGCGCAGGAACCCAATAACGCCGACGCTTTTGCCCTGCGAGCTCAGATTGAGCAACAAAAGAGCGATAACCCGGCCGCTTTGGCCGATATTCAACATGCCCTGAGCATCGATCCAAACCGTTCCTCCTATTACACCCTCCTCGCTACAGTGCAAAGCCAAAGTCCTTCGCCACAGATGAACCAGGTGGAGGAGCATCTAAGAAAGGCCGTGGAGCTAGACCCCAAGGACGTGAGTGCCCGTATGACTTTGGCTGGCCTGTTCGAGAAGCGCGGCGACAGCAGCGCAGCGGCTCAACAACTGGTCGAAGCAGAGCAAAACTCTCCTAAAAACCTTGGCGTGCGCAAAGCCCTCGCAGACCTTTATGTGCGCTCGGGAGATCTGGGCAAAGCCGAGCAGACCCTGCGGCAGGCCACCCAAGATCTTTCCGACACCAATGACGGCGCTAACGCTCTCAGCAGCTTTTACTTCGCGCACAATGAAATGCCAAAGGCTGAGCAGGCTTATGCCGAACTGACAAAGCAGAATCCACAAAGCGTCCCTTTGCAGATTGCTTACGCTCAAATACTGTTAACGACCCAGCAGTACGACAAAGCGCGCGTCCTCTTGGCGGACCTGAGCAAGGCTCATGACCGTAATCCAGAGGTCGAAGGCCTGAACGCGCTCATGCTGATGAAGGACAATAAAACGAACGATGCTTTTACGCTTCTGCAACGTGCCACTCGCGATTCCCCTAACAGCGCTTCCCTGCAACTGTTGCTTGCCAAAGTCGCTACCGTGAAAGGCGATACAAACGCGGCAGAATCCGCCTACCGCATTGTGACCCAGCTTGACCCTTCTAATACTGAGGCCCAGACCGGGCTTGCTTCCATCGCCACGCGGCGGGGCGATTCCACCCTGCTTGCTCAACTGGCGGAAAGCACCATTGCCCTGCACCCCAACTTTGCTCCGGCTTATTTGTGGCGCGGAAGCGCCGAAGCAAACCAAAAGCAATACGCGCAAGCCGAGCTTGACTTCCAGACAGCGCTCAAGCTGGACCCCAACAATTCCACGGCACTCCTGGAGCTCGGGCAACTCAGGATAGTTCAAGGCCACGTGGCCGAAGGTATTGCCCTACTGGAGCAATCCCTTGCCAAGGATCCCAACAACGAAAGCGCACTTTCCATGCTGGTTCAGTCGGATCTGGCTGCCAAGCAGCCGGCGAAAGCAATGGCCCGGTTGCAACAGCAGATGATCAGAACACCCAATAACAGCCTGCTCTACACCGAACTGGCCAACCTGCAGATTGGCACCAAAGACTATGCTGGTGCCTTGGCCAATTCAAAGAAAGGCATGGAACTCGACCCCTCCAACGAGGGCGGCGTGCAGGCCTTTTCGCAGGCTCAGGTAGCCATGGGTAAGAACGACCAAGCCATCGGAGCGTGGAAATTCTGGCTCCAATCCCACCCAAATGACGCCAAGGCAACTCTTGTTCTCGGAACACTTGAGGAAGGTGTCGGCGACATTGCACAAGCAATCGACTACTACAAGCAGACCATGCAGCTTCAACCGAATCAGCCGGTTGCCGCGAATAACCTGGCATTCCTGATGATCGAATCCGGGCAGAACTCAGATGTCGCGCTCACCATGGCGCAGACTGCTCGACGCGCTTTTCCGGAATCGGCGAGTACTGCCGACACCCTGGCGTGGGTCTACTACTACAAGGGAATCTATCGCTCGGCGCTGGATTTGCTTCAGGACGCCGTGAAAGCCGACCCCAACAATCCTTCGATTCAGTACCATCTTGGCATGACGTACGCCAAACTGGGTGATAAGACTAACGCACTGGTTCATTTGAAGAAGGCTGCTGATGTCGGTCCCGCCACAAAACCTGGAAAAGATGCCCAGGCTGCGATCGGCCAGATGTAGATTCAAAAGAGGAGTCGCGCTCGCCACGAGGGCGACTCCCCACCTTCCAGGATCAAAACACCAACAATCGGCACTGCTGACCTTCTTCGCTTCAGCAGGCTTGTGTCGCTGAGTCTTACGCAGGGTCTTGCTATTCCGCACGTCTCTGTGCAGTGATGGGCAGCAAAACTCGCGACCTGTGCTGCGCGCGCTGATGGCAAGATCAGCCTCAGCTGCGCGTACCGTTACTCGAGCCTTAATACGTAGCTCGGTCGCAGCCTGCTCAGGTGGCCTGGGGAATACCAGCCCAGGAAAAGACACGGATGACGTTTGCAGAAGTGTTTAAGAAAAAAAGGCGGAACGCCAAAGCGTTCCGCCTTTCAAGGGAAGTGAAGCTTTATGCAACAACCTTACGACGACGGCGAACCAGCATGCCGGCAGCGCTCACAAGACCGGTGCCAAGCAAAAGGAGGCTGCTGGGTTCAGGCGTCACGGTGTTTGAATCCGAGAAGGAAACGCCCTGACCGCCACCCTGCGAGGTGAATGCAAAGCTACCAGAATTGACAGTCGTCGTTACACCATTCGTCACGAACGTGTAAAAGCCGGTTCCAGTGATGGAGGGACCAGCGGAGCTCGAGCTGCTCGTCATGGAAGTGACCGTGAAGGAAACAGTCTGACCGTTAGGAGCAGTCGCGGTGAAAAGGACAAAGCCCGTCTGGCTTGTATTGAAATTGTTGAAGTGAACCGAGGTCCCAGCGTTGCCCATAGGACCGTAGGTCTGGCCGGTAAAGGCGCTGAACATGCCGGTGCTTGTACCGAAAACGCTCGCATTCTGGGTAGTCCCAGGGTTGGTGGCAAAGGTCACATCCGTGCCGCCATTGGGGTTGGACGCGTAGGATGTGGTGCCAGCAAACGAAATCTGGTTAAGTGAATCGGCATGGGCGAAGGGAGTGGCAAGTGCAAAAACCGCTCCGAGTACAAGCATCAGCAATTTCTTCATGGTGTGAGTCTCCTGGGTACCGCGGAAGGCGGAATTTTGTTTGCTGCTTGTGCGCTGTCAGAATCAACTCCCGCCAAGCTTTCGCACGAGACGTATGTGCAAGGAGGAAGCCAAAACTAACTGTTTATTATCAATAACTTAGCCAGAACTCTTTAAGCTAATATGCAAATATCTGCACATATTGGGTAATATATACCCTAAAAGTTGTAGATCAGGTAATTTTTTCGTACCCCTTTCGTTGGAGAAGGCCTGACGCCTCAGCAACACGTGGCACACGCCCTCTGGCATAATGTGCCAGCTAGAGTCATTGCGATCCCGACACCCTTCCACGTCTTCGCTGCGCACAAATGACAAGCTTGGAGCAAGACCAAAAGTTGTGGGTGCCATGTAGAACTGACAGTAAAGGTACGAGCAGGCGGAGAATACGTCCACTCATCGGCTGTGATCGCGTCTGGTATAGTGCGACATGCGAATCTTTGCCTGGGTCCTGTTCGCACTGGCGCTTGTTGCATCCGTTGCACTTGGGGTCAACTGGCGGTGGGCTGCGAAAGCGGCTGCTGGAGCGTCTTTAGATCGTGATCACTTTGCGGCGAACGCTAAAGATTACCAAGCTGCGGGGCTGATGCGGAAGCGACAGGTGGCTGCTGAGATCGAGGACGACCAACTTGCACTTCACAATCATCTACTTCGTGTAACCATAGCTTTGCTCAAGGGACAAAGTGCAGCTTTGGCGAGCGAACTCGTGAACACCGACCACGCGTTGCTGCTGAAGGATGAACAGGTCCAACGCCTGCAAGACGTAGACACCAAGGGCCCTGATCCTGACGTAACGATGTCGTTAAAGAGACGCGACGCGGCGGAAGCTTCACATCAGGTTTACCTGTCCAATGTGGTCCGAGACCGAAAGTTGGCGTTTGCGGCGATAGTGCCTCTTTGGATTGCGTTCGGACTTGCTTTTGCGTTGTCTTTGCCTAGACCCACCTGATGCTGGCCAATCCGACGCGCTTAAATTAAGGGGTCATATCTACAGGAGTCCCGGTTAGGCCATTCCCTAACCGGCCGGAAAATACAATCCCGATGATCGCTGCCACATAAAGCCATGTGTCGAGCTGCGCCTTTCCTCCGGCCAGCACCGTGATCGCCCGGATGCGGCTTCCCTTCCCCGCCATGTTGGTAAACACTCAGTATCCTTCTAGTTAGTGGTGCACCTCCATTTCATCCATACTTGCAGCGTCCTCGTTCGCCAAGAGATTCAACGTCAGTTCTGCTGATCCGGCTTACCGGAACTAGCCGCAATACGCTCAAAGAGCACGTCGCGCACTTGGTGGAATAGGGTCATCTCGCGCAGCATGGAACAGGCAAAGGGACGTGGTGCGCGAGGCCTTAGGGCAGGTCCGGAGATGCCGGACCTGCCCGTTCATCAACCTACAGCGTAGGTGCTCCGGTAGCTCCGAAGGACGACGACGACGCAGCGCAGTAGGCCCAGATCATCATCAGCACAGCAAGCAACAGACAGCAGCAAGAACAAATGCAAGGCGCTACGCACCTGAAAAGTATGACACTCCATCCCTTCTAGGGTGGTGTTTGGAACACTTATGGTTCCTAGCGGCGAACCTGCTCAATAACAACAAGATAGCCGGTCCCGGTTCCTAGGCAGGAACAGTCGTTCCCAAGTAGGAACCAGCTTCTCGCTCAGAATGGAGCCACGATGAGTAAGAATGGACTCACCATCGCCCAACAATGTTGGAGATGGTTAATCGATGCAAGTGCGATTTGGCCTGCAATTAGGTCGACCATTCTTCGACGGTCCGACAAGTCGCACAGGCGGAAGTTGACGGACTCCGATGACATATGAGTTGGCTCACTCCGCTGGCTGGCCTGAGCGGCATTCATCAGGAGAATCCCTACTCGGATCGAGTATTACGGCGGCGAAAGGCGATCAACGTCCCAGGAGACCAGCCCACAGGGTCCGCCGGCCCCTTCATCGGGTCGCCATCTACCTATCGCCATGAACGTAGCTGCTTTTTTAGCGGAAACTTTCTAAGTTTGAGAGGCATCTGGCGAAATTTTGCATGACTCGAGACCGGCCCCGCGTGGAAGAACTTCGCTCAATAGAATGGAGCATTTGAATCCGCTAGAGTGAAGTTTTATACCGCCGTTGGTCTGCAGTCGTGAGCTTTATGCCCCTGGTAGCAACAACCGTCACTTGCATCTCTCGAGCCAAACGCACGAGGTTCTCGGCGTCATATTTGCCTCGAAGTCGATCAAGACAATGGCTTCGGACCCTGGTCACAAAGATCTGGGTGACCTGATTACGCCGCGCATAATCGACGACAGTCTTAGCGATGTTCTCGCCGCTCAGAACGTGTGCTTCTATTTGTAAGCTTCGAGCAAAACGCAGATGTTCTTCCACTTGCTTCCGTTCTTCTGTCGGCACGTTCGCGAAGTGGGCTGTTTCATGGACGAAGAGCGCTATGCAGTCGGCATGAAGATAGTCGGCAGCCCTGTGCCCTCGACGGATAAGCATCGCAGATGAAGGGTCGGCTGTAATGTGAATCAAGATCCGCTCCTTTGGCTGACTATGAATCAATTCAGCGGGCCGAAACTCCAGTGTCCCCGGCAATGGAGGCGGACTCGCCTGATCGTAGGCGCTCTGACGGAGATCCACTTCGTGAGCGGCTTGCCGAAGCGCCAACTCACGCAATGCCCTCAAATTTGAGCCCTTAAAGAAACCCGTTAGTGCCTTCTCCACCATTTCCGGCTTATAGATGGAGCCCCGCTTTATTCGATTGAGCAGCGCCTCTGGCGTGACATCGATTGCCACCAACTCATCTGCTCGCCGGATCACTCCATCCGGCACTGTTTCGCGCACTTGGATGCCTGTGATTTGCCGTATCTCATCATTGAGGCTTTCCATGTGCTGGAGATTCATCGTCGTCCATACCTCGATGCCCGCATCCAGCAGGAATTCAACATCTTGCCAACGCTTTGTTCGGGAAGAGCCAGCAATATTCGTATGTGCCAATTCGTCGACGAGGGCAATGGTTGGTCTGCGCTTTATGACAGCTTCTATATCCAATTCTTGAAACTGTGTGCCGCTGTATTCAACGACACGATGCGGGATAACCTCCAGACCTTCAGTTTGTGCGATCGTGTCGGGACGGGCGTGAGGCTCAAAATAAGCAAGGACTACATCGACTCCCCTCTCGGCGGCAGCTTGGCCGTCGGCCAGCATTTGGAAAGTCTTGCCAACACCGGCGGCATATCCCAGATAGACTTTCAGTTTTCCGCGTGGCGTGGAGTGGGCCGTGTTCATGTCAGATTGGACGCGGAAAAACCCGAATGTCGATACCTTCCGCCTCCCGAATCAGGCGACGTACCGGATCCCCAAAAATCCTTTTTCGCCACGTCTGGTGAGCACTATGCCCAATGAAGATCTGAGTAATCCGCTTCTCGCGCGCAAACCTAAGGATTGTGGAGATCGGGTCGTCGCTCTCCAGTAATCCGGTGATGGCACCGGCCCTCGTTGCCGCGTCCATATAACTTCGAACCGTAGCCTTTTCCTTTTCGGAGTAACCCGGCTCGCACACGTGCAAAGCGTAGAGCTCCCCTTGGAAACGATCCCGATTGCGCTCGCCCCGCTCAATCATCGTCAAGGCATCTGAGTACGCAGTCAAACAGAGAAGAAATCGCTCATGAGCCCCAAAGACTGGTTCAATGCCATGCGCATGAACGTAAGACTCGAGTTGCGCATCCACAACCTCGGCTGTCAATAAGAGCGCTAGTTCACGAAGATCCGAAAGTTGGCGCTCCTGAAGATTGCTGATTCCCGTAGGAGTTAGTTCATTTCCTTGGCGCCAGAGACACAGATCGGTGGGCACATCCACGATCACAATCTCGTCGGCGGAGAGCAGAAACGACTTCGGGATAGTTTCCGAAGTGTCTTTGCCTGTGATGATCCGAACCTTGTCCCTGTATTCCTCGACAAAGAGCAGGTTGACGCTTGAGACCACCGAGATGCCGTTACGCAAAAGCTCCTGAACATCCTGCCAACGATTTGCAAAACGGCTTCCAAGCGGATTACAGGCAGCGAGCGGGTCGATTACGCAGACCTGTGGCGCACGACGAATCACTGCATCGAGGTTCACACCTTGGCCGTCGATACCCTCAGTCAGCGGGATTTGTTCCAGATTCTTGAGGATTGCCTTGATATCCGCTGACTGTTCGCCTTGGACGGCACCCACTATAACGTCTTCCCCGCGCTCGAAGCGTCGTCGCGCTTCATCAAACATGCGATAGGACTTGCCCACGCCAGGAGCGTAGCCTAAGAAAATCTTCAGTTTGGCGCCGCATTGCTTGCTCTCCTCAGCTTCGACCTGTTTGAGGAGGCGCTCGGGATCCGGTCTGGTAGGTTCGGCCGTTCGCATTAGTTCAAGTCCCCGAAAAGTATAAACGATGCTCTCCGGCGTGAAGCTTGTTCAAAGGAACTATCTAATGATCTGGGCGGATAGTCGCAAACGCCGGCACTCTCGACCATCTTTGGGTCAGATCAGTCCGCCATGGACGTATGCTCCGCTGTGACATGGATCACTGGTACCTCAGGCAGAGGCTTCTCATACCCGCGCCGCTGGCGTAGATTGCCTGCACCTCGTTGAGTGGAGAGACGTAGCCCGCCGTCGCCGTAAAGAGAGGTAGTAGTCGTCCGGAGCGCCTAGACGTCGAACAATCTCAAACGTTCTTGAGATCTGGTATCTCATCCCGCGTCACAAAGCGCTTCGAGTTATAAGCGGTTTCAAAAGCTCTGGCGGGTTCAGCTTCTCGTCTGCGATCCAGTCATGCGTCCAGGGCATAAAGTAGAGCCAGTCAGCCGTCTTGCCCAGCAATGCTGATCCGGCACAGGCCCACACTCGTGCAGGCAGATGGGCTTCGTCTCTCCCACAATCACTTTAACGGCGGCAAACAAGTTTGCCAGATTGCCATGATCCTTCACGTAAGTATCCGGCCCTGCTATGTCAACATACGCCGAGCCTGGATACCAGTCAGCACTGGGCTCACCGGAAAAGCCCGCCACCCAGATCAGGTTGTTCAGTCCCCGCGTGTTCGTGAAGTAGTCGTACATGTGGGCCCACAGTGCTTTCAGCGGCTCCGGCCCATGCTTGCCCCACCAGAACCAGCTTCCCGTAAACTCGTGCAGCGGCCGCCAAAGCACTGGAATATCGCGATCCCTCAGGATAGTCAACTGATCTGCCACACCGGCCAGATCGCGGTTCAACGCACTATACTGCGGCGTTCCAGCAGTCAACGCGGCAGGCAGATCAAAGTTCTTCATTAGGAGGGTACAACCCCTTTGACCTTGACCCGCCGGTCTCCGCGTAATGCAATCGCTACGCTGAAAGTACTATGCGGAGAGAACTAGGACTCACGGCATTTAACTAGATGGCAAGCTCATTCTAACCCCATGTCCAAGCCGATTGCATCGTTCACCGCATGTGCCAAAGCCTGCTCCGTTCCAAGATAGCGCTCCGTCGTCTGGATGGAGGCATGTCCAAGCAGGAGCTGGATCTGTTCGAGATCGCCGCCGGCCTTCCTGCAAAGCTTCGCGCAGGTTCTCCGCAGATCATGTGGGGCCAGCTTTCCAAGATCTGAGGCCTTGGCGTAGCGCATCACCAGCCGCCAGACCGCTTTCTCATCCCGGATTTCCGTCCCGGCGAGCTCGCCGGCTTTGCTGATCGGCCGGAAAAGGCGGTCTTCTGTAATGCCGGAGGCTTCGAGCCAAGCGTCGATGCGGGTCTTGACGCCTGCCGGCACCGTAACTGTCCGGACCCGGTTCCCCTTCCCTGCCAAGTCGGGAAGGACCCAGCGGCCTTCCCGCTGTTGCAGGTCTTCGAAGTTGATGCGAAGCAGCTCGGCCCGGCGCAACCCGCAGCCGAGCAGCAGGGCCAGGATGGCCCGGTCGCGTAGCCCGGTCAGGGTCTTTGGGTTAGGCGCATTGAGGAGACTGTTGGCCTGCTCCTTCATCAGCCAGTTCCCTACCCGGTTGCCTCGCTTCTCGACCCCAGGAACCCGTTCGATGGCTGCGGCGGTGGCCGGGTCGAGCATCCCGTTGTCGGCCATCTCGCGGGCGAGCTTGCGGATGGGAGAGAGCCGGAGGTTGACGGTCGAAGCAGAGAGCCCGTCAGCCAGGAGGGCGGAACGGTACTGCTGGACAAGGGCCTTGGTAAAGGCCGGCTCGGAGCCTGAAGCCTTGATCCAAGTGAAAAACGCCGTCAGCCCGGTCTTGTACGACCGCCTGGAGTGGACGGAGGTGACGCCGTTGAGCACGAGGTCGATCATCCGGGCCTCGAACTCGGCATTTGTGTCGGGCAGCGGCTGAATCTGCAATTCTGTTGTCACTGGAACCAATGTAGCACGATAATGGGGATTATCGGGTACAGTACAAGAGCGCCCTTGAGCTCTGCCGTGGGTGATAGGTGTATATAATCAGATATTTTCTGGCAGATATGCCAATAATGTCTCTCTTCTAAAAAGCTTGGAAAGTGAGGATTATGGGTCGTCCTGTGAAGTGGGCTCGCGATTTGCACCTCATTCGCGAACGTACTGCTAACTCACGCATCGAGACCTGGTCCCGTCAGGATATTGAACATCTCTTCGACGTCGGACGAGCCACTGCCCAGACCCTCATGAGGGCGATCGGAGAAGTGCAGAACGTTGCCGGCACGCATTTCGTTGACCGCACTTCCCTGCTCACTTTTTTGACCGAAATGATCGCAGCTGATTCAGTCGAAGAAGGATTGAAGGCTCGGCTTCTGGCCGCCGATGATCCTCCCACCGTAAAGCCGCTAAGGGTATCGCTTCCGCGTGAACTTCGCTCCATCATGGTCTGCGATCTTCCCGAGAACATTCATTTGTCGGTGGGTCGCCTGGAAATCCTGGCAGATTCGGCAGCATCTATGCTCGAAAGTTTAGCGATTCTGGCACAAGCAATGCAGAATGACCTGACACATTTTGAGCGATTGATTGATCCGGTACCGCTGGAAAACGGCTCGGTTGATGAAGAACTGAAGGAAATGTTCTTGCGACTTCGAGAACCTGTCTAGCACCTGAACAGCGAACAAGCGAGCCATTTGCGCGTGTCTGTACATACTTCTGTACATATGTACAGCCATACCGCTGAGGTGTACTCGTCGAGAATGAAGGGTCTCACTCGCTCCTCATCTCTTTGTACAACACGCAGTATTTCTTGCTGTATGTACATACATACAGCAATTCAGCTCGTCTTTGATAACGAGTTAGATACGGTGGAATACTTGGTGCTGTATTGCTCGCAGTATTGCTAGCCGCATTGCATGATGTATGTATGGCAATCATTCTGGCAATAGCCAATCAAAAAGGTGGATGTGGAAAGACCACCACCTGTATGAATCTTGCTGGTGGCCTGGCGGCGGCTGGATTTCGAGTTCTCGTCGTGGACGCCGATCCTCAGGGAAGCGCAACGGAATGGAGAAATCGCTCGGAAGAGTCGAAGCTCAACTTTGACGTAATCGCCATGTCCACCTCGTCCATTCACAAAGAGCTCCCAAAGATTATCGGAAACTCTCTCTACGAAGTGGCGGTGATCGATTGTCCTCCTGGAACTGAAACGAAGGGTTTCGGAACTGTGACCCGATCGGCACTTCTGGCTGCTGATTGCATCATCATCCCAAGCCGTCCTACTCCGATCGACTTCCTGGCCACAGCCATTATGCTGCCTGTCCTTACTGACGTTGCAACGATCAAACCTGACTTGCGAGTCTTTCTGCTGCTCAATGCCAAGCACGCCAGCAACAGGCTCGGCAAAACCGCCAAAGAGGGCGCGATTGCAATGTTTTCAGACCAGGGAATCGAGATCGATGTGATGGATACAGAGATCTACGACCGTACTGCTTATGCGGAGGCGCCGGCTTCCGGTCAGACGGTGATCCAGGCGGCCCCCAATTCAAAAGCGGCGCAGGAAATCCTCTCACTCACCAAGGAGGTTATTGCAAAATGTCTAACCGAACAGCAGTAAAGTCTGCCTTTGACGGCCTAAGGCCATCTATCGTCCGCGAGCCCACCCGCACGCTGATCAAGCCGCAGGATGAATCCAACCTGCTCCAGACACCAATTGAGGCAACGCCACACTTGCCTACAGCTCCGGTTGAAAAGTTAAAGTTGCAGGCTCAGGCGTCACCGTCCCCCTCTTTTTCGGGTGCAGATCTTCTCACTAAAAAGAGGAGGGAGGTACTGGTGCCTGTAACATTTCGCATACCGCAATCCTTGAAAGAGCGGCTGAATGAAGTTGCGAAAAAACATGAACTCAATCAGACGGATTTGATCAACCAGGGTATTGAACTGAATCTCCAGCGCTATCGATAGTTGCAGCAGAGGAGGAACTTTGGCAAAGGCCATGA
The DNA here is from genome assembly GCA_965214005.1 of Bryobacteraceae bacterium. Lineage (GTDB taxonomy): Bacteria > Acidobacteriota > Terriglobia > Bryobacterales > Bryobacteraceae > Bog-105. Next base: position 45,129 of record CBDCAQ010000010.1, read on the forward strand.
CGGAACTGAAGAAAAGAGATCGGCAGGGCGAGGACTCTCAAAGCAAGGAACGCTTTGTCGATGAATTGGTTAAGCTTCGTGAGAAACGCGATGCCGGTACGCTTGGCATGCAGATGACGCAGATCGCTCAAGCAATGGTTCTTTGCGGGCTTCCATATAGCCCCACGAAAGAAACAAAGATCGTCAGACGAGCTCGCATTGGTGATGGTTCGACGGTTTCTGTGACCTTCAGTGCAGGCCTCGATGGCGTAGCCATGCCCTACGGATCCGACCGGACCCTGTTGCACTGGATGGTTGACAAGGCGATCAAAACGCAATCACCCCTTGTTACGTGGGACACCGCTGTGGAGTTTTTAAGAGATGTTGGCATGGCCGACAGTGGCAAAAACCGTAAGGACCTCAAGGAACGTTATAAACGCCTCACAGGCCTGACGATTGGTGTTGTCAGAAAGGGAAGCACGGAATCGACCGTCCTGGTGCCCTTCATCGAGGAATCCCATCTTCCAACCTCAGTGGACATGAAGGCTGATAGAAAGGGGCAGAATCTGCTCAGAATGGACACCCCGGTCTTCGGCTTCAAACTGGGCGACCGAATCTTCAAGGAGATTCTTCAATACCATGTGCCAGTGCCTTTCGAACTCCTTCAGGCGACCAAGAAGAAGTCGCAGCTGCAGGATCTATTGATCTTTTTATACTGGCGAAGCTTCGCTGCGCAAACTGAAAGTCTCATACCTTGGGAGACTCTCCGCGAACAGTTATGGCAAGAGGACAGTGTCACGAGCCGCATTCGCACGCGTTTCCGCGAAGCCATCATCATTTTCAAGACCATTTGGCCAGAACTGAACGCGGAAGCGGACAAAAAAGGTCTCAGGATTGGGCCACCGCTGAATGGAACTCATCTAATCCCCCAGGCAAAACATATCCGTCGACTGCCTGTTCCTGATCCCAAAATGACCTAGAAGTGCGGTTTTTGGCACCCCCTCTCCACCCGAAAGCGTTTGCCGTTTCTGAAAGAACCAGCAAAGACCTCTAAGCAGCCAAGGCTCAGCACTTCCCGGTCATTTCCAAAGGTTTCCGCTTATTGGTGGAGCCGCTTCACGGCTGATCAACGAGTAACCAGCACTTCCCGGTCATCATTCGAGCGGCTGGAACAGCACTTCCCAGTCAAGTTGATTCTTTCGGAGTCGGCACTTCCCAGTCATATTTTGATAGCCGTGGACAGCACTTCCCGGTCACTCAGGGAGTGCCCACAATGACTTGCCGATTCTCGGTCAGCTGCTTCCTGGCAGGAACGCTCATGAGAATTACACAAGGGAACTTCCTGGTTGCAATGAATCCACAGACAGCACTTCCCGGTCATAAGTTTTCCTGAAAAGTACCTTTTACTGAACATTTCTTCATTTATCTAAATTTGCTGGCAGCACTTCCCGGTCATTCTCGTTTGGTAAAGATGGGCTCGACCTCTGGACTTGCCCCCCTTTGTCCGCCGTTGGCTATCAATCAGTTAGATTGACCCTCAATCCTTCCACACTCTCCCTGTAAATTCTGCGCTTTTTCCAAGCACTTCCCAGTCAAGGGAACGGCACTTCCCAGTCATCAAAGCAGCACTTCCCGGTCTAATCGCCGGCACTTCCCGGTCGATATCACGGCACTTCCCGGTTCTGCTTAATAGGAAGCAAGAAGTCTCAAGAAGTTAAAGAATAGGAATGATGAAACAAGACGTATCTTCGCCACTATGTGGATATTTTCAAAGCAGCAAAACAACGCTAAGCGCTTTGTCTTGGACAGACCTCTGAGATCAGTCTCTTTGCCCGCTAGGAAGGCCCCAGAAGCTCTCTAAATGCCTGGCCGACGACATTCATCATTGCCTTAGAGGTAAATCGACTAGCTACACGTTGCAGGCCCGCGTACGCCATTGCCTGGCGTCTGATGGGATCGCTCAGGATTTCGATCACAGCCAAGGCGAGAGCCGAGGCATCATCGGACGGAACAATGATTCCAGTTTTCTGATTTTCCACGGCCTCCGCGTTGCCTCCAACGTCGGTCGCTACAACCGGTAATCCCGCCGCCATCGCCTCCAGGATGGCATTTGAAAACCCTTCGCTTCGAGAGGGCAGCACAAAAACGTCTGCGTCCTGCAGGAACGCTTCTACGTTGTGAACACCGTGAACGAAGTGGAAGTGGTCAAGGAGGCCGGAGGCAAGGAGCTGCTGTTGGAGTTCTGCAAAATAGTCAGCCTCGAGTACTTCTCCTGCAACCCAAAAGGAGGTGCTCGGGAATCGCTCGAGAATCGTGACGGCGGCCGTAAGAAAGAGATCATGTCCTTTGACTCTTCGAATATTGCCCAAAGTGACGATGCGAAATACAGCCGGCTGGAGACTTTGCTCCAGCTCGGCAGCCGGGCCATTGGGTGTCTGTGTAGAAAGGTCAAGTCCGTTGTAAACGACTTGAACCCTTGTGGAGTCAACGTGATCTACGTCGACGACGTGACGACGGACCTGCTCAGAAACAGCAAATACTCGATGTGGCAGGGAAGACAGCAGGCGGTAGGCCACCTGATGTTTGCGTTCTCGCAGGATACCCATATCGCGACGTGACCAAACCAGGCGTGCACGGGAAAGCAAACGAACAACAGCGCCGCCCCAGAGATCGGAACTCTCAAAGAACGTTTCTACCAGCCGAATGTCGTTCCGCCTTAGAAAACGGCCCAGACTCCACGCAGCTCGCATTGCGTTACGGCCATAGGTTTTTTCGAGAGGCAGCAAGTAAATAGGGCATGGCGGTGCGAGAGCCCACACAGGACTTTCCGGGTGAACCTGGAAGGTGAGAATGGATACGCGAAACCCCTCGGCGGGCAGCAAAGCGGCAAGTCGTAGCACGATGCGCTCGCCCCCTCCGAGAGATCGCGGGAACTGATCAAGAATAAGCAGAATGTAAGGAAAATTTTGTTGCTGAGCAGGGAGAGGTTCAGACGGGCTTAAAACAGGGCGGGCAAGGCTAAAGTCTGGCAGGGGCACTCGGCTTTTCAGGGACATGTTTTAGCGCCAGCCGTTCGGAGTGTCAGGCGGCAGGCCGTGGGGGGCCATGCCGGGGGCAGGAAGAGCGCCGGCCGCGGCGGGCGGACGCAGTTGAGGGGGCCAAGTGTAGGGATTGGATCTGCCTGAAAGTTCAACGATTTCAGGGAGAGGGTTTTCATCAACGTTTTCTGCGAGTGACAGTGCGCGTACACACGCACCAGCGAGAATCCAGATCAAGCCGGTAATTTCAAGGTAGGTCCAGCGATCGCCAAAGCAATTGGCGATAATACAAGCGACGACGCTGCAGAGAAAACCCAGACCGAGGCCTATATAGAGCGGATCTTTGCCACGACGGAAAAGCCTATAACCAGTGAGCAGCATCTGGCTTAGCATAACGAGGGCGATGATCGAGCCCAGAATGCCAGTTTCTACCGCCACCTTGATGAACCAGTTGTGCGTATCTTTCAAGCTGCCAATATGATCTCCAAATTGGAAGGAGGCATATCCTGTGCCGAAAAGTGGGCTGGATAAGAACATTCTCTCCGATTGTTCCCAGAGAACTACGCGTTCCTCGGCGGAAGCCTCGAGCTTGCCGTCAGCAGTGTGGGTCATGGAAACACGTTCTGTCACGCTTGCTGGTACGACGACCTGCCAGGTGAAGAGGAAGAGGATGAGCACCGGGATAAGCTTGCGGTCTTTGAAAAGTGCAAGGACGGCGGCGCCTCCGATCAATGCAAGGTACGATCCTCGGGAGTAGGTGTAGAGGTCCGTAACGACGGTCAAAGCAACGAGCGCGTAGAGAAAAAGCTTTACTTTGCGGCGCTTCATGACGCGGGTGAAACCCCAAAAGAACATAGCAAATTGTGCAAGAAACGCGGCTAACTGGTTGGATCCGTAGGCCAGTGGGCCAGATTCGCGCTTCGACTCATCGTACTGGCCAATGTTGTGCGACAGTTCTTCGAGGAGTGAGCTGCGGTCGACGAGAAAGACAGCAATAGCGGTCAGCAGAATGACATTGCGGACGGCTTTTCGATCTTCAATGACAAGTCCGGCTGCTACGAAGAGCAGCGGGATCAACATGTAGTCCTTCCAGGTGAGAAAGTTGATATCGGATAGCCAAAGCGGCGCCGGCTCATTGCCCATGGCAACGCCTATCCACATGGAAAAGTAGAGATAAATGCCAAAAACGAGCCAGGTCAAGTAGAGCTTGGACTTCGGCAGCCGCTTGCCCGCAATCAGGGCGCCAAGAATGATCGAGATGACGAGCAGGGTGAGCATGTTGCCACCCAGCGGATAGTCGACAAAGTGGTCACGCATCGTGCGGTAGGGCACGAAGGGAATCATGTAGTAAAGGCCGTACAGGGGCTTTCCGGTGAGAGACACGACACACATGACCCAGAAGCCTAGATAGGCAACTAGAGGAATGTAATGTCCGATACCTGTTCCCACGATGCATTCTCCGTTGGCACGAGGGCCGTGACATCAAACCCAAGCGTTGCGGCCGGTGAGGAAATTGATCAATGCTTTTGCAGCAGCGAGATTCAGCATGACGAAGGTGTTGGCGATCGCTATTGGTTTTACCTGCCTGGTTTGCGGCAATACAGTCCCACATGCGGCCAATCCGTAGAATACCAGTTGCAGGATAGTTATCGTTCGATAGAAAGCATTAGGAATAGACGAGGAAGCAACAAGAAGGACAATCAGGAGCAGGGGCACTACCAGGCGCATAAGCTTGTGACTGATAAAGCGAAAGAGCAGGGGATTGGCGGGGGTCAGCAGCCAAGGCGCGAGTTGAAGCAGCTGGTAATTTCCTGTAAGCGTGCGAACCTTGCGGCCAAACTCTTTCCCCTTTTGCGTGAAGACGCGATCGCGTGCAATAGCGTTAGGTTGAAAAAGCACTCGGGAGCCAGCACGCACGACGTACATGGGTAGGAAAACATCGTCAAGCAGGGTGCCTGCAGGCATGGGTTGGTAAAGGCTGCGGCGCATCGCGTAGATGGCCCCCGTGACGCCGACGACAGAGCCGGTACGCGACTCAAGCTTGCGAACAAATTTTTCAATACGCCAGTAGATGCCAAGGGCCCCAGCAGACTGCGCTCCGTCAACTGTCTCAAGCACGAGTTCACCACTGACGGCTCCAACTAGTGGGTCTGTGAAGGGGGCGAGCAGATGGCGAACGGCATCGAGATCGATGGTTTGGCGGATATCAAAGAAGACCAGGATGCTTCCGGTGGCTGCTTCGGCTGCATGATTGAGAGCTGCTGCTTTGCCGAGCGGCTGGGGAAGGATAATGGCGGAAACGTTGGGGCTACGCCCCAGAATCGCTGCAGTGCGGTCTGAGGATCCGTCCGAGACCACGATCGTTTGGATGAGGCTTTGCGGATAGTCGAGTTGCGCCAGATTGTCGAGCTTGGCTTGAAGACTCAACTCTTCATTATGAGCCGCCATCAGGATCGAAACAGTGTGATGGGGAGACTGCTGTGGCTCTAGCGTTGGCCGGTCTGGCAGGATCCGCAGCAGCAAAGCGTAACCAATATAGGTGTAAACAACTAACGCGACACAAACCCAGAAAATGGCCTCGGCAGCAAGGGTGAGCAGGTCACGGGATGGAGGCTGCGCCAGGAGCATCTCGTTCATTTTAGAAGGTTGAACAGTGACCAAAGGGGAGTTGTCGTGGACGAACGTGGGACGAGATCATGGCGCGCTCCGCCGCCATGTTAACGGCTCTTGTCTTCGGTCTGTGTGGACTCAAACGGGGAGGCCACCACAGGCAGGAAGTCTTGGAAACGATGCGGTAATCTGAATCTCACTCCATGTTGAAATTCAGGTAGGAATCTATTGCTGACAAAGACCAGGTTGTCTGCTCTTATTGCGCCGTTGTGCTGCATCATCCTTTTCACGCTCTGCATGGCAGCCTCGCACCCGAAGGTTGAGATGGGTCTCAACGATGACTGGTCTTATGACTTCAGCGCTCGCGTCCTTGCCAGCACAGGCCATATTGTCTATAACGGCTGGGCTACGGCCATGCTTGGATGGCAGCTTTACTGGGGTGCCCTTTTCATCAGGGTCTTCGGTTTTTCTTTCTTCATCCTGCGTGTTTCCACCTTTGTTCTCTCCCTGCTTGCGTTGATTGTCCTGCAACGGATCTTGGCGCGTTTGGGAATCAGCCGATGGAACAGCGCTCTGGCGACGCTCACTATGGCGTTTTCGCCCATTTTCTTCCTTATGAGCTTCAGCTTCATGTCAGATATCCCTGGCCTGTTTTCTCTGCTGATCTGTCTTTATCTTTGTATTCGGGCTCTCCAAGCCGAGACCGATCGGGCCGTGATTTTGTGGCTGGCTGTGGCTGCGCTTTCGAACGTCGTTTTGGGAACGGTCAGGCAGACGTCCTGGCTGGGTGTGCTTCTACTGGTGCCTTGTGCTGCCTGGTGCCTGCGTAGCCGCCGGCGTGTGCTTCCCGTTACGGCCATTTTCTGGGCTTTGAGCTGCCTCTTGATTGCGTTGTGCATGCATTGGTTCCGTAAGCAACCCTACGTGCTGGAGGAGAAGCTCTTCACTCCACTTTTGAAAACAGTTTTGTTGCCAACGCTCGTAGACGCTGTTCGCAGCTCCCTTTCCATTTGCCTGTTTGTTTTGCCTGTGTTGCTTGCCTTCCTTTTCCGCTTTCCTTTTCGACTTCGGCGCGCACGGGGCATGGGACTGGTCGCTGGGTGCCTGCTGCTGGGTTCAACCCTGTTTTTGGCTCTGCGCCACCGGCCCGTCTACTGGCTTGCACCCTTTACCGCCAACTCCCTTACAGAGAAAGGCTTTAACGATCTTCCAGCAGCCCTGGGCGATCGAGCGACCATCTTTCCGTCCGCGGCCCGGGCAGGCCTTACTTTTCTAGTGGTCGCTGCGCTTTGTGCGCTTCTGATTTGTCTGTGGAACGCACGCTCTCTCTCAACCCTGGCTCAACAGGAGCCAGCCAGCTACGAGTTTCCTGACTCCCACCGGACGCTTTCCTGGCAGACTCTGGCTGTTTTTCTTGGTCCGTTCACTCTGGTCTATGTGTTCCTGCTTGTCACGCGTACGGTCCTGTGGGATCGCTACCTGCTCCCCTTACTCCCGCTTCTGCTTTTGGTGGTGGTACGTCTTTACCAACAGAAGATTTCACTCCGTCTGCCTGCCTTGACGCTTGTCGTCCTGGCTTTGTTCGCATATTTTGATGTAGCAGCGTTGCATGATTACTTCGCACAAAGCCGGGCTCGTTTGCAGGTCGCGAATAATCTACTGGCTCTTGGTATCCCGCGCACCCAAATTGACGCAGGCTTTGAGTACAGCGCCTGGACTCAGCTTGAGCTCACCGGTTATGTGAACGACAAGCGTCTGCACAACCCCGCAGGAGCATATAAACGTTGGACACGACCAGATCATCTGCCGCACCAGTGTGTTCTGTTCTTTTCCGATCACACGCCTTCGATCGTTGCTCGCTATGCTGTCGCCTATCAGCCAAACGCTTGCTTGGCGCCTGTGGAGGGCGCACCGCCGGTTCCATACGGCACGTGGCTGGCACCGCATGACCAGGCGATCTACACCGGCATGTTGCCCTGACAGGCTTGCAAAATTGCTTAGGTAAGCTCTGTAACAGCCTGCGGGACATTTGGCTGAAGTGTGGGAGGCGGGTTGCGCCTTGAGCGAATAGCCTGGATCAATTTGGGGATGTCACGTTGAAAGAGGAGACCGCCGCCAAGTGCAACGGCGGGCAGCAGCACCAAAGTCTGGAGAACGAAGGTAAGGAGGTGCCTGGGAACCCAGTGGTGCTCTGCCCATAGCGTGACAAGCAGAAAAGGCAGCAGGGCCAACACGGGACGAAGCCAGCCTTCGCGCAGATACTGCCACAGCGGCATATCGAGCAGCCGGGTCACGTACTGGGGCCAGAAGAAGATTGAAATGCACAAAGTAGGGAGCAGGGTTCCGAAAGCAACGCCAACCACTCCGAAACGATGGACCAGAAGGATACTGAGTACGAGGTTGGCGACACCTTCAACGCCCGCGACAACGGCAAGGAGACGCTGGCGATCGAGCGCGAGGCCGATTCCATTCACCGTAGAATTTGCAAGCATGGCAGCGGCTGCGAGAGCGAGAATCTGCAGAATACGTGTCGCTTCACCAGAAAAATGCGCGCCGATCCATAGGCGCAGGACAGTGTCACCCCGGAGAAAAAGAGTGATCAGGATCGGAAAGGTGACGAGCAGGACACCTTGAGATCCGCGAATATGCAGTGTGCGAAGTCGATCAAAGTTGTTTTGCGCGCCATAGACGCTGGCCATCGGCATAAAGAACTTGAGCACTGAAAATGCAACCTGGCGGGTGTACTCGATCATTTTGCCGGCAACAGCGTAGTAGCTGACGGCGGCGGCGGCAACGAAAGCTCCCACAACCACGTTGTCGCTGTACAGAATGAGTTGGCCTGCCCCGTTAGCGATGAGGACATAAAACCCAAGATTCCACAGGGAGCGGAGGAGCTCAGGTTTGGGCCTGCCGAAACGAACGCGCAGCTTTGGGTAGGTTTTGTAACAGACGATAGCGGTTGCAATGTTGATCGAGAGCACGACCAAGAATTGCCATGCAGCCATGCCGATTAGGCCGTATCCATGCAGAATGACGGGGACAAGACCAAGGCTTGTACAGATGACCTGGGCAAGCTCGAGAAGGCCCAGCAGATCAAAGCGGCCGAGCCCGGAGAGGACAGCGCTGAAAACACTGAAAACCAGCGTGGAGGAAAGCGTCAACGCTGAAAGAAGCAACGCGACGCGAGCAGTTGTCAGGTATTCGGCTGGAATCGCGAACAGATGGGGCAAAGCCAGAGTGAGGCCCAGGGCAATCAGCAGGATAACGGCCGCGGTCGCGAGTCGAATCACGAGTGCTGCGGAAACAACTTGGCTTACCTCGGCATCGTCACCGCGAGCCTGAGCCTTGGCGGAAAAGCGAACGACCGTAGTTCGCATGCCCAGGTCCATAAAGTACATATAGGAAACAGTGGACTGGACCAGCACCCATACGCCGTAGCCGGCTTCTCCCAGATGGTGGATGAGAAACGGCGACATAAAAAGGCCGATGGCAATGGACAGGAAAGTCGAAACCCATCCGATGAGAACACCACCCGTGAGCTTGCGAAGGGAGATCATTTGGATTCCTGTGAGGGGGCTGATTTGGGTGCAGCATGACGCAGGCGGAATAAAAACTGCGCGCAACGGACTGTAAACCGTGGCTTTGCAAGTGCCGGGTAATATGCAAGAGCCTCAGTCCAGGAGGGGTCCCCGGGAGCCCGTTGATCATCCGGAAGCTGGAGCTGGGCGACGCGCTGAACATAAGCCCGGAGAAGCCTGCCACGGTTTCTTAATTGGCTCCGGAGGGCAGCGTAGTGGACGCCGTGCAGAAAGTCATAAAGAAGAATGATGCTGTCCAGCCGGTCTTTGCGCGCGGAGCTGGCAGCATTGGCGGACGTAGCGGAGGCGTTGTGAAAGCGAAAGGTGACGAGCGGTTCGTCCACATAGGCGATGCCGCGGTTGGAGGCCACGCGAGCCCAATATTCAAAGTCCACGAGCTGGCGCATTTTGGGATGGAAGGTCCCAAACTCTTCTAAGAGTGAGCGGTGCAGGAGGACAGCAGTGGGTTCGCCGATAAAGTTGGTAGTCGGCAAAGTACACAGGGCGGCAGAAAAATGAGCAGCGGACACAAACTCCTGGTTGGGGAAAATCTTCGCGAAATTGAAGCGATTGATCAGTTCCAGGAAGTTGGCGCTCGTTTGCGGTAAAACTTCGCGTCCAAAGATGAAGTTGCGGCGGCAGCAAACGATCGGAGTATCGTGCTTTCTCGCTGCAGCGAGCATCCGCTCAATGTACTGAGGAGCAAAGAGATCATCCTGGAAGAGAAACAGGATCCAGTCTGCGGCAGCAAGCTGCCGAGCTCGGTCCCAGTTGCCGGGCAAGCCGACATTTTCGAGGTTGCCGTGAACCTGGATGCGGGAATCCTGGCTACTGAAATGTCGGGCAATTGCAAGTGTTTCATCTGTTGAGCCATCGTCAACAAGGAGAAGCTCGAAGCGAGGATTGGTCTGGGCCTGCGCACTTTTGAAGGCCTCGGCCAGATACGCGGCTCCGTTATAGCTGGGAGTGCACAGGGTGACGTCGGGTTTCACGTGGTCTGCCCAACCTGCGGTGTGACTGGGGTAGGCATGCGCATATCTTCACGACATTGGCGGTAAGGCCACCAATAACGGAAGCTGAAGCGAAACTTGCGCAGACGCGTGATCAGCATGTGAGCGAACACTTTATAGCGGTAGATCGTGATGATTTCCCCCGGGAAAGGCCAGAGAAGCATCGACTCAATCGCGTATTCCCAGTAACGGTCGCTGCCGGCGCCGCGCAGACTGAGGGCAAGGCCGTAATAGATGCGCGCCTGAACACGCCGGCGCCATAACCAGAGGCGGAACCCGGTAAGGTCTTCGAGCAACAGGTTGTCCAGCATATCGAGCACAGCCTCTTGGACCGGCATAAAGTTCTTGCTTTCGTTATTGTCCCACCATCGATAAAGCGTAAGGCTCTGGGGGATTTCCTGAAAAGCCTCCGGGGAAAAACGACGGATGAGCCGAAACCACAGGTTCCAGTCGTCAATGCAATAAACTTTGTGAAAACCGCCAATCTCCAGCAGTGCAGAGCGTCGGATGATGGACGTGGAAGGCAGAATGGGCGTACGGTAACGCAGCGCCGGCCAAAGCTGAGACGCCGGGAATGCCGGAACCCGACGGGTGGAGCCATCTATGTAAAGAAAGTCGAAAGCGGAGTAAATGACGACCAGTGGAGAGCAGGTTTTTCCGTCTGAACGCCGTCTATTTTCTGCATCTATGACTCGCACCTGCTCTTCCAGCTTATTGGGCTGCATCAGGTCGTCGTGATCCAGGAAGGCAATCCATTCGCTGGTGGCGGCCTGAATGCCTGCGTTGCGGGCCGCGGCTATTCCGCCGTTCTGCTGCTTTATATAGCGAATCCGATCTCTAAAAGACAGTGCGATGACTTCAGTAGAGTCTTTCGAGCCATCATCGATGACGATAATTTCATCAGCCGGCCAGGTTTGCGCAAGCACGCTTTCAAGTGTTGCCTGAAGACAGCTCTCTGCGTTATAGGCGGGGATCACGACGCTGATTGTGGCTGGAGGCAAGCTCGTATCGTTCCCTTAGACCGTAATTCCACAAAGACAATCCGGATTTCTCCCGCTGCTCAAGAGACCGCTGATCGTTCTTAGTATAGCGATTGCGCAGCCTCAACCTAGCTGATACAGGCGGATTTGCCTGGACGGCATGCCGCAAATCGGCTACTGGAACTTGCTCTCGTCGCTGAAAGCACCGTCCGCACGCATTGGTAGACCTACGTTGCGTGATGTCCACTTCCAGACAACTTCTGTGCTGCACTCCTGAATTACATAAACTAGTAACTAAAGAACAGATGACTGCTGGACGTGACTTGACAACGTGATGCAAAATTATAGGCATGGCGGATGACAAATTTTCCTTTGTAGCTCTTTGTACCCCCCATTTCGGGTATCAGTACAAAATCGAGATCCTCAACCAACAGAATGTCGAAAAGGTCGTCGAGTTCGCTTTGAATGGGGGTGCGTTGCAGGATTGGCTCAGAATGAGCGGACGGCTAGGTGAAGCAAGTCAGCTCGAGAGACATGAAAGCATTCAGGTCAATGACCTGCTTTTAGATGATTTACGAGGCGCGGGATTCCCGGATTTCAGCACGGAAAACGCGGTTGCAGTAGCTGGCCGTTCTACGTAGATTTTAGGACAGCAAGTCTGCGTCCTCGGACTTTCACAGCGACGTTCTGCCAGCAAAAAACAGCCAACCCTTATTAGGGGCTGGCTAATCCGCACAAACCTCTCGGTGATCCACGCCAGATCGGGTTCGGGCGCTTGATCAGTATATCCCACTGAAGTTGTAGGACTGGCTTGTGTGGCCCCGAAGCGACATTTGAGCATAGTTGCTCCTTAGAACCGCTGATCCCAGGATGATCGCAGCTTATGTACGCCCTGCGACAACAGTGCGGCGAGTTTCACCTACACCGTAAAGTCCTCGTTCAGGTCATCACATCCCTTCGGGTCAACGTATGCGCCGGTACAGGATGTACGGTCCGTAAGTGCTGTCAGGCCGCCAATTGGTTCGAAGTTCTCTTTCCATGTCGGCGCCGGCAATGTAGGGCGCGTAGCGAACCTTGTAGGTGTAGCCGAGTCTGAGCCAACGCTTGAAGCCACCGTTATCGATATCGTCTGTTACGGCAAGTTTCTCATTCGTGGGGACCATTGCAAACAAAGAACCACGCATTTCAGCGACTTTGAGCTGTTCGGAGGAGGTATCCAGGGGCATCACACAAAAGAAGCCAGGCTCATACTGATGCGATGCGGTGAGAGTGTCGGTGAGGCGAAGGGGTAGGTTCCAGGGGAAGATTACGCGATTTGAGGCGAGAGTTTTTTGGAGGCGCTGAACAGTGGACTTGTCGAGGGTGTCATAGTCGGCGACGCCGCGAATGGTTTCAACAAGGAGCTGCCGGTAGAAGAAGAAATCTTGCGCTTGGGTATAAACAAAGGCGAAAGCAATGAAGAGGAGACCGCGTCGACGCCAGGTGGGACCGGCCTTGTCGATGGCAACAAAGGCGAGGAGATAGGCACCAAGACCACTAAAAAAAGCGTGAAGAGGATCGCAGCGCTGCAGTGCAGAGGGAAGCATGCCGAGAGAAACGACGTATATGAGAAAAAGAACGTGGGACGGAAATCCACCGTAACGAACACCCCAGGCGACGGCCCAAGGGGCGAGCGCTACCACAGCGATCAGTAGGCAGAAAACGTGCGGAACGGGTTGCAGAATGAGATTGAATCCACCACGAGCGAACTTCCCCATGGTGGTGAAGGTTGAGGGCGGTGCAAACAGGGCAAATAGACCCGCCCCCAGCATGACTGCACCACTGACCGAAGCCCAGCGGAGCCCGGTGGTAGAAGTCCGGAAGATCCCATAAAGCAGGGCTGCGCCTCCAAAAGCGATGCCAAGTTCTGGTGAAGTGGAGAGGCAGAGCACTTCGCCGAGGGCCGCGACGATGCAGCCTCCGAAGACGGACGATTGCCGAGCGAGCAGCACAGCACATGCAAGCGGAAGCACGAAACGGAGAAGCGAGTAGTTGAGTCCTAGAAGAGGATCGAGCGCACCGAATACGATGAGGCCCAGGGCAGTGATCTTGAAGTTGCGGCGCATTGGCAGTGCACCCACCGTATAAAAAAGCAGAACTGTGCCGACAGCCTCTGCCGCAGCAAGCGAGGTGACGTAGGCGCTAACAGCGGAAAGGTGAAAAATAGCGAAGAGCCGAACAAAAGCCGCAGGCCACTCAAAAAGGAGAAGCCCGTAAGGGAATTCAAAGTCGCGGAAAAGAGTGCGGTGAAAGACCAAGCCGGTGCGGAGTTGGGTTAGGAAATAGCCAGCGTCGGAGTAGTAAAAACCATCCCGAATGACGAAGGCACCGAGCGCCAGGGTGAAGGCAACGATGACAAATAAGCTCCAGGCTAAGGCACGGAAAGGAAGTTTGCTGGGCGCAGTGGGAGTCGTGCGGTCTGTGCCGATGCGCAATCGCCAGCAAACCAGCGCAACAAGTGTGCTGATAGCAGCAATCGCAACCACGGCGACCCGATTGTTGGAGCCGGCAGTATAGGCCCGTGAAAAGACTGGGGTATGACCAGGAAAAAAGAAGGGCAGAACGAAGGCTGCGAAAGAAGTAGACAGGGCAACCACAGCCCAAGAAAGCAAAAGAGGGGTAAAGAACTGGTTTTCTTTTGATTTCTGCTCATTCCGAAATCGCATAGGGGCTACCGTTATGGAGAAAGATGAATTAGCGATGCTCTAATGGGGACTAGCCAAGGGGGTAGGAACGCGCCAGCCAAACAGTATAACCACTGGCCTAGTTCTCGTTAAAGTAAGCATCTGTCTGATGGAGGTTCCGAGCAAGCGTCGTTTGAACGACAGGGCTACAGAACTGGATGCATCCATATGTGTACAAAGGTTACCTTTGCATTGCGGCGAGCTTCCAAAGCAAAGTTTCGTAGAATTGGATAACGCAAGAAACCTGCAGTTAAAAGGCGCATTGAGCAAGAAAGGTTTCTAAACGTGCCTAAACCACCAAAGGGCAAAAAAAGCAGGAAGACACGCAGACAGTTATGGATCGGGGCGCTCGCTGGCTCTACCATGTTGTCCGGACTTCTTTTTGGCAATGCCATCGATGCCAATCTGCTGGCCACTTCTGCTAAACAGACGCTCAATTTTGACGAGGGCTGGCAGGCTTTTCAGGATCATCTGCATCATCTTTCCGATACCAGCGCCTGGCTTGGCCTTATTTTTCTGTTGTTTGTTGGTTTCGCGATGCCGCGGGCTTATCTGGTAGCACGACGTTACTTTCCTGAAATCAAGTTGTTCCAGGTAAAGTGGGCCGTACTTCTGATCAGCGCGCTTTTTGTTTTGGGTGGAGTAATCGGGGTGCTTGACGGATCGCTGATCGATCGCATCCTAACAGAGACAAACATTGTCCGTTGAGCTTGACCTAAAGAGTACTGAGGTTCCTACCTGCTGTAATGGTTGCCAGGAGCTTTGCGCGCTTCCAAAAGACCAGAAATCCCAAGGCAGAGCCAAGCAAAATCAATGTTGAGGGCTCAGGAGTTGGTATATCGTCCACCGGGACCAGAGGCGCTGGCAAAAGAGGGGTACCCACCAGCGTAAAAACTGGTTCTGCTGTGGCGATATAGACAGGAGCTTCTTCGGGAATGAGTAAGCCGATTTCATCTATGGGCGTAAGCAGTTCCCCAAATTGCTGCATGTTGATGGGCACATCGCAGGCCAGGGCAACCTTCTGTAGAGTTTCCTCAGGAGCCAGAGCCGGTTTCCGCTTCGGACGGTAGTTGGGATGCTCTTTCCCCCAAACAGCCCAGCGTGCCGCGGTCTCTTTACTAATATGGTGGTGGTGAATGATTCTCTCGCGATACACCTTGACGAACCTTTGACAGGCCGGCGCCGCACTCAGGCTTATTGTCCCAACCATCAGCAAGGTCACAGACGCTACCGAGTAGATCAGGGTTTTAGACTGTTTCATGACGGTGCGGCCTCAGTTCGACAAGTTTCCTGCGTTGCTAGCAATCCCACACAGGTTACCATGTGCGGTGCAGAAAACTCGGCAAAAATTTGTATATCGAAATCCTGTATGAGATCAGGCTTGTGAATCCGCTTCCCACGCCAGCAATTCCGTGAGCATCGTTTTTGCGCAGTCGGCAATGGAAATGTGAGCGCAGGTTTCGACGAACTGATGGATGATCGCTCCGTTGTGCAGGCACACGATGGACAAGGCGGAGCGTGCGGGCGTTCCATCTGTGCCGTCTGTAAGCGGAAGAGAAACGATGCTGATGCGGATGGCATTTTCATCCATGCCTTCGGCTCTCCCGACTTCACGATAATGCACATTGCTGCTGAGCGCCTGGTGAAGAGCTTCCGCGTAGAGCTTACCGGTTGTGTCGTCACAACTGCATACGACACTGACGCGTGCGCGTACGGTCTTCGCCTGGGCCTGCAGGTCTGAGACAGAGCCGAATACGAGGCATCCCAGAAGTAAACGCTGAACGAAACTTTTCATTGACTACTCCCCTAGGTTCTAGGTGGATCATCGGCCGCGAATGAAAGTTCGTCTCTCCCCCGGTTAGGTTACTTGATAACACTTCCGTGTGCGTCTTGTGCTACTCAGGAGTTAGTACCCCTCCGAGCGCGTTTGCTAAAAGCAGGCGCTCCGCTGTGCGGCAGAGCCCTGCCACTCAGTTGGTGCGTGTCAAGGTAACCACAGAACGCATACCCGTCGCTCTCGTGTGACATGCTCATTTCCTAATAAACCAAAAGTAATGTGTCGACAATCCTCCCCGGCTTCCCATAAGCCGCATGGTGTCTTGCGTCCGAAAACCTCACACTTTAGCACCACAGGCCGATAGGCGGGATGCAGACAGTATTTCAAACGTTGTATTGCCTGGCACTTTTGCGTCTCGGAGACTGGCTCTGTCGCCGGTTACCAAAGTGCAGACTCGGGCCCCCAATTTCTTGTCACCACGACCTTCTGGAGTCCCGCTTATGAACAGCTCTACCGTTTCAATTCAAGATTTTGCGAAGTGGATTGCTGTCGCGAGTGCGACTTTTACGCTGGCTTTAGCTGGTTGCGGGAGCGGTTTACATTTGTCTTCTCTGTCTGCTCCAGTTGCGGCGATTACGCTTGCCGGACGGGTGCATGGAGGTCAGCAGCCAGTTTCCGGAGCTAATATTCAGATCTTTGCCGTTGCTCCCGCGGGTTCGAACACTTCTATCCTGCTCAATACGCAGTCCGTTACCACTGATTCGAGCGGCTCCTTCGGCCTGACTGGCTTGTATACCTGTCCTTCCGCGACGACCAACGTGTATATGACCGCCACCGGCGGCAATCCCGGTTTTGCGGGAAGCCAGAACAATCCGGCTCTCGGGTTGATGGTGGCCCTTGGGCATTGCGGTAATTTGACGCCTAACACTTTCATCTCGATCAATGAGGTCACTACGGTAGCCGCCGTTTACGCTTTAGCGCCATACATGCAGTCCTACCAGAGCGTGAACGCAGGAGCTTCTGATAGCGCTTTCGCCTTGGCCTCTGCGCTGGCAGATTCTTCAAGTGGCGTAACGCCGGGAGCGCCGGTTGATGGGGTGACTGTTCCTGCGACTAAAGTGCGCACACTCGCAAACATCATCTCCTCCTGCGTTAATTCGAATGGGACGGATGGCATCTGCAATCAACTGTTTACGCTTACGAGCTCCAACAACGCTCCCATGCCGGCCGATACCATCGGAGCGCTTTTAGGGATTGCCAGCAACCCGACTCAGAACGTGATGTCTCTGTATACGCTCACTCCTCCTATTCAACCTTTTCAGCCTACGATGACTTCTGCTCCGAGTGACTGGACCCTGCCTACGCTGCCCGCAGGACCTGCGCTGGCTATCGCGTCAGCCTCTCTACCGGTCCCGATGACGGGCGTCGCGTACTCAGCCGCGTTGCAGGCTCAAGGCGGAACGCCTTCCTATACCTGGTCCATCAAGGGCGGTAATCTTCCTTTTGGTCTTACCCTGACTCCGGCGACTGGCATCATTTCCGGTGTCCCTAATTCGTCTGGCACGTTCGACTTCACGGTCCAGGTTACTGACAAGAGCAGCCCAGGGCAGACCGCCGCGGTTCCTTTTGCAATCACTGCGGTCCCGGGGGCACCGGCGCTGAGCGTATCTGGAACGCTGCCTGCAGGAACGGCGGGAGCAGCTTACAGCGCTGGTCTGAGCGCCGCAGGTGGAACGCCTTCGTATACGTGGACTTTGCAGAACGGCTCGCTTCCGGCTGGCCTGACCCTTTCAGCCAACACCGGGATAATTTCCGGAACGCCAAATATCGCGGGAACCTTTAACTTCACGCTGGGTACAACGGATAGTGCGAATCCGGTTCAGGCTACTCTCTCGACCGTGTCGCTCACGATCGCTAGCGCGACGTCTGTGCTAAACGGATCGCAGACCTGGTACGTACGTCCGGACGGCGGCACTCGATACTCCAGCCGCATTCCGGATGGCCAGTGCGACGGGCTTGCCGATGTTTCGTATTCGGGCCACGGTGCGAACCAGCATTGCGCTTTCAACGATGTCCGTTACTTGTGGCAAGACGGAGCTTATTCAACCGGCGACTCATTCCCGGGATGGGGTTGGATTGGCAAGGGTGGTGATACGTATCTGATCCGCGGTTCCATCGGTACCGGGACAAGCTACCGTGTCGGCTGGCCTAACCAGAACGGAAGCTGCGTGGGTAGTTTCTGCCTTGGCCTTGCGGGCGACCCTTATGACTCGGGTGCACCTCCTCCTCCCTCCGGCACTGCGGACCTGCACACGAAAATTCTCGGCGAGAACTTCGCTTCCTGCCATGTGCCTTCTGCTCGAACGCAGCTGCACGGCGGCTTTGGCGTGGCGACTGTCCTAAGCATGCGTGGAGCGTCGTACGTGGATGTAGCCTGCCTGGACATCACGGATTTCTCAGCTTGCACCGTAGCGGCCACCCAGTGTAACCGCGATGCTGGTAGCCTGGATGACTACGCCACCAATGGCATCGCATGGACGCGCACTTCGACCCATGACACGCTGACGGACGTACGGGTCCACGGCATCGCCGGCGCGGGCATGTTCGGGCCTACCGGAGACGGCGTCACGATGAAGTATCTTGACCTGATCGGCAACGGCACATCAGGCTGGAACGCTGATCCGGGCGACGGCACAACCGGCACCGGCACCCTGCTGGTGCAGAACTTCAACATCTCATGGAACGGCTGCTCGGAAGAGTATCCGCTGGTAGACGCGCTCCCCTATGACAGGTGCCATGACGACAACAGTTCCGGCTACGGCGACGGCTTTGGCACCACGACGGTCGTGTCTGTCCCCGGCTGGGCCGCAACCTTCGATCAGGGCGTTGTGAGCTACAACACGCAGGATGGGTTGGACGCGCTGCATCTTGTAGGTAATGGCTCCAGTATGACAATCTCGCGCGTCAACGCTTTTGGCAACATGGGACAGCAGTTGAAGGTAGGCGGGGCAGCCGGGTCCATCGTCAATAGTGTGATTACGGGCAACTGCATGGCCATGGCACACCCTATCCCCGGCACACCGGCAGGCTACAACAAATATCTAGGAGACTTCTGCAGGGCGGCTGATACGGCTGTCGTGCTGACTGTTGGCAACGGATCGATGACGCGCTACGCCTTCAATACGCTCTACACCGCTAACGCTACGGGATTTGAAATTGACTGCGACAGCACGAACGGTCGTTGTGATTCCACTGCGCTGATAGATTTCCGCAATAACGTTTTTGTGGGCTACACCAACAATGCGGCCACCGGCTACAACCCAGGCAACGGAAACAATGCCAGCCCTACGTACCAAGGCGCGGGGGTCAATCCAATGCTGAATCCCGGAAGCTTTTACAGCAACAATCTTACGTTCAGGCCCAAAGCTACTTGGCCCTGTGGGAGGGATCAAGGCGAAACCAACTCCCTCTGCGTAGATCCTCAGCTTGTCAACGAAGCCTATCCAGGATACGACTTTGCGGATGTGACACCCTCCAACAGCAGCCCGGTACAAGGGGCAGGCAAAGCCATTGCTGGCATCACTACAGACTTCAATGGACTGATTCGGAAGGCTGTTCCATCCATTGGCGCAATCGAGTTTCCCGTGCCGGTTCCCGGTAAATAACCCGAGGCTCTGCCGGCCTGGCTTCTTCGGCCTTCATCAACACTTATGATGAAGGACTATGAAGCACACATATTGTCGATCAATCGTTCTTTTTCTGCTCTGTTTCGGCTGTCTTTCCGCCTTCGGGTCGACTTGGTACGTCAGGCCCGATGGCGGTAGCCGATACTCTGAACGGGTGCAGGCAGGGCAATGCGACGGCTTAACGGACGCGGCTTATCCGGGTAAAGGAACGAAGCAACATTGTGCTTTTAAGGACGTGCGCTATCTATGGCAGGACGGTGCTTACACCACCGGGAATGCTTTTCCAGGTTGGGGCTGGGTGGGTGGCGGAGGCGACACCTATCTGATTCGCGGCTCAATTGCCGACAAGGTGAGCTATCGTGTGGGCTGGAACGGCCCGATACCGTCATGCGCGGATAATCTTTGTTTTGGCATTGCCGGCGATCCTTATGGCTCTGGCGCGCCGCCTCCGCCTTCTGGCACAGAGGATCATCCAACCCGCATTCTGGGTGAAAATTACGCTTCCTGCCAAGCGTCTTCTGCACGAACGCAGTTGCATGGGGGCTTTGGCACTTTCGCCATTTTCAACATGACCAAGTCTTCGCACGTCGAGATTGCTTGCCTCGATCTCACAGATTTTTCAAGCTGCGGACGGTCCGGACAACAGAACGGCTGCAATTCAAATGTCGGTACCCTGAGCGACTATGCCACCAATGGCATTCAGTGGTCGAACAAGGCAACCTATGACACGGTGACCGATGTTTCAATCCATGGCATGGCAAGCGCCGGCATGATTGGCCCAACGGGCACTGGAACTGTCTTTCGCTTTCTCGACTTGGTGGGAAATGCCTCATCCGGCTGGAATGCAGACTCGAGCAATGGAACCAGCGGCACGGGGAGCCTACTGGTAGAGCACTTCAACATTTCTTGGAACGGGTGTGCGGAGCAGTACCCTATGGTTGGCGCAATGCCCTACGGCGACTGCACGGATGACAACGTAGGCGGCTATGGTGACGGGTTTGGCACCGCGACGGTTCCGAGCAATCCGGGCTGGCAGGTCGTGTTCGATACGGGAACTGTGTTCAACAATACGCAGGATGGACTGGATGCCTTGCATATTGAAGGGCCAGGCTCCAGCATGACCGTGATGCATACGCTCGCTTACGGCAATATGGGCCAGCAGATCAAGATTGGCGGAAGCGCGGGCAAAGTGTCGGACAACCGGATTGTCACGAACTGCAACGCGTTGCGACAAAATATTCCAGGTACCCCGCCTGGGTATAACAAACGTTTGTCAGACTTCTGCCGGGCTGCTGACGCGGGGATCGCCATTGAGGTCAACAACCTGTCGCCGTTACGCTATGAGCGTAACGTCCTCTACTCAGCCAATGCGACGGCAATCGAAATCGGGTGTGGAATCCCACCCTGCGGGGCAGCAGCGAAAATTATCTTTGCGCACAATATTTTCATCGGCTTTCCCAACGATCGTAGCCATGGCTATGCAGGCGGTGGCAATGGAGAAAACTCCCATCCCATTTACAACGGTACCGATACGCAGCCGTTCAGAACTACCGGCAGCGTTTATTCCGATAACGTCACCTTCCATCCATCCTCAAACTGGCATTGTCCCGCGACGGGGGAACAGCGGGCCAGCTGCGGCGATCCGCACCTCGTAGATGAAAGCTGGCACAACTACGGTTATGGCAACATGGATAAAATTCCAGGTAGCCAATCGTCTGTTGTGGCTCAGGATGGAAATGACAGCACATGGGAAACCCCGTCCGCAGGACACTCTTCCAGCCGCGGCCTAATCAAGGGCCTCGGTCTGCTTATGATTGGGCTGCTGTTTGCCCTGGGCTTGTTTATTAAGCTCCGGGCGGATGGGCGTGGTCATGCCCCAGACCGTTTGATGTAGCAGGGTATGGTCAATCGTTATGCAGGCCCAGCGCATGCAGCAGCAAGGAGCCTGCCGTACGCATATTGCCCAAGGCGAACGGGTAAAGGACCAGAGCATGCAGCGCATTGCCAAGGGCTGCCCACGGTTTTGCCTGACCAGCCAGAACTTCCGCGTATTGCTTTCTCGACCGTGCAAGTGCCATGCGACGTGTACGAAACCCAAACTCATGCTGATTGAGAAAGCGTGTCTGGGCCTGCAGCATCCGGTCATAATTGGCTGAGGCTGAGCTTGGAGACATCCGGTAATAGGCCGTTACCTCCGGCACATACACCACGGGGAAATGCCGTGCGATTCTCAACCAGAGATCCCGGTCTTCACTGGCATGCATGGTTTCGTTGAACTGCCCCGCAACGTCCAAACAGGCGCGACGTATCGTTACGGTCGAACAGGGAAGCTCAACCGCGCGGAGATAAATAGATCTTGCGATGAGGCCTTCCGCAAGTTTTGGGGGGTTGCCGGTGAAGGTTCCAAGGTGCTTGCCTGTAACGTCGATGCGTGTGATCAGCCCGTAACAAAGCCCGGCCTCAGGCGATTGATGCATGCGCGCCAGCGAGTGCTTGAGCCTGTCCGGCAACCAAAGATCGTCGGCATCGAGCATGGCCACATACTTGGCGGAGGCATGCCGCAGCGCATTGTTCCTTGCCGAGGAAACGCCCCTGTTCTCCTGGCACAAGAAAAGCATCTTTTCCTGTAATTGTTCGGCGTACCCGGAAGCGATGGAAGCCGTCTCATCGGTGCTGCCATCGTCGACCAGCACAATCCGCCAATCGGTGAAAGTCTGCTCTACGACGCTCTTCAGCGCGGCGGCTAGGAATCTTTCTGCGTTATAGGCTGGGACGATGACGTCAACGGTTGCCATAGGAATTGCCTTCCCCGCTTTCCGTCCTGGCCTGCGTGTAGACTAGCCTCGTTTGGGCGGCGATGGCGGACCAGCTCTCCTCGCCAAAGCGCATGGCCTGTACGTTGTGAGCCAGCTTACGTCGTAGATCGAGATCACTGATAAGACGCAATAAGGCTGTCGCAAGCGCCGCAGCATCGCCGGGTGTAACGAGCAGGGCAGTCTGTCCATCGGTCAACTGCTCGCGGAACACGGGTAGATCCGTCGCGACAACGGCTTTGCCCAAAGCGAGCCCGGTGGCCAGCGCACCGCTGGTGGTAATGGCACGGTAGGGATAGGTGACGATGTCAGCCGCACGATAAAGTGCTACAAGCTCTTCCGGCGAAACGAACCGCAGGTCGAGCGTGACGTTATGAAGACCAAGCCGTTGCACCTGCTCGCGCATCTGCTGCAGTAGCTCGGGCGAGCCGGTGCCGACAACGACAAGATGCGCGTCAAGACCAGCCTGCTCGACGCAAAGCCATGCTTCCAGGAGAAGATCGAGGCCCTTGTACGGAAAAATAATACCCTGCCACAGGACACCGACCGACGCCTCTTCAGGGGTCGGACTTTGCTCGCGAGAATCAGAAAGATCGAAGAAAAAAGGGCCGTGAGGAATCACGAAAACGCGTTCCGGGGCCACGCCGAACTCGCTCTGCAGGCGTTGTTTTACGTTGTGAGAGTGGCAGATCAAAGCATCCATACCGCCGTACAGCGAAAGGAATATCTGCTGGTAGCGCGTAGCGGTGTCATGCGGTAGAAGGTCATGCACCGTCAACACCAGGCGTGCCCCACGCCAGCGGCAGAAACGCAAGAACCAACGCTCCAGGGGAAGCCAGCGCAAAAGCGGAAGATATTGGATGTGCACAATATCCGGCGGTCGCACCAGAAATTTCAGCGTAAGCGCGGTCATATTGATCAGCGCTTCCAGCATTTTGAGGGCGCGCCTTGGACCTGCAGGAATACGGAACCGGCCGACCACATCCAGCAGGCCCGGCCGCGCCTGAAGTCCGCGGCTGCGAAAACATTCCGGGTCCAGATAGTAGGTAATGGAGCCCACGACGACCTCAAGACCGGCCTGTTGCAGCGCCCTGCTGAGGTAAGCCGTGTAGTAGGGAACAGTGGCCCAGAGATCCATCATGAAAACCCGCGGGCAATCAGATGCTCGGTCACTCCACTTAATCCGTGAGCTCATAGCAGCTTTCTTTTCAGACTCGCGCCCTTCGACAAAGCGTCTTCATACAGATGGAGGTAAGCCTCGGTCATTCGCTCGGCGGAGTACTGGTCAAGGATCCGTTGCCGACCGGCGTGGCCGAACTTCCTGCGCCGCTCCGCGTCCCCGAGCATGGTTTCGATCGCGTCGGCCAGAGCCGGAACGTCTTCAACCGGGATCAAAAGGCCGGTAACCCCATGCTGGATTAATTGCGGCACCTCGCCCACCCTAGTGGCAACCAGAGGCAAAGCGCTTGCCATGGCTTCCAGCAAGGCTATGGGCAGTCCTTCTGTTCGTGAAGAAGAAACCAGAACATCGAGCGATTTGTAAAAGGCCGGCATATCCTCACAGCGGCCTGCAAGCTGCACCTGTGCAGACACGCCTAGCTCCTGCACCAAGGCTTCCAGCTTTTCGCGGTCTGGGCCGTCCCCTACGACTACAAATTGCGTCTCTGGGAATATCCGAAGCACACGAGCTGCGGCTTGCAAAAACAGATCGACTCCCTTTTCAAAAGAAAGCCGCCCAGCCAGGCCAACGCGCAGAACACCCTGGCGCATTTCCGGCTGGATCATGGGAAAGGCAGCGGAATTGACGCCGTTAAAAATAAGGCGGATGCGCTCCGAACCAACGCCAGACCGCAGCAACTGTTGGCGCACGTCTTCCGACACCGCCACCACGACCACGAAATGGCGTAACACCCAGCGATCAATGACCCCATACACTTTGACGGACAGATCATTGGCAATCCAGTTGTGGCAGGTGGAAACAAACGGCACTCCCGTTCCTCGCATGGCCAGCCAGGCATACACATCCGCTTTGTAGCCATGCGCGTGCACCACGTCTACCTTCAGGCTGCGGACCAGCGCACGCAACGCGCGCGGCATATTGTGGTCTAGCTGTCCTGCGCACAGGATGGAATCGACCCGCACGCCGGCATGCTCGGCCGCCGTGCGCAAGGCCAGGTTAGGCTGCTGGCTGCTGGTAAACGCCCCAATCGAGCTGCTGTGTCCAGCCTGATTGAGTGCTTGCGACAAAGTAAGAATGACGGCTTCCGCGCCATACATTCCGCTGCTGCTGATAAGGTGCAGGATCTTCATAACGGGCTAGGCGCTGGCCTCTGCATCGTGCGAGCCCTCTCCTTGCTTGTTTACCAGTCCCCAAACCTTGGCGTAAAGCGTGTCGCCCAGCACCGCATTGATCGTGCGCTTGATGCGATATTGCCTGCCAATCGCGGCCAGCTTCCTGCTGTGCGGTGCAAGCAAATCGTCGAGCAGGGCCAAGTTGCTGCTGGCCAGAAGGTTGAAGCGGCCGTTCAAGCGACCCGCTGGCGGAGTCTCTTCCACGCGCGGCTCTGACGTGTATACGCGCTCGTAGCCGGCAGCCCAGCATGCCTCCAGCACGCGCTGGTTGGAACGCCCGCCGGGAAGCGACATGGTTGTAATGGCTGTGCTCAGCCCATCCTCAAGCGTCCGCCGCGAGTCGCTCAGTTCGTGCTGCAAGGCATCCGGATTGCAATGCGTCAGCAAGGTATGGCTCCAGCCATGCGCGCCCAGTTGCTGGCCGGCACGGTGGAGTGCGCGCAACTCCGGCCAGCCCATGAAATTGGCACGCTGCCCGGTCCAGCCTGCGGTGATGAAAAAGTGCGCGGTAAGGTTCAATCGCGTGAGCACGGGAAGTGCATACTCATAGTTGGAAAGATGCCCGTCGTCAAACGTGATGACCGGTGTAACAGAATCATGTTCTGTCGCAGCCTGTATCCTGTCTGCCAGAAACTTTGCCTGTGCCTCAAACGCATCGAGCTCGATAGCATAAGCGTAGTTGCTCTTTGCTGGACGAATCTCATGATAAAGAAAATGAAGGGTTTGCAAGGCAGGGTCCGGAGCTTAGGGTAAGCGGAAGCAGCATAGGCCGCACGGCTTGCCCTTATTAGAACACGGCGGAAAAAGAACTCATCCAGTCAAACAGGAGCGGAGTCGAGTGGCTTTGAACGAAAAAGACATCGTGCAGGCAGACGCTTTTCGCTACACCGGCCAGACTGGCCGCCAGGCGATACGCCGCGCCTACCGGGAGTTTCCGGGTTTTCGTTTCAGCTATCACCTGAGGCATGTCGCAGCTTTGGCTCCTCGGCGCAAGTCACTCGCGCTGGTGCCGTATGTGTTGCACCGGCTTATGCTGAACCACTACCGCTTCCGCTACGGCTTTGATATTTCTCCTACCACGTCGATTGGGCCGGGTCTTTACCTGGGCCACTTCGGCGGCGTAGTCATCAGCCCGCATGCCATTCTGGGATCCAACATCAACATTGCGCATGGTGTGACGATTGGGGCAACCAGCCGCGGCGGGCGAGTGGGGGCGCCGAGCCTTGAAGATCGCGTCTGGGTGGGTACACACGCTATTGTCGTCGGCAAAATAAACGTAGGGGCGAACGTCCTGATCGCGCCCGGCGCCTATGTTAACTTCGACGTTCTACCCCACGGTCTTGTGCTCGGCAATCCGGGGAAAGTGGTCTCGGATGCAGGCTCGGAAGGTTACGTAAACCATACTTGGCCGCCTGAGAGTCCGAAGAATTGACCAAGCTCTACCCTTCCACGGAAGGGTGAATGCTCAGGTCAGGCAAATTTCGGGGCGCCGCGCGAAGGCCAAGAACATGAAACTCCTTGACCTGGTCTTTTAGCACGTAGACCAGCCAGTTATTGCCTTCAGGATCGCTGGGAAAAAAGAAGAAGCCGGTCTTGAGCACAAATTCGCTGTGATTCTGGATAAGGCCTTCCATGACCTCTTCATCCTTAAAGGTGATGCGCACCCAAAGACATTCCACGTGGGGGAAATGATCGTGAAAACGAAGATCTTCGTGGCTTTTGCCTTCAAAGCTTTTGACGAAGAAAACCGCTTTCACTTCTTGTACAGGAAACCACTTCTCTGAACCACCCTCGGCAGTGATTGGAAGACCAGCCAGACCGCTCGCAGGATCAAATTGCCAAAGGCTCCGGTCTGTAGTCCCCTTGATAGAGTGATCCCCAATTCTGATAACAATTTTGTCCTTCATTCTCTCTTTCGATGCCTTTGGCCGACGATGAACTGCGCTTTTATGGCGACGCGAGACAGCCGCTTCGAGCCCGATCATGGAGAGCATCGCAGGAGACCCGATTGCCCAATCTGATCCCGATTGTCTGCAACAGCATACATTTTAGAGCTTCGTTTAGGCTCTCATGAATCCGTAGAGACTTCAGATAATAAGAAGGCCAGGGTGCATCGTGGTCTTCCCAATGAATCGCAAGCTCAGGGTGTAGACGGTTGAACTTTTCAACAATGATGGATGCCCGCCACAGATGGGGATGTGAACTGATGATCTGAGCGGACGTCCAGCCATGTTCATGCATGATTCGGGCTGCATTCGCGATATTCTGAATCGTGTTGATAGATTCCCGTTCCCGTAGAATAGCCCCAGCAGGGACCCCTTCTGAAAGCGCGTAACGAGCCATGGCGTCTGATTCCACATTGTCATTGAAGGTGGCTCCCCCCGTGAACAGGATCACCGGCGCTATTCCAGACCGGTACTGCCTGACCGCTTCTTGCGTTCGTTCAAGCGCCTCACCTGCAATGCTTCCGTCCTGCTCTGCGGGCTGTCCTAGTACTAGGATGACCTCTACAGGTACGGCGCCGACGTCCCCTTTAGGAATCAGACGGATATCCAGGGCAATGGCGGCGCCACAGATCAGAGCAGCCGTGAATCCGAATCCAATCCATTTTCCTAAAACGCGCCAACGGCCTGCCAGGCTCTCATTCATGGCTCCATTGTGACCTTTCGTGAGATGTCAGAGCAGCGCTCAACGCTCAGGTGCTTTCCCATGGCACGTTCTGGCATCTTGTCTTCCTCTATCTTAGAGCCTCATCTTCGTCCTTTCTTGCCTCACCAGCTAATTACGCTACCGGAACAACCCCAGCTGGCGATGACCTGATGGACCGCGTGAGTGCCTCTTCCACCAGAGATGAAGGCTGGATTACAGTTTGCAAGTAATTCTCAAAGATGAGCACAAGGGCGACGGAGGAGAAGGAGCAGAGTTCGCCATAGATACGTGTTTCAATCAGCACACCGGTGCCGAACATGATGGCAAACCAGACTGGCAAAACGAAAAGATAATTGCGCAGCCGAAGCGGTCTGAGACCCTTCTGGAACACGACTACGAGAGGGATGGTGTAGCCGCAGACGTTCAGCAAAGCAGGCAAAAGCCTGGGTCTGAGTTCAAGCAGGTTGTTATGGACACGAAGAAAATTTTCGGAGTTGTCATTGCCAGCGAACAGGTGAACGAGACCGAAATGAACAATGCTCCAAGTGAGGCAAAGCAACCCCGTTCGCATGATCGAGACACGGGTGAAGTCGAAACGCTCACGCAGAGACGAGGTCTGTTCCTCGCTGCTGGAGGCAGCATCAAGGACGTACAGAGCAATGAGGAAAAGTGTGGTCTCGCGATTGAACGTGCCGATCAAAATCACGAGAAAGAGTGCAAGAAAGTTTTTACGAGCGATGTAAAACAAGCCAGCGGCGAAAAAAGCCACGCTTGGAAGGTCATACGGATAGGAATAGTTGGCCTCGTTATGGATGCAGTAGGTCCACATAACGCAGAACAAAAATGTTGGTAAAACCAAAAATTGTAGTGCTCCAGAACTAGTGAAAGAACTGTAAAGCTTTTGGGTGTAAACACTTGCGATTAGCAACGAAAGCAGGCTGAGGAGATAGAAGGGACCGAGTTGCGCAGTGAAAGCACCTGACGAATGAAATTCTGAGGTCACCAGCGGGATGTGCTCGATCGCGCAAATAAGCACGGCCGGCAGAATTCGCTCCTGAAACGGCAGGCGCTCATGCCCGCTGAGATATGCGGGCATACGCAGATAGAAAACGGTGTTCTGTACATAGAAACGGACGAACTGCAGCAACGCACACAGATAGAGTGCGACGGCCGCCAACATTTTGATCTTATGAGTGGATCGCACCTGCTTTACGACGTTACACAGGCGCTAATTGGCTACCTGAATGACGACGACAGGCGACAGGTTGACGTTATTGCCAATGTCATGCGCCCAAATCTGCAGCAGATGGGGCCCATTACTCAAAGTTGTGGTATCCAGCGGGTAGACGAAAGGCCCGCTCGACACGCGATGCTCGCCTACCTGCACCCCATCCGCCATGAGGTAGCTGCCGGCAGGATCCAGATTGACCATGCAGCGTGCGGCAACGGTAACCTGGCCAGAAACAATGGCGCTTGCGGAGGGTGAAAGGATAACGAGGTTGCCGGCAGGGGCATTGGTGGCAGGTACAGTCACCGAGAGGGCGTTGCTGGCGGTAACGGAGGTGTAGTTCGTGGTGTCACTGGGATAAAAGGTCGCGCTCAGGAGTTGAATTCCAGCTGGGAAGCTTGCTCCGTAAGAGGGCGAGTAGGTGAACGTGCCGGCAACGTTGGCGGTGGCATTTAGCTGCGTGCCGCTCAACTGCGTGCCGGCTACGATGGATCCCGGCGCGTCCCAGCTAATGGTAGGCTTCGCTTGCAAAACGTTTACCTGGACCGTCCCGGTGGTTGCGCGGTAATTGTTATTGTTTACCGGAGAAAAGCTGAGCTGCAGCGTGTTTACGCCAGCATTGAGCCGTGCGCCAGGCCCGGGGGAGTAGTTGAAGGAGCCAGCGACGTTGGCGCTGGCGTTAAGTTGTGTGGCGCTCAGCAGTGTGCCATATGAGATAGCTGCGGGAACACCCCAGGAAAGAACAGGGGTGGCCTGCTGAACGTTGAGGCTGATGGTGGCGGACCCGGTCGCGTAGTGCGCGGTATCGGCTGGAGCAAAGTTGGCGTGCAGGATGTTGATCCCGGCGTTCAGAATTGTGCCCGCTGCTGGGTTGTAGGTAAAGCTCCCGGGTACGCTGGCAGTAGCATTCAACTGCGCGGGGCCAAGGGCAGTGCTGTACACGATGGAATTGGGGGAAGGCCAGGATAAGGTTGTGGCCGTAGGAATGGTAGAGGTGACGGTAAGCGGCACGCTAAGAATCGCTGCCTGATAGTTTAGTGTGTCGGCAGGAAGGAAGCTGGTGCTGAGGGTGGTGGTTCCTACAGGCAGGACGGAGCCGGCTGCGGGATTATAGCTAAAAGTGCCCGGGACGTTACTGATTGCGTTGAGTTGGCCAGGACCAAGGGCGGAGCTGGTTGCGATCGCTGCCGGCGCATTCCATGTGAGCGTGGGGGTTGCCTGCGCAACGGTTAGAGTCACCGAGGCGGAAGCTGAGCGATAGCTGGTTGTATCGGCCGGTGTAAAAGTGGTGAGCAGTGTGGTGGTTCCAGCGGTCAGCACGGTGCCCTGGGCGGGACTGTAAGTAAAACTGCCGAGCGCGTTGCCGGTGGCGTTGAGCTGCGTGGCGGAAAGTGGAGTGCCATAAACAATGCCGGCAGGGGCGGCCCAGTTGATGGTCGGTGTCACCGGAGTGGGTGGGTTGGTGGAGGTTGCACCTGCAGCTTTATAGATAGCGACAAGCGTGGGGTCGTTTGCCTGCCAATAGTCAGCGTGCCCCATCAGGATGTCACCTGCAGCAACCGCCTGCGTGAGCTGCGGCTGATAGGCAGCCAAGGTGGACGCTGAAACATCGTTGATCAGGTTGGCCCCAAAGGCGTGCGGGTACATTTTGTAGATCTCGGCTGGAGTTCCTACGGTCGTATGGAAAATGAAGGAGTAGAACGGTGCGCTATAGGCGTAGTAGCGCGGGGTAGATTCTTCCGGAATGAAGAGGAAGCCGGGCAGATCAGTGATGAGCTGCTGGAAGATCGCGGGATCAAGTGTTCCGCCATTGACGTCCACAGTGGAGTCGACGTAAAAGATGGTTGCGCCCCAACGCGAATTAGCGACGCGGGCCTTGTTTTCAAGGTTGGCTACAATCTTGGCGTTTGTGGTGAGGAAGACCTGTGAGGCGGTGCCGTTGGCGGCCAGGGTAAAGACCTGCGGGCGCAGGCAGAGACCTACTTTTAGGCTGGCCGACGAGATTGTTTTGAAATAGGCGTCATCAAGCTTTTGCCCGTAATAAGCGGAGCTCGAGTCTGAGATGATGGATTCCATTTCCGGCGCAAGCGTGGCGACCTGATCCGGGGAGCAGACATAGCTGGTGCTCTGCGGATACTGCTCGCCTTCGATATCCCAGGTGATGACACCTTGGCCGTTCAGCGCCTGGGTATTGGTCACGAGAGCGGCAGCCTGCGTGAGCATCCGCTTCTGAAATATACGCAGTCCGGCTGCCGTAGTGACATCAACAGAAGCATCGTTGAAGTAGCGGCGGGGGTTGGTAGGAAAGCCCCCGGGCTGAGAGCTGTCGCCGTTAGCTGCTGGTGAGCTGGCAAGGTACGCGGTTCCAAGGATGCGGCGGTCGGTCCAGTTGAGCTGGCTGGGATACTGCGTGGCGAAGCTTGTGTAGGCGTCGGCTGCGTTGATTGGGGTGCCCGGTGGAGTAAAGCGCAGCGAAACAGTAAACGTGAAGCTGGTACCCGGGGCTACGGGCCGATCAGTGTGAGGCAAAAAGGTCGCGAGACCATCGGGTGGAGAGGTGGTTAACATGGGGCTGTAGGTGTTGGCACCCACGTTCTTCCAGCCTACATACATGGGGACGGATTCATCGGGAAGGACGTTGGTGACGACCCCGGTGCCAAAGTCCGCGGTGCTGACGCCGGGGCCGGTGGTGGTCACGGCTTGCTGGGTATAACCGGAAAAACCCGCTGGGTCCTGCGGAAAATGCAGAGCGAAAGGGTAGATTTCCGCGCCATCGAAGTTGATGCCGGAGCCAGCATTGTTCTTCTCCGTCACAATGATGTTTAGCGTATTGCCCTGTTGTACGAACTGGGTACCGATGCTGCCCCACGGAAAGGTGTAGGTTTCGGTTTGGCTGGCTGCGTTCCAATTCTGACCAACGGTGTTCTCGCCCCACCCGGGGATTGTGTTCCCGTTCAAGTCGGTGGATTTCATGTGCCATATATGAAAGGAATCCCCACCAAAAGCGCCCGTATCTTCCAGAGTTACGCCGCCAAATGAAAGCGTTTGCACGCCCTTATTGCCATAGGTAATGTGCAAAGACGGAGTTTGAGCAAAAGCCGAGGCAGTCATCCCAAGTAGGCCAAGAAGACACATTGCGGTTCCGCAAAACGGCACAACTACACGAGTGGTGAGCTTCATGATGAGAGGGATGTCCTTGGCCTAAGTCCTTTTAGTGTACCGGATGCAACTTTTGTATACAGCAGAGAGGTTGTTTTTATGCAAAAGTAGAACACAAGCAAAGAAAGCAAACGAGAACTTGACAAGAGAGAACCAAGGCGGACCCTGGCAGATTCTTGATGTTGGCAGCATCTGGATGAAGGAATTTGGCTCCGCGCTGTCTCTCATAGAGCCGGTGACTGCTTGGGAGCCGCGCATGCTTTGGACCGGTATCGTGCAGAATTGGACACGCCAGTACGTGCTGGCCGATCCACCGCTAGATATTTATAGATTCCCGTTGCAGCGTGGGTACGTACGGACGCCGTTGCGGCAGATCATGCGATTCGAGCAAGCCATTCTGCGCCGTCTGCTACGCAATGCGCCGGAGCCGGTGCATGCGCCACTCATCTGCTCGACTCCTTTTTATGCTCCCGTGGCAGAGCGCTGGCCGGGTCCGGTGGCCTATTACTCGACTGATCTGACCTCCGCGTATGAAGGTCTGGATGCGCGACAGGTAAACGAATTTGAGCAGCGTATGTGCCAAGTTGCAACGGCGGTCTACCCCAATTCGCGCCGCATTGCGGAGCACCTGTGCCGCAATGCGGGATGTGCTTTAGATCGCATCACGATCATTCCCAATGCAACGCGTGCAAGCAACGTGGCTGACGCGCCGCTTCTCGAGCCAGGTCCGTTGCCCGACGATCTTGCCGGCCTTCGTCGTCCGCTTGCCGGCGTATTAGGCGATCTTTCCGGCAACATGGACTGGGAGTTGTTGCAAATGGCTGTCCGCCTGACACCAGGCATCGAGTGGGTTTTTGTCGGACCATCCGAGCGATCGATCGCGGACCCTGCACAGCGCGAGGCGCGTGCCTGGGTAAAGCAGCATGCACACTTTACCGGTGCCAAACCCTATGGAGCGCTGCAGTCCTACGCGCGCTGTCTGGATGTAGCGGTATTGCCTTACCGCAAAAAAGAACCTACGTTTTCTGGGAGTTCAACGCGGTTTTACGAACACCTGGCAGCGCTGCGGCCCATGATTGCGACTCGCGGCTTTGCGGAGCTGCTCGAAAAAGAGCCACTTCTTATATTGGTGGACACGGCGGAGGAACTGGCAGCTGCGATCGAAGCATTACAAACGCTTGATTTCAACGATGGGCTGATAGAGCAACGCTGGCTGGCCAGTAAAAACGGCACCTGGGAAACGCGTGCGCGCACTCTTCGCGACGATCTGCTCTCTACAACCAGACGTGCGGCCGACTAACTGACGAGCGTAAGCCGATGCGAGGAAGCAGCAATTTCTTTTGGGCTGGGATCGTAATCAAGAAACATCTGATTTGACCCAAGGCCCAGGTGCTCAAGCAAGAACTCGGCTGAAAAGTAGCCGCGCTCGCCATTGCGAAACGCCACAATCAGGCCGTCGCTTACGGTAGAAACCGAGAGAATTGGTTGATCCATAGCTAAATTCCTGTGAATTGATTCAAACGGCTTTTGCGAGGAGGCAAGTGCGATTTTGCGCATGCTTCATTCAACATCCAGTGTGACGAAAAAGCAAAGTACCAAAGTTGTACGTGTCGACGTTTGGCGACAGTTTGTACATTATCTGTGTAGAGCCGGCAGATCAGCTTCGGCAAGATAACGGCATGCTGCCTGGACGACGCCTTCGCGGAAGTGCTCCCAGGTAAAGCGTTCCGCGCATTTTCTGGCCTCTATTCCCATAACGGCAAGTTGCCGGCGATGACTAGAACTGGCAGCCCAGGCGATCTTCTCTACGAGCAGATCGGTACAGCGCGGCTCGATGATAAAGCCTTGAACACCATTCTCAATCAGATCGGGCGCAGCGGTATGGGTGGTGGATAGGATGGGAAGGCCGGAGGCCAGAGCCTCAAGAAGCACTTGGCCAAATCCTTCAGCAACAGATGGAAGGACGAACAAGTGAGCGCGCTGATAAGCCTCTACCAGTTCGGAGCCGCTGACGGAAGGGCGCAGCCGGATCTGATCACCGAAGGGCGCAAAGAGTGCGAGATCATCCACGACGCGGCCACAAACAGTAAGCCGCACTTGGGTGGAATCGAATTGGCGAAGAGCATCGAGCAAGTAGGTTATGCCCTTACGCTGATTGATACGGCCAACGAAAAGCAGTTCAAGCGGGCCTTCTTGAGGGATGGTTTTGCCAGGCATTGGGTGGAAGCGATCGAGATCAACCCCGTAAGGCACGACTGTGATGGCGTGCGGCGGGACGCCATGCTCGACAAGGCTGGCGCGGGTAAAGCTGGAGGCGGCAAGATAGCTGTGGGCCATGGTGGTCTCTTCAACCAGGTGGTCATAGTCGTCGTCAGGCAGGGCAAGCTCCCACTCC
The DNA here is from genome assembly GCA_965214005.1 of Bryobacteraceae bacterium. Taxonomy (GTDB): domain Bacteria; phylum Acidobacteriota; class Terriglobia; order Bryobacterales; family Bryobacteraceae; genus Bog-105. The sequence continues at coordinate 79,106 of CBDCAQ010000010.1, forward strand.
TGCTGCAGAGAGACAGCACATTCTGGGTGGTCCGCCAGCTCCTGCAGGAGGATACGGCGGATCGTCGCCGGATGGGGATGCGCCTGGAAGAGCATGGCTGGCAGTCCGAAGGCTTGGATAGCCTCGTAACCCGTATAGCTGTAGGTGAGAAGGCCCGCGCCAGTACGACGGGCGAGGGTGCCCGCGGTGGTTCCAAGCGAGGAATCCGCTATGCGTGTGGCCTTGCGTCGCCAGGAAAAAGGCACGTGGGGCAGATTATCGAGCACAAAGGAGAGTAAGCCGTGAAGAAACTTGAGCTGGACGCGGCCGAAAGATAAACCTTGGCGGCTACGGCGCTCCAGCACAGGCAACAGGCGAGGAGTAAACCGCTGAACCAGCCGGCGGAGAGAAGGTTTATCAGCTGGCCAGAACAGATCGGTCACCAGCACTTCAAGCATGCCGGCCTGTTCAAGGGCGAGCGCCACTTGGTATGCATCGCGTGCGCCGGCGTGAACGACAACAAGCTTTGAGGATGGCGGGGGGGGGCTCGCGGAGTCGTTCAAGCACCTGTCCTTCGCGTTTGATGGATACGAGCGTTCACGACCTTCAACATATCTCAAATAAAGGCTATGTACGTCGGTGATGGTAGATCTACGAGCTATCTTTCAGAACATCCCAAAGAAATAAACGCGCACTTCAGGCCAAGTTCGCCTCATTTGTCGTCACAAGCCGACGCAGCCCATCGAATGCTTCCATTCTGGCGTCTACGTTGAGGAGAATAGAGATATCAAACGATGAAACTTCTGGTTGCAAGTCTTCTCTTGGTGTTCAGTCTGGGTGCCACCGCGCAAACTACTTTGCAGCGGCGCCCTTCTGCGGGTCCGGAGTACACGCTTGGCAACGGCGACCAGATTGTGATCCAGGTAACGGATTTGGATGACATTTCCGACAAACCTCTTCGTATTGATCCGAACGGTTTCATCGACCTCCCTCTTGCCGGCAGGGTTCAGGCAGCGGGCCAGAGTCTGGCCGGGTTGAAAATGGAACTCAAGACAAAGCTTGCAAAGTACATTACAAACCCTGAAATTTCCATCAATCTGGTGGCAAGCGATAGTCAGCCAGTGTCAGTGCT
>CBDCAQ010000011.1:0-6670 GCA_965214005.1 Bryobacteraceae bacterium
GGCTCACGCCACGTCAGCGCGAGATTATGACGTCGGTGCTGGCCGGCCACCCCAGCAAGAACATCGCCGCCGACCTCGGGATCAGCCGACGTACGGTCGAGAACCATCGTGCCTCGATCATGCGCAAGACGGGCACGCGATCGCTGCCGGCGCTGGCGAGGCTGGCGCTCGCGGCCGAGCCGGTCGGTTGACGACGCACGCCGCGGATGGCCCTGCGGAGGATTCACGACCCTGGCATTCCCGTGCCCGTAAGTGATTTCCGGCCCTGCGCGATGTGGTGCATCCGGACTATGGCTCCCCTCCTCGCTAGGGCAATAACATACTTGACTCAGTAGCCCACCCCGCCTAGGGTGAGCCCATGAGCAACGAACCTCTCACCCTCGTCGATGCTATCCGCCACTTCGCGGAACCCGATGTGACGCTCTCCACCATGGTCGGCCTTCGCTGGCCCGAAGGTGTGTGCTGCCCGACGTGTGGCTCCAAGGACGTGCGCTTCATCAAGACGCGCAGGATGTGGGAGTGCAAGGCGATCCACTCCCGCCGCCAGTTCACGGCCAAGGTCGGCACGATCTTCGAGGACAGCCCGCTCAGCCTGGACAAGTGGTTCGTCGCCATCTGGATGATCGCGAACTGCAAGAACGGCGTGTCGTCCTACGAGATCCACCGCGCCATCGGGGTCACGCAGAAGACGGCGTGGTTCATGCTCCACCGCATCCGCCTCGCCATGCAGGCCGGCACGCTGCTCAAGGCAGAGGGGAACGTCGAGGCGGACGAAACCTTCGTCGGCGGCCTCGCGAAGAACATGCACCGCGACAAGCGCGAGCAGAAGATCAAGGGCACGGGCGGCGCCGGCAAGGCGATCGTCATGGGCATCCTGGAACGCGGCACCGGGGACAAGTCGAGCAAGGTCCGCGCCCGCGTCGTGGAGAGCACGCAGAAGGCCGTCCTTCACGCCGAAGTCCGTAAGCACGTCGAACCCGGCTCAGCCCTCTACACGGACGCCCACGACGGCTATCGCGGCCTGTCCGACAGCTACAAGCACGAGTTCGTGGACCACGCCGTCGAGTATGTCCGCGACAACGTTCACACGAACGGGATGGAGAACTTCTGGTCCCTCCTGAAACGCGGCCTCAAGGGCACCTACATCAGCGTTGAGCCCTTCCACCTGTTCCGCTACATCGACGAGCAGGTGTTCCGCTTGAACGAACGGAAGCTCTCTGGTTTCGGGCGCTTCACCTCCGTGCTATCCTGGGTGAACGGGCTTCGGCTCACCTACAAGGAGTTGATCGGGGATGACGGAGAAGCCATCGCCTGAGAGGCAGGACGACGACAGGGACGAGGCCGACGGGATCGCTCCCATGGAGCGGTTCCGCAGCCTCGCGCGCCGCTTGGTGACGGTATCGCCCGAGAAGGTCGCCGAGGAACAGGCAAGGTACGACGAAGAGGAAGACCGCAAGCGGAGGCCGCGCCTCACGCCCAACTGAACATGGATGGGCTGTTCTGGCCAGGAAACAGGTCATGGAATTCGACCGCGAGAAGTTCAAGCGGCTGGTCCATTACGTCATATGGAAGGCCGGCAAGCGCGATTGGTTCGGCGCCACGAAACTCAACAAGGTTTTGTGGTTCGCGGAGTCGCGCGTTTACGTCCTCACCGGCAAGAGCATCACAGGGGCCACCTACGTCCGCGAGAAGCACGGTCCCGTGCCGCGCGCCATGATGCCGATCCGCACCGAGCTGGAGCGCGAAGGCACCGTGAGGACTGTATGGGAGGGCAAGCTGGAGCGGGCCACCGCTACGTCGGCGCCGGACCTATCCGTCTTCACGGCCGACGAACTCAAGGCGGTAGACTGGTGGATTGAGCATATCGCTACCTACCACACGGCCGAGTCCATCAGCGATCTGTCCCACGACTTCACGTGGGAGATCGCCAGCATGGGCCAAGTTCTCCCCATGCACGCGGCCTTCGCTAACCGCATCCGCGAGGAACCCACCCCTGAGGCCGTGGCGTGGGCCAGGAAGGCGCTTGTTGAGATGGGCCGCTAGTGCTGGACCTTCGCGAGGAACCCGGCGTCCAGCAAGCGATCCACCACGCTTGCGCCCGCTGGAGCCGCGCGGAGAACGCCTGGGAGGCCGTGACGTGGGCGATCTGCACGGATCCCACCATTGGCTTCGCCCTGAACGAAAGGGGCTGCACGCGCCTCGTGGAGTCCACGGGCGCCCGGTCCATCGAGCTGCCGTCTATGACGTGCATCCAACCGTGATAGCGGTTCTCAGGGAGGCGTTCTCCGAGGCGCCTTATGGGCAGATCGGAAGGGCCTGATACTAAGGGCGGCTTCCGAACAACGTAGGATCAATAAGTGAATCAAGTTCACTTAGCGACTGCTTGGCCTTGATAATTCCCTCAAAGTATGCCCGCACCGACTTAGCAATGTGCTCGCGATCTTCTTTCAATATCGGAATAGGAAGAATAACCTCTCTCCAGTGATCTCCTAAATGCTCTCGATTTGTTTGCATGAGAACAAGCGTTTTGTACTGTTCCTGAACGTCTTTCAATGAAAGCATAGCCAGTAATAAAAACCCATTCATAGCTGTATCTGTTGGGTTGCACCGCAGGATAAGAACCTCCTTCGTTAAAAGGATATTGGTTTGCCACGGCAGCACCATACAAAACTGGCCGATGTTGGATGATGCCCGAGCTGGTGTTATAAGATCGCCATACATCGGCACCACCCCTTTGCCTTTCAGCTTATCGGCGACTTTGTGATGCACAAAATTTGTCGGATTTTCATTGATCCGCCAGTTTTTTAGATCGGTGACTTTGACATAAGGAATTTCGCCAGTGGCACGAGCATTGCCGGGCGGAGAGCCATGACCCTCGAATGTAGAAACCGCCCCTTCGTCGGCCAGTTCACCCAAGCTCACCAATTCGTATGACTTGGAACCTTTCTGCCAATTCGACAAGCGCGCTCGTGTATCATCTCTCCACCAGAAACGAGGAACCATTATACCACGGGAGCGAGCGTCAGTCTGCTTGACATAGAAACATAAACGCGAGTTAGAGCGCTTCTGTAATTGCCGCTGTGTTCCGCGGTATTCTCGGCCTACAATTATTTCAACCGCTTCCGCCATCTCATTATCGAGGTCGCCGTTCCTTGAGCCATGTTCATCGAGGCGGTATAATGCATTTCCTTTTTTGTCTTGACCAATGGATTTAGGGAAGCTCATCAAAACCTGATGCCCAGGTGCCGGAGCAGACTTGGTGACAAATAGAATACACGTTTTTGCCCGGCAAAACTCCTCGAACGCCACCATTGGAACGTCTACGACGTGAGTGATGGTGTACGATTGTGAGATCCAGTCAACGAACCAGCGAAATGACTTTGAGAAAAGAAAAGTCTCAGGCAACACGATTGCTAGACGTCCGCCTTCCTTGAGAAGGTTGATGTTTCGTTCGAAAAACGCGATACCAATCTGCTGCTCGATGTACCTTCCCGAAGGTTCCCACTGAACCCCATCAAATTTCCATTGTTGGCAAGTTTTGAGCTCCTCCTGCTGTCCTACTTCTGGGCTGACAACGAGATCCTTTCCGAAAGGAGGATTCGTCATCACGATGTCGAAGGAATTTGGCGCTACGAAACGAGCCAAGTCATCCGTTCGAGAGGACCATTCACGGCGATCAATCATATTCGCGCGATAGACGTGCGCTCTTCCATCACCCAAAAGCGTGAGATACGCCTTGCAGAGCTTGGTGGAAACGAAGTCTTTATCCGCAGCATTGAGCTGGTTGTGAGCCCAATCTCTTTTTGTTCGGAGCTTCACCTCTGCCGATAAACCTGGGCGTTGATCTACGGCTTCAAACACATGATCCAGAGCCGCCGCAAGAAATCCTCCTGTGCCGCATGCTGTGTCTATAAGTCGTGACTTGTGATCGGGGTCTACTATTCGAACGACACAATCAACCACAGGTGGGGGCGTAAAATATGCCCCCTCTTCGCCCTGCAGGGCTCTGCCGCGTAATATCTGAAAGGCGGTTCCGACCGCATGTCTGTCGTATCCAAGTAGTCTATAATGCTCTAGCCCTTTTACGACTGCAAAAAGGCTAGCATCATCTATATGAATACGATCTGACTCGTCTGTGAAGACGGACGGCAATCGTTGTTTCACATCTTGAAAGAAGTGCCGTAACGCTTGGGCTGTAAGCTCTGGACCTCCAGCGCTTTGAAAAGCGAGATGTCGCTCGGGTTCACTTTCACCAAGTTGCTCATCCGCAATCTTACAGACGAGTAGATTGGCTAAGTCATTGAGAATATACTCATCGCGATTGACCTTCGTGTCCTGGGCGGCAATACGATCGCGCAAGCGCCAGAAGATTTCTCCCATATTGGGAGGGGGAAGAAGATCATCGTACGTGCGAGGGGGGTTCGCCTCCGCAGGCGTAAGCGGATCTGTAGGGCGCGGAATGGGGCTGTATTCCGAGACAACGAAGCGATCCGCAAGCTTGAAGACCAGAGTGTGGCGTTGACCGTTGAACCATATGCCGAGCCGAGCCTCAGGCTCGAGGCTCAGATAGGTTTTGAGCTGGTCGATCCCTTCGTCGATGTTAGGAGCCTTGCACTCGCACAATACGCGAACATGCCTCGGATCGCCCACATGCTCAGGGGAGTCGAAAATCGCTATGTCGCATGGGTAGCCCGCCGTTCTAGAGCCCGATGGGCTTTTCGGTACTCGCCATTGAGGACGGGCCATCATCTGCCTGGGATTCCATCCCAGACGTTGTGTCAGGTAGTAGATCAGCGGCTGAGTGGCGTCGACCTCTTCGGGCCCGGCTGGTACCTGCCGCCCCGACAACGCATCAATGACAACCGCTCGCATGACCACTCCCCGACGATCGAGAGTCTCACACCAGCGAAGAGACGGCAAGGGGGCCGAGACGTCATTAGGGGCGCACCACCACGTTCGCTCAAGCTCCAGCCGACGGTTTGGCGGATCGACGCTCGCAAGCAGAAACGGACCATCGCTGTCACCATTTCAGCAGCACTAGGATGCGAGGACGGTTACGTGACTGCCGCCTGCCGCCTGCCGTCGCTCCAAGCGGGCCACACCCACGATGCCGTTCATATAGGAGATCAATTGGTTGACGCCGACCTTGAACACCTCTTTTGCAGTCGTGCCTTCGGGCGGCTTCATCATCATCGAGAACTCGTGCCACTTGAGCGAGAAGCACCAAGCACGGATAGCCTCCTCGTCAAACGACGCTTCAAGTTGATGGGCAAACTTATTCCGTATCTTTCCGACAAACCGAAGGTCGTCTCGCACAATTTTAGGAATCAGGCCGAGGCAGTACGTCGAAGTAACACGACTTGAATATGTTCCCATTGAGCCATCGAAATTGACTAGCCGCTTTACCTCCTTTTCATCATCGACCATAAAATTGATTAGGGTGTTCTCAAGCAATTCGTCTAAGTAAGTCGCCGCGATAATCGCAATTGTGCGATCGTCCGTTGATTGATGCTCGTTGAATATCTTGTGAAAAGAAGCAAGAACATCGTGTAGTCGCCAGTAGCGTTCCAGATCCGCCCCAGCGATGAGATGTCCGTCCGCCATCGTATCAACCCTCCGCAACCGCTTCAGGAAGGTTCACGGCCCATTCCGCGAGGTAGGCGCCGAGATCCTTGCCCACCGATGGGTAGTGCCAGACATCGCCCCACTTCGGCGTGTGGCCGTGGCGAGCCTTCACCCAAGCAAAGAACGGATCATGCGGCAGGAGAAACCACGTCCGCCCCGCGTCGGGACGCCAAGGCGCGGACGGAAACAGCATCCATGGGTCTCGGCCGCCGTAGCGCTTCCACTCGACGTAGGGGCGGCCCTTGAGCTGGACGCGGCGGAGATGACCGCCGGGCGCCATCAGCACCATGTCCTCACCGTCGATGTCAGCCTCGAAGCGATAGACCCTATAGCCGCATCGGTTCGGGAGGGCCGTAACCTCGGCACGATTCGCGGCTTCTGTGACAGCAGAGCCGAGAGGGGTGGCGCCGTCGCGGATCTCGGCTTCGTCGGCAAGCGTCATGTCTCTGCGTATCCTTACTTCCCAGCGATAATCTCAGGTTTCTTTCTCCGCCTTGCGGCCCCTTTGTTTGCATCAATTGCAACGTATGTAAACGTTGTGGCTGATACTGCCTCGCTAAGACGATTGGCTACTTCCTGCGAGTCAATTTTTTTACAGTTGAAATCAATGTCGGTTTTCCAAACGTGCTGACATGCCCAGTCATAAGCGCTTGCCAATCTGTCCGGCTTAAGAAATGTATACATTCCCGCTGCCGCTGATCCGATTGCTGAGTAAACCCTTACCACATTTATATCAGCGCTGGCGAAAGTGCCAAGGAGAGGTGTACAATTATAAGGAACCCTAGGGCGACGTTTACCCACCACCACACGTAGAAACTGTCTCGCGTATCTTTTTGAGCGGCGTCGATTTCTGTCTGCACCTCCGCCCTGAGAGAGGGGTCCATCTCCATAATGTGCTCCTCCAAAAAGGATACGCTCTATCGCGCTATCGGGTTGGTCAAGCCCTGCAATCCGTTGCCGATCCGCAACACTGAGTCAGGTATGTTATTGCCCTCGCTAGAGCAGATCGCGATCAGGTGGAGTCACCTGATCGCCTGAAGATGCT
>CBDCAQ010000012.1:0-113183 GCA_965214005.1 Bryobacteraceae bacterium
TCATAGAAGCGTCAACTACAGGCCCACAGATGTCCGGGTCCTCAAAGGCGTCAAGCTTCAGATAACCGATGTTACCAGGCAGCCACTCGGCTTTACGGAAACTACAGTTGCCTCGTTCAACGTCTTGCCTGAACTGCGCCGTTTGGGCTGAAGTGGGAGGAGTGGGTTTGCCGTCGTCGCTTCGACCGGGAACTAGGAAGGGGCTATAGCTGACAAAGAAGTGCTTGTCATGGCTGACCTCAAGAAGATCCTTAGTCAGGGCTTCAGCGAAGTCATTGCCATCAGTCATGGAGCTGTACTTGCCTTTTTTCTCGTTCTCCTGAAGCGTGGCGATCATTCGTTTCGCGACTTCTGGGTACACGTAGTATTCCGTTAAACGTGCACAGATCGCGTGTATCGTCGCTTCGCGGATAGACGGCGTCAGAACGATAGGGTCGAGCTTGGAGCCCGGGAACATGGCCCTAATCATAAGAGATTTGACCTTGGCAGGTTCTGTGCTAGCGAGACGCAGACTGCCGAATGCCGTCAGGTGGTCGGTCCGGCCCTTCACCATGAAGGTGATGCTGTCAGGAGTTGAGGTCCGAATGGACAGGAGATCGAAACCGCCTGTCTGATTGCTGAACGCCTGCAACCCTGTAGCGGGTTCTGGGGAGTCGTACTCTTTTACATACGCCTGCAACTTAGCGAGATCACCACTGTCGAAAGCATCCAGAAAAGCTTGGAGAGTTCTACCGGCAGGTGTACTCGGAGTGGATGTTTGTGCGTTGAGTGAAAAAGGTGCCACCCATCCCAAAATAGATAGGGCAGCGGTACAGAACATTTCAGGCCGATACCAGCTTCGAAGACGCATCTCACACCCGATCACTTTCAAAGGTTTGACTTTGACTTTGCGCTGCTTGCGACATTCCATCGTTTATTGTTTTATGCACGGATTGGCGCGAAGAGCTTGCGTGACCTTCCGTCCTGGGGGTCCATCCCTTGGTGTACCCCCTCTCACAGCGGCCTGGATGCGCGAATCGAAACTGTTGTGAGCTAGAGCTTCTATCGCGAGGTCGAGGAATTCTGATATTGGTAACGGCAGGTCTGAGTCCAAAGACCTTGCTGCTGCTGTGACCGCATCCCAACACGCTTGAAGACGCGGAAGCAGATCCTCCCCCTGGGACGTGATCTTGATCACCTTCTGTCTGCTGTCTGCTTCGCTCTGATTCGAAGCGAGGAGGCCGTCCCGGACCATGAGAGCGACTGTCTGTGTTGCGGCGGGCTGAGTGATGCCTGCCGCCTGTCCTATCTCAGTGACACTGAGTGGACCATAGGCGGTTAGCGCCTGCATGACAGGGAAGTACCGCGGGCGATAGTGGATACCCTCACGTCGGTACGCCTCAGCGACTGCTCCGTCCAGGAGCTCCACTAGATGCCGTAGCTGTGTACCGAGCCCTCGTTTCACAAAATCAATGTACCATATTCATAAGCGGTTATGCATCTGGTCGGATAGCGCTGTATCCAAGATTCACTAGAAGGTACGAGGACACCACGATGCAGCAGCCCCTTACCCCCGAGCCTGTCCGCTTCGCGGCTCCAAGCTTCCACCTCACCGAGCAGAAGTTCCTCGATCCAAAATCGATCCTGTTGGCGACCGCCGCAGCTTCCGCCCTACTTTGCTTGATGAGCAATTCCCTCGGCAACACGAAGCAGATGCACCTGCATAGCCAAGATTCGAGCACAGGGCAAGGTCCTACAAATCCGACGAACACTGGTCGGGATAGTTCGAACGACGATCCGTCTCAAATTGACACGGTGTATTTGGGTGATCCCGCCGACGCTCCCATACCTGCCCGGTCGAGAGGCTACGTTGCTACCGTTCACCCTTTCATTGTGGTTCACCTTCCTCGATTCGGAAACCAGCTCGGTCTCATTCCTGATACGCCTGCCGGACACCTGCTTTTTGAGTGGTTGGTGGCCTTCAACAACGCCGACGGCCCTACGCTCCGTATTATCTTGCCGATGGAGCCGCTTTCTTCCGCAGCCTTAGAACAGATTGAACTTCGCAAGAAGACTAGCGGCCTTGATGTGATCTCCGCAGTAGAGGTAAGGCCTGGCATACTTGTTTTTCGACTTCAGGATCACACGCCTTCACAACGGGAAATTCTGGGCACTCTGCAAGTAGGCTCAGATACTGTTCCCCGAGCAATTGCTACCTTCAGCCTCCGCGCAGTACCAAGTTCCGGCGCGGATTCAGATGCCGGGTCTGCAGCAACCCTAGTGGCGCTGCCGGAACGTCCGGAGCCCGCCGTGTCGAGATCTAAACCCGCTTCTGCCAGTCCAGCCCGCTATTGAACGCGAGACAATCACGAATCGTGTACTGCGAGGTAGTTTCAAGTCCTCATATGTCGCAATAGCGGAAGTTTGACCTGAGCGTACCGCTCCGCTGACTGGTGTTAGCGGCGTTAGCCGGACCTACGTTCGCTCGCAGCTGTTGATGAGCAGTATTGCCGACCCTGTTCCTCGTTTCAGAGGCCGGAGCTGAATGGTGCTTTGCATGGATGAGCTACGTCGTGAATGTATTGCCACACTTTGACCGGGTTCCCCCGTGGGTAGAATGTGAGCTTTTTTGTTCCAGCATCGGTTCCGACGCTTACACTCGCTATCTTGTCGGGATCGCTCACAACAGACCATCCTTTGAGCGTCTGGCCGTTCCGCACACCCGCCGCGTAAGCCGGGCCACCATCTGTTACGCCAGTCACCTCCATTTTTGCTTTGGAAGCGTTTAGGTCGAATCCCAGATCGTACGTCGGCTGATCGACTGAAGCTGCCCGTTCACAAGCTCCCACCCAGGGTGCGAGCTGTGGCGCAGGTACTTCACCTTCTTTTGCCGCAGCCCTCGCCAACATGCGAGCGTCTTCAGCAGTGATGTAAGGCCTCATGGTTTCTAGTATTCGCTGCTCTGTCAGTGGCTGCTTCGCACCCCGCACCATATTGAACATCACGTCATCCAAGGAATGCTTGGCGCCTGATTCTTCTCTGATGGTGCCGTCAAGCCACAAGGCAATCATTCGCCCGCGAACGTACGCGTTGGCGTTTGCATTGAAGCGCGCCAGGTCGCGATTCAGAGACTTGATGTAGATGTCCGTGGACTCGGCACCAGAGCGGTAAACCAATAAGTGGCCGTAGTAATCAGTAAATCCCTCGTGGAACCACTCCGTCTCGCGATCGGCCGTGCTGCTCATCGAGCCCATCCGCTTAGAATTCCACTCGTGGAACGCCTCGTGTGCCAGTTGCGGGAGCAGGTTGTTAAAGGAGTCTTCTTTAGAGAGGTACATCCAAAACGCGTGGGTGAATGCGCTCCCATCGCTGCTGCCTCTATCCTGATCGTAGGGCTTCAAAGTCACTAGGAAGTATGGAAAATCATCGTCGTGCCAGAAGGTACGCACAGTGCCGATGACTTCCTGGAGACTTTTGATTGCCTGTGCATCCGTAAAATTCCACGTACCCCGCACAGCCAGTACCGCGGGTTTGCCATTGATCTGAAAACGATCAATCCTGTAATCTCCCGCCGCATAAAGCCCTTGGTCTACCTCTCGCCAGGGCCCTAGCACAGACTGGCACTTCGTCTTAAGATTTTCGCCCGGGGCACTTGCGCCGAAGCTCGTCGCCAGTGCCCATCCGGGAGTAAGCCCCTGCCAATCGAAGTTCGTCACGACCTCTGCGAAGTCCGGCTGCTCTGGCTCCACCAATCCATTGCTTCCGGTGAACTCCAGGTACGTTGGCAGCAAGACAGGGTGAAACTGCTTAGGATGCGCCAGTGCCCCGGTCCAGTCCTTTGTCACATCGAAGGCCACGATAACGGGCCGCCCCGGGCGCGCGTGAAGGAGCTTGCTGTTTGCATTCTCTCCATCTGTCAGAGTTGCCCCGGGCGTGACCGTTCGTAGATTCGAAACGGCGTGGAGCTGCTCCCCAGCCCACTGCGCAGGAACTTTTAGAAGCAGCTGACCGCTCGGCTCGGTTTGTGTCTCAAGAGTGACGTGCAGAATTAGGCCATAAGGGGTCACCTCAGGATGAAATCTGTAGGTGATCTCCCGGTGGGCTCGGTCGGGTAAAAACCGGCACTGCGCGTTGGCCAGCTCCGTACAGCAAAACAACGCGAACACCAAGCAGAAAGCGCGGGTAGCGATCTGTACGCGACTTGCCGCCACCGGTTCTGCACGTCTCTTCTGGTCCGTCATTGCGGATAGCCTCTCATGTCTGTTTCGCTGTTGACCTTCGACGATTGACGGATTTAGCGACAAAGGGATAGGTAGCTGCCGTAAAAGGGAGAGATGAATCGGCATATTTTACCCAAGTCATTCGGACGGATCAAAGTTGCGGCACCGGCCCAGGATAGACCCTGCATGAGTCCCCATATGTCGCATTCTCGCCAGTAAAGGGAGGGGGACGACGGCGATTCGCGAAAAACGCCGTTTTGACCAACTCTGACAGCAGGAGACCTCGCTCTGGCCGAAAATTGTGACCTTACGGGAGCATAGCCTCCTAAAGGCAAGCCCAGCAATTGCGGCAATTTACTTGACTTCGATGATGATGTTGGCCTGAAAGGGGATTGGTGTGCCGTTGACTTTGTAAGGAGCAAAGTGGCAGCTCGCGAACTCGGCGCTGAGCTGATGCGTGAACGCACCCTGAACGCGATGCACACCCAGCAACTTCCCCTTTTCAGAGACCGTAAACTGCAACACGATCTGGCTACCTGATGCACCCGGTCCGCTGACCTCATGCGGCAGTGAGCAGCCCTTCACAAGCTTGCGTGCGCCCGCGTCGTCCAGCTGGGCATATGCGTCGCTCGCGGCTCCCTGGGTTTGTTGTTGAGCCGGTAGACAGGGCGAGGGTATGCACAGGCAAATTACAAATGCGAGCCCAATTGGAAAACGATATGTAAACATAAGCGCCATTTTACCTTCGCCTGGTTCAAGGCTTTCAGCGCTAGTTCGCGTAAAACGACGTTGTCGGCAACCGCCAACTTCGCCAGCCACCCAAGCCTCAGAGCCGGGGCTTTTGCCGAAAATGCGACTTTCAAGGATTCGTTCTCTGGATAGCTCTTGCCTTTGGCTATAATCGTCGAGTGAAAATGTCCACTCTTGTGACTCTCGCCATCATCATCGTTGGAGTCTCCTCGTCAGTGAGGGTGCAAGCGCTGCCACAGGAAGCACAACTGCGTGAATATTGGACTGATCCTGCCACGGGGCTTATGTGGGTTGGGAAGGACAACGGCAAAGATGTGAACTTCAAAAGTGCCGTGAAGTACTGCCGCGATCTCCACCTAGCCGGGTATTCGGACTGGAGGCTCGCGAATATGTTTGAGTTGCAACCCCTCTATGACAAGGGAGTCGATTCACCGGGCCTAACTCGCAGGGATAACAGTGTCAGAACGATGTGGCATGTGAAAGGGAACTTGTTCGTAACTGGTTATCCTTGGGCCAACGATCAGAGCAAGAGCACTTCCGGATACCACTATTACTTCGACTTCAACGACGGAAAGTCGAACGACCAGCCAAGCGGGTTCCTGTACCCGTACTCCTTCATGCGTGCCTTATGTGTGCGCGGTTCTGGCGATCCGCTGGCAGGACAACGTCAACACTGAGGATCAGCGCGGCCTTTGCTCAACCGAGCGTTGCTCCCGCAAAACGGCGTTTTGACCAATTCCGTCTGACCGGAAGATCGACTTCTGCCGAAAACACGACTTTTGTAGAGCTATACTTTCGGCAATGAAATCCAAGCTGCTTCCGATCCTTTGCGCGATTGCGATCTCAGCCGTGGTGGTATGGGGCGTCTCAGCCTGGCAGCCCCACTTTGTCGCAGGTTCAGGGGCGGACTTGGCTTGCGAACTGATTCTGATACCAGGAAAACTGTTCGCCAGCATCTTCCCTGACTGTGGAACGGCTAGCCCAGAGTTCCTTCGGCGCTCACGTATAGCGACCGGCGTCGTGCTTGCTGCCGCGTTCTATTTCCTCCTGCGAAGGAAAGCTGCTTCAACCTGATCCGGCGCTCTGGAGTTGCCGAAAACAACGACTTTGCGGGAGTCGGGTGCTGCATCGAAGATGGTCGGTCTAGTTGCGAAAGAGCTCCCACCAGGTCGCGGGTCGCGCTATGTACGTCAACTGGCCAGGGATGGCTGCGGGAGTGATTGGCCCACAGTCGTTCCGCGTGACGACGCCGCCACTCGTAACGGTGTTCACGAGGTAGTCGCGAACTGGTGCGCCGATGGTTTGCTCACCGCAAGCTACTTCACCTACAGGTCGTACTTGGAAGGTCTTTTCCTCCCCAGAATCAAAGCGGACCTCTCCTACGCGATCTGTTCTGAGGTCCAACAGATGTTGTTTCTTCTGATCACCCAGAACGATGTAGACCCGCACCTTCTTAAGAGGCTTACCGGTCTTTCCGTTTACGATTCTTACCGTGATCGGTTGTGCAAACGCAGGTCGCGATACTACACACCCGAGCAGGATCAGAACACAGGACGCAGTCCTTGGCCTAAGCTTTCGCATACCTCATTATCAGTTATTCCCTGGAAACGGTCTTTCCACCAACTTCGACCGATTCGGGCGGGCGGAAGCGGCGAGGTTGCCGAAAACACCGACTTTCAGGGATGCAGGAAGAGACGCTGAACGGCAGCACCGTAGGGTCAGACCGATGGATTCGCTATGGTTTAAGTGTGGGCCAGTCAGAGTGCCAACACCATTCGACACCCACGCAGACCAACACGAATCGCCATTTCTCTCCTTGTGGGTAACAATCAAATCCAACCATGTCTAGAGGCCATGAGTCTCGATCGTCTTCATCTTCCTCGATACTTTCGATCACGGCGTTCAGAAACGAAGCCTGCACTTCTGTCGGTGGTGTCGCTGGATCGTCGGGCATTGTCTTCAGAACCAAGCGCACCCGACCAGCCACGAAGAGAAAATGAGCCAAAAACAGGGGATCAGTTCCCGCCGTGCAAGACAAGACTTTCTCGATCTTTGTCATCTCCTAGATATAGCTCAAATGGGACTGCGCGAAAAACGGCGCTTTCGGCAACTCCGACGCCGGCCGGCACTCGAGGGTCGGAGCCGCCTTCTTACCAGACCAACTGCCGAAAACACGGCTTTCGGGGAGGGTCGATGCACAGGTTACGACAACGGCGTTTATGAGGACCTGCCCTGAAGCTGCAATCCATGCTCAGGACTAGCGGGACTTTGCTTCAAGTTGCTTCTCTGGGCCGCTGTCGTGATCTTCGTAACAGATGCCCAACTAATTAGTCGGGGGTTGTTCGTAGAGCATCATTCCGCACTCACACTATGTTGATCAAGGCTTGGCGAAGACCAAGATGGACCTCAGTTTGCGACGCCTGAGGCCCCCTTCTCTGTCCGAAGCAGCGGTCGTATTCAGCCGGAGACTTACTGCAGTGGGATTGGGCTTTCGGTCGCATCTTTGAGGGTCACGTGGAGAAGCGTACCCAGGGTTGGGGCGATGGCGCGCATGTCGATAAGGCCGAGGTCGTGCGCGGGACGGATGCCGCGGCCCATCATGAAGAAGGATGAGCGCATTTCAGGGTTGGATGGCAGGTAACCGTGCATGCCCGTCGACGGCGCGGGCGTGACCACGGGACCGGAGAAGCTGTAGCCAAGCTGGAATGGCGGACGCAGCACGACCAGGGCGATGGCTTGCGGGAACCCACCATTGGCGTGGAGTTCGGCGGCGGACACGATACGGTCAATGCCGTTGGCGGGGTCGGCGGCGAGATCCGTGAGCAGCTTCATGATCTTGTCGCGGCTTTCGGTGTCGGCTGGGTCATGGAGCATCACGGCCGCGGAGCCGCCGGCGGGCCACAGCGTCGCCTTCCATGAGGAAAAGCTTGGTGCGCCGAGCGGGCCGGCGGCGGGCCCGGTGGTCAGCAGGCCAGCGCGCAGAATGGGACCGTAGAGGTTAGTGCGAAAGTCGGTGCGGGCGAAGCCATGATCTGAGACGATGGCGACGACCGCAGCTGGATTGGCAGCCAGGGCGGCGTCCGTGAGCTCGCCAACCATGGTGTCAATGGCCTCAAGCGTCTCGTTGCTCTTTGGGCTGAAGGGAGAGCTGAGGTGCTCCTCCTCGTCGAGCGCGCTGAGGTGCACGGTGAAGAAATCGGGGTGATGCTGCTGCAGCAGGGCGATGGCGAAGCGGGTGCGGGTCTGGTCAGAGGCAATGGTGAGCGTGTTGCCGTCAACGTAGGGGCCAAGCTGCGACTCCAGCTGCTCCTGCAGGCCGAGTGGGCGGGTGAGCGCACGCAGCAGCAGCAGGTCGTCCGGGGTGCTGGCACGCCAGTATTCGGGCAGGTTGAAGTCAATGCCGGGAGCGTCAACCGTAACCGGCCAATTGAGACTGGCAGTGCGAAGGCCGGCCTGGTGTGCGGCCTGCCAGAGCGTCTGCGCGTGTTGCTGCGAGGCATACCAGAACCAGCCGATCTGGTTTTGGAAGAGCGGGTCGAAGGTGGTGTTGGAGCTGATGCCCGTGACCGCCGGGGTGGCGCCAGTGACGAGCGTGGTGTGGCTGGGGTAAGTCAAGGTCGGGACCACGCCGGTGACACCAGTGGCGTAGGTACCCTGCGCCAGAAATCGGCGCAGGTGCGGCACCTTGAGGTTGTAGGTGTCGGCGGCGGTGACGGCATCGGGGCGCAGGCCATCGATGGAGATGAGGAGGACCGACGGCTTCTGGGCGACCGCCGGTAAAGTTTGAACCAGGGATAGGGCGAGCAAAAAGACAAAAAGGCGCATTGATCTCCGTTACCAGGTTTAGAAGGTCAGGCGCAGGCTCATCTGAACGTTGCGCGGGCCGGCAGAAGGACCGTAGCTTGTGTTGGCGTCTTGCACATTGGAGATGGTGCCGAAGCTGGGTGACGAGATGTTGGTATTCGGGTCTGAGAGGTTGGTGTGGTTGAACAGATTGGCCACCTGGGCTTCGTAGCGAAGATTGAAGCGTTCCGTGATGGCGAAGTTTTTGCCTGCGGTGCCAGCGAAGGTCACCGTTCCGGGGCCCACGAGCGTCCCGACGGGGCAGTTACCGAATCGTCCGATGTTGTTGGCCGGGGTGGAAAAAGCCGCCTTGTTAAACCAGTTGGCGCGGGTGTGTCCGGCGACGACGGGGCTGATCCCGGTGCAGTCCGGACGCTGCGCTGTGGTGACGCCGCGGGTAAGCACGCCTGTGCCTGATGGGTCAGTGCCAGAGAAGCTGGGTGTTAGGAAGGTGCCGGATTGCCAGAGCTGGATACCGGCGACGCCCCATCCGCCAAGCAGGAGGTTTGCCGATCGGTTGAGCTTGCCGCCGAAGCGCTGCCCGCGGCCGTACGGCAGATCATACTGGAAGGTGCCGACGAAGCGGTTTCGGCGCACGTAGCTGACGTTGCCGTAGTTGGCGTCCTCGTTGAAGCGATCGAGAATTGTCGCACCGTTTTCCGCGGTCAACGTGGTCGGAACGGCTCCGAGGGCATTGGAAACGTCATGCGCAAAGGTGTAGTTCGCGTCAAGAGTAAGTCCTTTCACGTAGCGGCGTTCGACCTCCGCCGTGAACGCCTGGTACTTTGCGCTGGGGCCGTTGGAGCGTGTGAGGACGGCGTTGAAGTTAGGGAAGGGCAAACCGTTTTTCGCGACGTAGGCGGTGTAGCCAAGCGTGTTCGCTGGAACTTGGTTCAGGTCAGGGCTCTGGATCAGTTGCGTTGTGTGCGAGCCGGTGTAGCTCACGCGCAGCACCGACTGATAGCCGATTCCCTGCTCGATGGAGCCGTTCCACTGAATCTGGCGCGGGTCTTTAAGGTTGATCTGGTTGCCACGGCGGAAGTCTGGCTTACCGGCCGCCCCGGCACCTGCGCCGGACGGGAAAACGTTGGGGAACTGCAGGACCTGCGTAGCGGAATCCTGGAAGATCAGGTAATTGCTGGTGGCTACGCCGTCCAGCGAGTACAGCACGGAGCCAAGCACCGGCACAGTGTAGACACCGACGCCGGCGTGGATAACGGTCTTGCTGCGCACACGCGTGGGAAAGGGCGCAAACGTAAGTCCAAGGCGCGGATCGACATCGCCGTAGTAGGTCTGGCGCAGCGTGTAAGGCAGGTTCGCAGTTGTATTTGTGACGATCGACGTGGTTCCGATAGAAGTCCGAAAGACGGGCAGGACCTGATTCAGCCCGGCCTGGCCCTGCACAATTACCTGGCCGCCAGGGACGTTGGGGTTGAAGTTGGCAAGCTGGTTTGTGGCGTCGTTGAAGGGTGGGTGAATTTCATAACGCAGGCCGTAATCGATCGTCAGGTTCGGCAGCGCCTTCCAGGAATCCTGCACATAGAAGCCGAGCGAGTGGGCGAAGGGCTGGACGTCCGGGCCATCCACCGAGAAGTCGGTCGCCACTGGGAAACCGGCAATGAAGTCCGCGTAAGAGGCCCCGGTAACCTGGCCTGAGAAGTAGTAGTCGCCGTATTGGTCGCCGTTGGTGAAGTTGAGGAAGTCCTGAAAATGATAGTGCTGGTAATCGACGCCGCCCTTGATAGCGTGCTTACCAAAGGCGTAGACGATCTGATCGGAGATGTTGTAGGTCAGGTTCTTGGTCACATGCGGGCGGCCATCCTGGTTGTCCGTAACAAAGCTGCCATCGGTGAAGTTTAGTGCGGGAACGCCACCGGAAGGAGGCGCGGCGGGCAGACCGCTGATGCCGGCGCTGGCGAGAATGGCGGTGCCCTGCGCGGCAAGCGGGTAGCTGGAGAGGAAGTCGGCGACTGAGTAGCCTCCGCGGACTTCGTTGACCAGGTGGGGCGTGATGGTCCAGCTGTAGTCGGCAACCAGGTTGCGCAGGCGCTGGGGCGAGCCGAAAGTGCCGTTCTGCGGGTCATAGCTGGTGGTGCCGTCAGTGCCGGTCAGGTTGACGTTTTTGCCGCCGAAGCGCGCCCAGAGGTGATGCTTCTCGGTGATGTTTTCATCGATGCGGATATCGCCGTTGTTTAGCGTGAAATTACCCGGAAATGCCGCGTTGTAGTTGTTGGCGATGCCGGGTCCGTTCGGCAGGGGATACAGCGCGTTCTGCAGGGCCGCGGAGGATGCGTTCACAGGCACCATGTTGTTCAGGTACGGGACGGCGCTGAACGGCTGGTGAAGCTGCTGCGACGCGGTGGTGCAGATGCCGGCGACGAAGCCTGAGGTGCAGAGCGAGGAGAAGTTGCCCGCTCGGTACGCGGCTGAGGGAACCGAGATGCCGATGGAGCCGGTTTCGGCCTTCCGTGTCCCTTCATAGTCGCCAAAAAAGAAGGTCTTGCCCCTGGAGTTAAAGAGGTGCGGGATTGTCAGCGGGCCGCCAAGGTAAGCGCCAAAGTCGTTGGCGTTGAGTGGGCCCTGCGTGCGCGTGACGGGGTTGGCAGCAATCAACGCACTGTTCTGGTTGAAGAGGTAGGCGCCGCCGTGGAACTTGTTGGTGCCGGATTTAGTGGTGACAGTGATGTCGGACGGCTGGCCGAATTCGGCGTCGTTGTTGGCGGAGTTGACCTTGAATTCGCTGATGGCTTCGACTGACGGAAAGAGATTGACGCTGGGGCCGTTAAAGCGCGCGTTCACGGTCGAGATGCCGTCGATGGAGTAGCTGGTGGTGTACGGAAAGCCGCCAGCGACGGAAATATTGCCACTCGGGTCAGTCTGTACGCCGGGCGTGAGAGTCGCGACGTACAGGGGTGATGTGGAGTCCGACGCACGAAAGTTGAGGGCGAGTGTATTGATATCGGCGCTTGAGAGCGAGTGGGAGACGGTGGCATCATCGGTGAAGTTGTTAGCTCCGCCGTTGACCTGCACCTCGGAGGCGACGGCGCCAAGCTTGAGGCTTGCGTCGAGGCGAATGATCTGCCGAGCGAGTACCGTCTGATGAGGCACAGTCTGGTCGCCGAAGCCCGGCATGGCAAACGTGATGGAGTAGATGCCCGCGTTCAGGTCAAAGGCGCGGTATTCGCCGGACCCCCCGGTCTTGAGAACCTCCTGCGTGCCGGTTCCATCGTTGGTGATGGTCACCGTTGCGTTCGGCACGGCGGCTCCGCTGGCGTCCTGCACAGTTCCCTGAATCGTCGCGTACGTAGATTGCCCGTAAGCGGGAACAAGCAGCGAAAATCCTGTGCAAAGGGCTCCACTCGACAGTAGAAGGCGGCTAATTGGCTTTGGCATTCGCCAACGTTAGGAGTGCGTTGTTAATACGCAGTCACAGAAGGGTGAATGTTGCGTTGCTCGTTGACAGCGTCGAGTGACGTGCAATGTTTGCAATGCACCTACGACTATTGCTTCCTTTAATGCAGGATGCGACCTCCCGTTTCAAGCTGACAGGCTTATTGCACTCTCCAGCTACGTAGCTGGCCGCGACGGCCTGTGACATAAGAAACCATTCTCAGCAAGGAGCTTTAAACCTGAAGTACTGCCAAGTCGCACAGGCGGAAGTTTACTGCGCAGACGCCGTTCCGAGCTGGCTGACCGCTGACTGGCGTGAGATGCGTTTATAAGGACTGACCCACACACATTCAGGGCATAGGGCTGTCCTCGTCCAACCGTGCTTCTGGTTATTTGACCTTCCTGTGAAGAGTGTTCACCGCTGGTGCGGATGATTGATTCCCCACTCTCAACAATTCCCCGAGATGCTATGCTTAGAAAGCAATTAGAATTCTAAATAGTTATCGATCAACATACCAAGGAGATTTCTATGGCACCCGTCGCACCCCGTTTCTCGCCCTCCGACAGCATCATCCTGCTTGTCGATCACCAGACCATGACCATCGATTGGGTCAAGAGTCTGCCGAAGACCACGGTCATCGCCAGTTGCCGTGTTCTCGCCCGCATGGGCGTCACCTTCTCCATTCCGCTTTTTCTTACGACGACCATGGAGGAGTATGTAGGGCCGACGCTGCCTGAAATTCAGGATGTAGCACCGGACGCCTTCGCCGCGCGCTTCAAGCGCGGCGGAATCCTGAGCTGCTTTGACCAACCTGAACTTGTTTCCACCCTCAAGGCAACGGGACGCAAGAACCTGATTCTTGCCGGCCTTACCACCGATATCTGTTTGTTCTGGGCCGCTCGGGATGCCGTTCGTCTGGGTTACAACGTGAATGTCATCGCCGATGCCTGCGGCACCATGTCGACAATCGGCGATGACACCACGTTTGATCGACTCCGCGGCCTTGGCGCGACGGTCAGCGTCGTCAACCAGATCGTCACCGAGCTCGAAAACGATTTCGGCAGTCCGGACGGCCTCAAAGCCCAGCAGATACTTTCCGACGAAGTCATCTCCAAGCTCTAGTAGCGTTCCCATCTTGCCTCGCCCGGACTGCACGATCCGGGCGAGGTCTTTTGAAAGGTCAATCGTTGAACGCTCGAGCCGCTCTTTTCGTAATGACAATATTCATACTGGCAGTATTCAGCGCCAGCTTCCGGCTTGCCGCTCAGACTTCAAGCCCACCGTTGTACACACCACAGGTGTGGGACGTCGACTGGTCTTATCTCGCCCGGCCCGCAGCGACGGGGTCGTCCGAACGGGACCTGACCGACCGGTTCCATTACATTTCGCTGGACGAGACCAGCTTCCTTTCGATCACGGGACAGATACGCGAGCGCGGCGAGTATCAGGACCATCCCGCTTTTGGGGCACAGCCCCTCGACAATGGCTACTTCCAGCAGCGCTACCTAATAAGCTCAGACCTCCACCTGACCGAGCATTTCCGCACCTTTGTCCAACTCAACAGCGGCCTAACGAACGATCGCGACGGGGGGCCGCGCCCTGGCATCGACGAGGAGAAGCTCGACTTCAACCAGGGTTTTGTCGATTTCACCCCGTTGAAGTCGCCGGATCAATCTCTCACCATTCGGGCTGGCCGCCAGCTCATCTCACTAGGTTCGACACGCCTTATCGCCACCGGCGCTGGCCTGAATGTCCAGCAGCCATTCGATGGTTTCCGACTCATGCTTCACGCAGGACGTTGGACCGTGGACGGCCTTGCTGTCCGCCCGACGGAGGTCAAGACCGGAATCTTCAACAACGAACCGAATCCCGCTGAACAGCTCTGGGGGATTTACCTAACCACGGCTATTCCGTCGTTCCACGCCAATGTCGATCTCTACTACCTTGGCTATGACCACAAGTCGGTTCGCTACGTCCAGGGCACGGGCCGCGAGCAGCGCGAGACCGTGGGAGCGCGTGTCTGGTCGCACACGCAGACGTGGGACTATGACTTTGAATACACCGCTCAGTTTGGACGCTTCAATACGGGCAATATCGGTGCCTGGGGCACGGGATATCACCTCGGCTACACCTTCAATCACGCCCGCTTTGCGCCACATCCAGAACTTGACGGAGGCGTACTGAGCGGAGACCACGATGCCCACGACAACACGCTTGGCACCTTCAACCCGCTTTTTCCAAATGGCAATTTTCTAAGCCAAAGCATTCTGCTCGGCCCATTCAATCTCATCATCGTGCGGCCCACCTTTAAGGCAGCTCTGACCCGAAAAGCCAGTACAAACACGAATGTCGAAATGCTGTGGCGGCAGGCCTCACAGGATGGCGTCTACAACATCGTCGGCATTCTTACGCATGCACCAGAAAACTCGAACGAACGTTTTATCGGCACGCAAATCCAGCAGGAGTTCGATTACGCCTTCAGCCGGCATCTCAGCGGCTCGCTGGCCTACGAGCATTTCTTTACCGGTGGATTTCTGAAGCAGAGCCCGCCCGGTCATGGATTGAACTTCATCTCTCCTCAGTTGACTTATAACTTCTAACCCGCTTAGGTCTCCGTCATGCTAAAACCGCTCGAGCAAGGACTCGTCACAGGACTCGTTCTCTTGAATGCTTATTGCTTCGGTGCTGATTGCGTGGAGCGCTTCGTCAACTATCGAACTTGGAGTCTAATCCCTGCCGAAGCTTTTCAGGCGTATCACAGAGCGCAGCAGCCGCTGATTCAGGCTTTCGTGGTTGCGCCGATGGTGGTCGGATTCGCGCTTCAAATATGGTTGGCTTTTAGCGCGCCTGTCGGCATCGACCCCTTGGTCGCCTGGGTGATGGTCGCTGCATCTGCGGCCGGAGCGTTTTCCACCGTTATGCTTCAGCTTCCGATCCACGCAGCCTTCACTCGAAGCGGCTACTCACCTGAACTTATGCGAAAGCTGCAGCGGACCGACTGGATCAGGAAAGCTGCTGATGCTGTACGCCTAGCTGCGACGTCGGAGCTGCTGCACCAGCTACTCACCGCTCATTAGGCCCCAGACCACGCAGCTTGCGCAGCAGGTGGGCGGCGGTCTTCTTGTCTGCAGTGGAAAGACGATGCATCGCTTCCGCAAGTTCGGTGGCGTGCAATGGTGCAATCTTCTTCGCCAGCGTTCGACCCTTTTCGGTGATGACTCCCATCACCACGCGTTTGTCCTCGCTGCGCGACTCACGTGCGATCAAGCCCCGCTTCTCCAGCTTCTTGACGGTATAGGTGGTGCTTGCGCCGGTGAGCAGAATCCGCTCACTCAACTCACCCAGCGGGGTGGGTCCCGCATGCCAAAGCACCATGAGGACGGAGAATTCAGTCATGGTCAGGCCGTGCTTCTGCATGCGCGGGCGCACATAATCATCGACAAACTTGAACGCTCTGCCGATCGACAGGATGAGCTGAAGCGACGCCATCTCATCCGGCGGAGGTCCCTGTGGCCCTCCTGGGACGGAGTCGCCACTCGGTGGAGATCCTCGCATGGAATGATTTTATCGCTCTGACTGTCATCCCGTTGCAGGCAATTGGCCGACGCCGTTGCCGGCCGGGATTGGTAACGATAAGTCGCATTGTCGGAAGTTTGCCGCTCGAGAGTCGCCTTGGTTTGGGCCCGACGCGCTCAACTGACGTGAGATGCGTTTCCCGAGACCTGAGCGGCCTGGACAGAATACCGCTTCTCGGGCCGACCATAAAGCGTCAGGTAGCCTCTGGTCTATGGCACTTAGCACCGAGGGACGGCTCCTGTCCCGTCGACTCCGGGCTGCTCGCTTATACTCGACATGGTCTCGAACTTGAAATGAGGTCATCGTGATGGCGACACGTTTTCTTCTGGCCACGGTTTGTCTTTTATGTTTTCTCTCCTTGTCTGCCCAACAGGGGCCCCCGGTGACCGTAAGCATCGACGCGACTGACGCAGAGCGACGTGTTCTGCATATTGCAGAGCTGTTGCCGGCACATCAGGGTGAAAACGTCTTCTGCTATGCGCAATGGGTGCCCGGCCGAGAGCGGGCTGACGGCCCTATCGATAATCTGACGGGTCTTTTCTTCCATGCCGCAGGTTCTGTTGGAGCGAGTGTATCTTGGCGTCGCGACCTTTCCGATCCTTACTGCTTCCACGTCCCGGTGCCTGCGGGGACATCTGCCATTGCGGCGTCCTACGACATACTGGACACGCCCAGCCACTTTCATTCGTCCCAGCGACGGCATACCAGCTCCCATGTAGCCATGATCGAGCTGAGTGATGTTGTGCTTTATCCTGCCAACACGCCACTCGACACAATGCCTGTGACCGCAAGTGTTCATCTACCCGCGCATTGGACGGCGGCCTCTGCATTGCGGACAGGCAAGGTGAGCAGCCCTTCTTTGCAGGGTCCAGACGTCACCTATGCCACGGTGTCGATGGAGCAGCTGATCGACTCTCCAATCCTTGCCGGCGATCATTGCCGTTCGTATGCACTGGCACCCGGTATTCGTCCGATGCATACGCTTGAGGTATGCAGCGATAGCGAGGCCGGAAGCGATCTCCAGCCTGCCTTCCTTGCCAAGATGACCATGCTGGTGGAGCAGGCGATGAAGCTCTTTGGCGGCCATCCTTATGAGCACTATGACTTTTTGGTCGCGGCTTCACCGCACCTAACAGGGGACAGCACGGAACATACACAGTCCGCCGACTACATTCTGAGCAGCCTCGATACCAGCAACGCAGCTACCGCGGAGTCGCTTGGCACGGTGCTGCCGCATGAATATGTCCATGCTTGGTGTGGGAAATATCGCCGTCCGGCGGGGATGGTACAAGCGAACCTTAACCTGCCTATGCAGAACGATCTGATCTGGGTTTACGAAGGTTTTACGCAGTATTACGGCAACGTACTGAATGCGCGGGCGGGCTTGCGTACACCGGCCCAGATGCTGGATCTGCTGGACTTCGAGGCGTTTCAGGTCGACCGCCCGGGACGCGCATGGCGTTCGATTCAGGACACCTCGGACGCTTCGGCCATTTTGCGCAGCAACGACCGCGCGTGGGACAACTGGCGGCTCGGCCAAGATTACTACTACGCCGGAACGTTGCTGTGGCTGGAAGCAGATGTGAAGATTCGCGAGCTGACTCGGGGAAGAAAGTCGCTGGACGACTTTGCCGCAACATTCTTTGCACCCCCTTTAGCAGGATCTAACTCAAGAGACGCTGGGCCCGGCATCATCCCATACAGCCTCACCGATGTTATGCAGGCACTGAATGCCGTCGCGCCCTACGACTGGAACAGCTTTTGGGCGATACGGCTGAATGCCAGGGATTTCCGCTCGCTTACAGGGGGACTGCAAGGCGCCGGGTATGACTACGTCTACCAAAGCAACATGAATCCTGGCGAGGCGGTCTATGTGGAAGCAGCGCACATCGCGGAGCTTTATCACTCGTTGGGCTTTGAGAGCACGTCGGACGGCACACTGGAGGATGTATGGGTCGGCAGCCCGGCATTTCTGGTCGGCCTAGGCCCAGGTGACAAGCTGACGACAGTCAACGACAAGCCATATAGTCCCGAATTGCTGATCGCGGCGATTCACGATGCGCTCACAAGTTCGGGCCCACTCGTCCTTACGGCGATGCGCGATGACGAGTCGCATACCTTCAAGATCGAGTATAAGGGCGGCGAAAAGTACTCTGGACTAGTGCGTAACGCGAAGCCAGACCTACTGACTACTTCCATCTTGCAGCCGAAGTGACGTTACAGGCTCAGGTTAGGTCAGTCCTTACAAGTCGCAATAGCGGAAGCTTGACCCGAGCGGACCGCTCCGCTGACTGGTGTGAGCAGCGTTAGCCGGACCTACGTTCGCTCGCAGCTGGTTGATGAGCCGTATTGCCGACCCTGTTCCTCGTTTCAGAGGCCGGAGCTGAATGGTGTTTTGCATGGATGAGCTGCGTCGTGAATATATTGCCAAACTTTGACCGGTTTCCCCCGTGGGTAGAATGTGAGCTTTTTTGTTCCAGCATCGGTTCCGACGCTTACACTCGCGTGGAGCTGCTCCCCAGCCCACTGCGAAGGAAGATTCAGGAGGAGCTGACCGCTCGGCTCGGTCTTTGTCTCAAGAGTGACGTGCAGAATCAAGCCATATGGGGTCACCTCTGGATGAAATCTGTAGGTGATCTCCCGGTGGACTCGGTCGGGTGAAAACCGGCACTGCACGTTGGCCAGCTCCGTAAAGCAAAGAAGCCCGAGCACCAAACAGAAAGCTAGGGAAACGATCTGTATGCGACTTGCTACCACCGGTTGTGCACATCTGTTCTGTTCCGTCATTGCGGATAGCCTCTCATGTCCGTGTCGCTGTCTGCCTTCGACCGATTGACGGATTTGAGCGACAAAGGGATGGGAAGCTGCCATACGAGAGAGATGCACAAGCATTTTTACCTGGGTCACTGTTCGATGGGGCAAGCAGCATTCAGATTGCGGCATTGCGAAGTGAGCGTCAGATTTACTGTGCGGCTGAGATTTCCAGAGGCGGCGGTTACCGTCATGTTCCACTGTTGCGTTCGCCATCCTGAGCCGCAGCCGGTCAGGGTAGTCGCCGCTAATGCAATCAAGACCATCGCGATATTGGAGCTCCTTCGGAATAGTCCTTCTTTGGTGAACCTCCTTCTCCACGGAAGAAGAAGTCCGCCGATGAGCAGAATGGCTACGGTTAACTTACCGGAGGTCGCATTTCGGGCATCGAAGGGGCCTGTCGGGTAGTTTGGAGTTTGGATGGTGAGGGTCACAGGTACAGCCGCGCTGCCGGTCGGCACGGCGGCGGGGGTAAACGTAAAAACGGAGCGGTCCGGGGCACCAGTCAGTGACAGCTGCACAGTTGAAGCGAGGCCGGCTCCTGTTGCGGTTCCGAGCAGCAACGTATACGTCGCCGTGCCTCCGTGCACAATAGTCGCATCGGCTTTTTGCGCTGTAAGCGCGAAGTCCTGGACTCCGACAATGGTCGCTGCCGATGAAGCGGTAGCAAAGCCCGTGTCACCGCTGTAAACAGCGGTGATGGAGTGATTTCCTAAGGTGAGGCTGGTCGTGTTGAACGACTCTCCGTTCGCTGAGACTGTAGACACGTGGATCGGTGTCATGCCATCAAGGAAGGTCACCGTTCCTGTAGGAGTGCCGCTGGTTGCGCTGAGAGCCGCGCTTATTATGACCGGGTTGGTAAGGAAAACAGGATTTGGCGCTGCCGCGACGGTAAGGTTCACGACTCGGCCAGTCACAACAACCGTTCGTGTCACTTGAGGCGCAGCGCTATAGTTGGCATTGCCGGCCTGGTCTGCTGAGACGATGACGCTGCCCAACCCTGTTATGGTCAGCAAATTCCCGCTGATGGTTCCAGGGCCCGATAGAACTGAGAAGCTGACCGTTAGGCCGGATGTTGCAGTTGCGGAAAGCGGAATCGGGCCAGTTCCGAGGCTCACAGGTGTTCTAGGTGTCGGGAACGCGATGCTTTGCGTATTCTTGACGATCTCTATCACCGGTGCCGAGGTGCTTGAAGCATAGTAAGGGCTGCCGCTGTAGACGGCGGTGATGTTGTAAGTCCCTGCACCCAGCGTGTTGACGCTGGTTGTAGCCGCTCCAGCTCTATCAACTGCAACGGTAGCGAGAACCGTAGAGCCGGACAGAAAAGTGACCGTTCCGGTGGGGGTGCCTGACGGCGAACTCACATTCGCTGTGAAGGTGATCTGCTGGAAGGGAGTGGCCGGGTTTGGGGCGACCTGCGCGAGTACAGTGGCCGTCGCGTGCGCGCTGATCACGCTATGCTGGATACTGGAAGAACGACCGTAGGCGTGGATGGAGTCCCCGATGAAGGACGCAACGAGGTAATGGCCGCCGATGGCAAGCGATGAGGTCGTGAATGTCGCAAAGCCGGACTGGTTCGGCGTCAGTGTCGCGAGTTGGATCCGCTGCCCGCCTCGTAGGAGCTCCAGTAGAGCGATGGGCGACGGTACGTAGTTCGGGTCCAGCGAAGACGCCTGCACCGTAAACGTTGCCGGTGTTCCTACGACGGTTGGATTGAGTACGTCGGTCAGCACCAGGCTCGTCGCGTAAGGATCCAGATTGACGATCACAACAAGGGAGACCGCCGGCGTGAAGACACCCTGGCCGGCATAGGACACAAAAAGACTGTGGACTCCAGGTGGGAGCACGGCCGGCGTAAGGGTTGCGACTCCTCCACTACTGAGCGTGGCAGTGCCGATTTGTTTGCTATCCAAGAAAAAGGCGACCGAGCCGGTCGGGGTACCCAGCGGGGAAAACAAGGTTGCCGTCAAAGGATTAGGCCCAGCGGCTCCGGTGTATGCGGAAGGCGTTAGTACAGCCGTGGTGGGCGTAGCATCGCTCAGGCCGGCAAGCTCGTAGGCGCCCATATCAATGGTGGGGTAGCCTTTGCCGGTGAAATCCTGCTGACGCGGGGTTCCATCGAAGTCTTTGGGAAGCGTCGCGCTGTATAGCTGGGCGAGCAGAAGCAAAGCACTGTTGTTGCCACGATCAATGGCAGGGGACGTTGGCCTGAGGTGATAATCGTTGGCCCCTGGATTCAGAAATTGCGGGTCCGCAACGATGTTCCCGTACCTGCCGGAAACATCGACGCAATCGCTATCGAAGAAGCTGCCACCCGCGTTGTAGAGCAGGTTGTGATCGAACACGGGCTGCGTATTTTCGCTGCTGACGATGCCCGAGACGACCTGGGCGCAGGTAGTAGCCGGCGCGGCGGTGGATCCGCTGAGTATGTTGTTGACGAACGCGATCGTGGGCGCGCTGAGGTAATACTCAGAATCTGGGGTAATTTGCGATACAGCGTAGCAGTCAGAGGCACCTGCTCCGCCGCCTGTCGTGTTCTGGGTGTTTACGTTGTTCACGATCGTGTTGTTCGCGATCAGCGCGTAAGAACCCGTCGCACCACCACCGTAGTCACCTCTAATTGCCAGCGCGCCGCCCCCGCAGCCGGCGCTGTTGCCATAGATGAGATTCTGAACGATTGCCACGCTCCCGAAGGCGGGCTGCAGGACGAAGATAGCGCCCCCAGCCCCACCGGGAGCTGCGTTGTTGCGGAGGGTGTTGCCCTCGATCAACGGGCTGCCGTCCTCAACATAAATGCCGGCACCGCCATAAGAAAAAGGCCCGGTGATGCCTGCCATAATATTGTTTTCTATGGTGTTCCCCAGCAGGACCGCCCGGATTCCGCTGTTCGACGTCAAGTTGGAATTGAGGTTTAACCCCACGTAGATTCCTGCGCCACCAGCTGTAAAACACCCACGAGGGTTCGAGGACACGAGCAGAGTCCCGGAAACTTCATTCCCCTGAACGAGCGGCCCACCACGATTGATGTTGATGCCAAAGCACTGGTTTTGCGTAACGATGTTATCCAGCAGCGTCGGCTGGCTTTGGTCGATGTAAATGCCGCCTGCACCGCCAGGTACACCGTTGATCGTTGGGGAAGTCGCACCGTGCTGGATGGTGAGGCCGGAAAGGACAGCCGACCGGCTCTCTCCCGTCACGAACGATACTACCGGGGCCAGAGAGCCACCGTCCAAGATCGTCGAGGTCGCGCCGCGCGAGCTGGTGACGATAATGCTCTTGCCTTTGAAGTCGATGTTCTCGTAGTAAGTGCCTGGGGCAATCAGGACGGTGTCGCCGTTGCTGGCGGCGTTGATCGCGCTCTGGACAGTAGTATAAGTCTGGCCTGCGCCTACATTCAGCGTGGCTGCAGACGCCGCGAGCGTCGCGAACATCAGCAGCAGGAAACAGACGAGGCAAGTGCGAACCTTCGCGAACATAGACATTCCTGAGACTGTTGGATTACGCAATCGCCTACAGTATAAGCCTGTGGGAGAGACCATCTCTACTTGGAGCAACGGTGCCGAGCAGATCGCAGTCGCCTTGGCTGCCGCTGGCCCGTATATCCAGCTCGCTGATAGAAGTGTCGGCAGAACAACAAGGGTATGTGAATAGACGCGTTGCCCGCGTGTAGATATGTTCCGACAAAAACGGCTTGGCAGCTTCGCGTTCCGGCGCAGGCACCACCTTTTCGGAAGCCGAACCCGCTGAATGCGGAAGGCAACGACGATGTAGTGGAAGGTCCGAGCAGATTCGCTCGTTCCTAACCCATGTCCAAGCCGATGGCATCGTTCACCGCATGAGCCAGGGCCCGCTCAGTTCCAAGATAACGCTCCGTCGTCTGAATCGAAGCATGCCCAAGTAGCAGCTGGATCTGTTCAAGGTCGCCGCCCGCCTTTCTGCAAAGCTTCGCACACGTCCGCCGCAGATCGTGCGGCGCTAACTTTCCAAGGTCGGACGCCTTGGCATAGCGCATCACCAGCCGCCACACCGCTTTCTCGTCCCGGATCTCAGTCCCTGCAAGCTCGCCGGCTTTGCTGACCGGCCGGAAGAGGCGGTCTCTGTCGATGCCAGAAGCTTCGAGCCAGGCGTCCATCCGCGTCTTGACGCCGGCAGGCACAGTGACTGTTCGAACCCGATTCCCCTTCCCCGCCATCTCGGGAAGTACCCATCGGCCCTCGCGCTGCTGAAGGTCTTCGATGTTGATGCGAAGCAGCTCCGCCTGGCGCAGCCCGCAGCCGAGCAGCAGGGCCAGTATGGCCCGGTCGCGCAGGCCTGTGAGCGTCTCGGGTCGGGCGCATTGAGGAGGCTGTTGGCCTGTTCCTTCATCAGCCAGTTCCCTACCCGATTGCCGCGCTTCTCAACCCCGGGTATCCGTTCGATGGCCGCGGCTGCTGCCGGCTCCAGCATTCCGTTGTCGGCCATCTTGCGGGCGAGCTTGCGGATGGGAGAGAGTCGGAGGTTAACGGTCGAGGAGGAAAGCTCGTCAGCCAGGAGGGCCGACCGGTACTGCCGGACTAAGGCCTTCGTAAAGGCCGGCTCCGCCCCTGAC
This sequence comes from Bryobacteraceae bacterium, assembly GCA_965214005.1. GTDB lineage: Bacteria > Acidobacteriota > Terriglobia > Bryobacterales > Bryobacteraceae > Bog-105. Next base: position 23,159 of record CBDCAQ010000012.1, read on the forward strand.
ACTCTAGTCTAGGTAAAACGCCGCCAGGCCGGTCTTGTACGACCGCCTGGAGTGGATGGAGGTTACGCCGTTGAGCACGCGGTCGATCATCCGGGCCTCGAACTCGACGTTTGCGGCGGGTTGTGGCTGAAGCTGCAGTTCTGAGGGCACAGCGAGGAATGTAGCACGATAACGGGGATTATCGGGTACGATTCTGGGTAGTGTGACGGTCGGGCCGAATCAATAGTTGCGCGCTCGCGCACTTATTCTGTAGGGACAGAACTCTCGCTAAACTATGAAGAACCGCGCATCTGCGCAGGAGACCAAGCGTGCCAAGACCCATATCCTGGCTTCCTCGACTGCACCTCATCGCGCGTTCCGTCACGAACTCTGTCCGAAGTCACTACGACCGACATGACTTGGAGAGTCTGTTTGAACTCCAACCCCGAGCGGCTCAGAAGCTTCTCGAGATGCTTCCAAGTGTCCAGGTGGGCACCTCGCGCCTAGTTGACCGTGAAGTGCTGGCTGGCTTCCTCGACCGGGTACGGGATGCTGACGACGTTCCCGCCTTATACGACAAGATTCGGGCCGAGAAGGCCGTGGTCTCCAGGCGCAAGCCGCGGTCGCTTGTGCGACGTGACCTTGACGCCATCGGCATTGATTCCCTGCCCTCTTCGATCGTGTTAAGCCGCGGACGGTTGGAGGTGAATTTCACGAGCGTCGAAGGATTGGCGGAGGCCATGTATGCACTTGCGCGGGTGCTTGAAGCAGAAGGCGAAGAGTTCGTAGCACTCTACGAAGTTCCTTACACAGCCACAGAGCACTAACGGTCTGCCGACCGCGCAGGCTTGGGCACCTCGGACCAGAAGATCTCCCTTGGGTGAGGGTGACGCTACATCGACAACGGTACGATTCGACATGTCGTATGAATCCATGTGTGCGAAAGTATCACCCCCACTATGAGAGATCCTTGACGAGTACAGATAAGGTGACATCCAACGCCGTCGCCAGAGCCGCGAGGTGCCTTAAACCTATCTCAGCGGCTCCGCTTTCGATGGCCGAAATGTGAGATGCGTGAATGCCGGCAAGTTGCCCTAAATCAACTTGCCGCCAACCCTTCTCAACCCGAAGCTCGCAAATTCTTGCACCCAAGCGTGCACAGATGTTTTCTGACATAGCCAAGCATTACCGTTTTTCCTGATCCTGGTTTAGCGCATAGGCTATGCGTCAACGGTTAGACGTTTAGAACGTCAGCATTTTAGCCTTTTGGTCGAGCCGAGTTCGCGCTGGCCCGTTGGAAGGGACACCAATGCCGGAGGCCTCATAGCCTTGTGCAACTTTGAACTGGCGGAACAGGCACGAGAGCGGCCCGATGTCTGAGTCCCTCGGTCGGCACTTTGAATTGCTACCAATCTAACATGCTGACGTGCTAACCTTCTCACCACTCATAGACTACAAGGCAGACCATTGAGTTGCAGTGGTCAGTCTCAAGGGAGGACTCCCGAAAACGTAAGGGCGTTTACGGTACCGTGTACATTGAGACACTGTCAGGAATTCAGTTTGTCAACATTTTAGCGATATGGGCTTGTAGCCCATAATCGCAACGGACATCTGAACCAACGTCGATGTTGCGCTTCTCTTCGCTGTTTGCAGATTACCGGACTATTAGAAACGCCATTAGAGAGCGTCCAGAGGCGCAGCTACTCTCCACCCAGCGATCTGGATTGCTAGTGATCTAAACATCTAGTATGCTGATGCTCTAACCACCTACCAGCCTAACCGGTTAGAAAGGCACACCATGCATGTTGCAGTAGCCAGTTTCAAGGGAGGAGTCGGGAAGACCACGACGGCGATTCACATTGCCGCGTACCTCCAGACGCTCGGCCCTACATTGCTCCTAGACGGAGACGGTACACGCAACGCGACCGAGTGGGCGCAGCGGGGCGAAGGTCTTCCCTACCGGATTGCCGACGTACGTTCAGCCGTAAAACTCGCCCGCGAGTTCGAGCACACCGTCATCGACACCGGACAGAGACCTAGCGACGCAGACCTGAAAGCACTTGCGGATGGCTGCGACCTCCTCATCATTCCGGCTGTACCCGCCACTATGGATAGCGACGGTCTACGACAGACCATTGAAGCCCTCGCAGAGATGAAGGCAGAAAACTACCGCGTCCTCATCACCAAGGCACCGCCACCGCCACAAGCGGAAGCGACCAACCTCCGTAATGCGCTGCAGAAGGCTGGCATCCCCACCTTCGGTGTCACCATTCCCCTACTTAAAGCCTTCGAGAAGGCGGCTGCAGCCGGTGTGATCGTCTCGGCTGTTGATGATCCACGCGCTGCTCGCGCTTGGGAAGCGTATGTCTCAGCCGGAAAGGAAGTCCTAGCTTATGGCAACAGCAACTAAGACCACCGGAAGCCAGTTCGACGGCCTGCTAGCCCCACGTAAACGCCCTCAGCCCGAGGAACCCCAACCGGCCCCGGTTGACACAAACGACACGGCTCCAAAGAGCCGACCGTCCGCTGCCAAGGGAGAGACAAAGTCTCTGGCGAAGAGCAAGGATGACGCTTACCAGGGTAGGACTTTTTACGTCCGCAAGAAAACCTATGCTGAATGCGACTACATGCTAAAAACCAACGACGATCCGCGCGATATGTCAGACCTAGCAGAAGAGTTGCTGACTGCATGGCTCGATAAAGAAGGTAAACGGTCAACACGTTAGCGTTCTAATGGGTTAGCAGTTTAGGAGCGAGGAACAATGGAACGTCTTTCATCTATCGCTGGCAAAACCTTCGTTGACGATCTACGAAGTGAAGCGACAGTTTCCGACGAAAAAGCAGCAGCAGCCAGCTCGACAAGCCTCGCACCGCCAAGTCCGAAGAAAATCGCAAAGACCGTCAAAAAGGACGGAGGGCGAGACTATTCAGCGGAACGTCAATCCGCACGGGTAAACACTAGCGATAGGGTAGCGGACCTCGCTGTTTCCGGACGAGACCAGACGCTTGGGGATGAGTACATCAAGCTCGCCCAGGCGATGATTCTCTGTACCTTGCCTCATAGCGCGACCAAGGAAACCAAAATCACCCGCCGCGCTCGTTTAGGTGACGGGACGACACTCGCCGTTACGTTTTCTGCAACGGCTGACGGTATCGGGCTACCCCATGGCGCAGACCGTAAACTGCTGTTCTGGCTGCTAGACCGGGCGATCCGCAACGACAGCCCATTTGTCCCTTGGTCGAGCGCCGCAGAATTCACCCGAGAGATGGGCTTAGAAAAGGGCGGACGGACCAACAAGCAGATTAAGGAAAGGTTTTCACGCATCGCTGGTCTGGTTATCAGCATTTCGCGAAAGGGAACTGAAGCGACTGCGTTAGATACGTTTCCGGTCATAGCACGCGCTTATCTGCCAAACTCGATTGCCGGCGACACCAAGCAGGCAACCCTCCCAGAGATGGGAGACCGCTTCGGTGTACTCCTTCACGCTCCGCTTTTTCAGGACATAAAGAAGCACAACATCGTCATGCCTCGCCGCCTTTGGCTGGACCTGAAAGGCCCTACGCCTGTTCAGGATCTCGTGTTCTGGCTTTACTACCGCTGCTACGCAGCATCCAGCGAGTCGATCATTCCGTGGGACGCCCTGAACGATCAGTTTCCGCAAACTGATTCAAACCCGTACCGTATCCGGCAGCATCTTCGCAAAGCGATAAAAATCCTAAAAGTTCTCTGGCCGGCGGCCCAAGTCAAAGAGGATCCAAGAGGACTCTGGGTGGCAAGAGCCAACGCAGGAATGCTTGATGACGACACCTCAAAGAATAGAGTTCGAAAGCTCTAGCAATCTAGCGGTCTAAAACGCTATATACGCGAAAGCCCACCCTGCTAGAGTTTCACCGCTGGTAGGCCATTAGCGCTCTAACAACTTAGAGCGTTATATACACAGAAGCCCACCCCTCGAAGTTTTTGACACCCATTCTGAGTCTTTTTTGGCTGCTTGAGCCGGGATCGACCTCCTCATCAGCCACAAGGGTGGGCTTCCGCGTACAAAAGGGCACCTTCGGTTGGTGGGCTTCCGCGTAGACGCCTCTTTCGGGCTGAAAGGGTGGGCTTCCGCGTAGACGTAAGCTGGACAAAGCTAGGAAAACAAGCGTTTTTGACGTCTTTCCAGGATTCGTACCTGCTACGCGATCTGGCAAGGTACCCGGCGAGGTGGGCTTCCGCGTAGATTCAGATTTCACGAAGTGGGTTTCCGCGTATATCCGCAGCTTGTGGAGATTTCCTACCGCAATGGTGGGCTTCCGAGTACCACCTGGTGGGCTTCCGTGTACGAGAAAGTGGGCTCCCGCGTAGCGTTTTGTGGGCTTCCGCGTAGAAAAGAGTGGGCTTCCGCGTCTCCCTATATAAGGAAGCAAGAGATACATGAGAACAAAAGAATAAGAGTAAGCAGGAGTAGGCCCTGTGGGCCCTGCGCAAATGTTCAAAACTCTTTTCTATGAATGCTATGAGTCTTCAATTTTGGACCGTGCAGGGTATTCCAGAACCTCTGATGTGTTTGGTTCAGCTTCTGAGGACGACGAACCCAGAGGCGTCGAGGCCAAAGCCTCCTGAGCATCTTGCCGTAGATGCAAATACTCTGCATAGCACTCTGAACAGGAACCTACGTGGAGCAGAACGGGATCGTTCGGGCTGATTCGGTCTTCGGCTAAGACCTGTAGAACATCCTCTTCAGGACAGCCCTTCCTCTCCGGATTGGGGAATGTTTCCCGGAGGAAGTCTTTCATCAACTCACGATTCACTTCCTGTTCCTCTCGTTACGCAGGATCACCCGTGTCGAGCCCTGGCACGGGCTTGTGCCGTTTGCCGTTCACAACGGCTGAAATACGATCTTTCACGCGTTGCATCGCCTTGGCGGCCGCCGCGTAGCTCGTATTGAGGAACGTAGCGATTTCGGCCGTGGATGCGTCGCGAGTGAGCAACACGAGAATAGCGCGATCTCTCTCATTCAGCGATAGCGAAATCTGTTCAAACCAAACCTTTGTTTCAACTTCGGCTGTAAACGACACGCTCAGGTCGCTGATGTATTCCAGCTCCGATCCTATTCCCCTAAGTTCTGCTTTTCCTGCGCCAGTTCGCTTCCAGTCGCGCACCTTGCCGGCGAGCGCGATGTACGCATAGCGCTTCGGGGACTTGATGAGTTCGCCCCGCGCCTCCATTGCCGCACCGACCTCTTCGGCCCAGTTGGCAATCAAAGCTCGATCAAATTGGGGGTAATCCCGCAAAACCCACCTGAAGGCCGTCTCGCAGGCCCCTTGGATCATGGAATTGAGAGGAACTCCCTTGCTGTTTACGAGATGTAACTGGGCCCGAGTCATTTGCTCTGTAGAAATCCGATGCAGGGGTGTCAAAAAACCTCCCACTCAACACGCTTATGAGTAGATGCCTAATTTACACCTTTTGTTCGCCTCGGATCAACGGACAGAGGGTAGGGCGAGGAGGCCTAATTTCATGTCTCTAAAAGCGATTTAAAAACCTCAGTTTGCGGTGACACAGCAGCGAGAACACGGCGGCGAAAGTCCCGCGTGTCGGTGAGGTCGTGCGCCGCAGAGCCCGTAGCAATTCGCTCCCTCAGGAGAGCCAACACAGCTAATCAACCAAAGAAGCACAGGAGAATCCGCCTTGAACCAGTCCCTCACTTCCCGTTTCGCTCGCCTTCGCAGCCTGACCATCGACCGACAGCAGATCAAAGAAAAGGCCACTATGGTGGCCCGTTCCGCCGCTCCACTCGCCCTAGCTTTCGCCATATCCAGTGTGGCCCACGCTCAAGGCAGTATCGACATGAGCGGCGCTACCAATGTGATGAACACCTTCAAGACCTTCGCTCTGTATGCGGGCGCAGTGATCTGCCTGGGCAGCCTCATCTTCGCCGGTATTCGGTTGATGAGCGGCCGCTTCCAAGAGGCCATTCCCGGCCTATTCGGCGCACTGTTTGGTGCCGGGGTGCTTGGATGGGGCGCTGGCTGGATTTCCTCTCTCACTGGACAGTCAGTTTCGCAGTAAGGAGCCATGGCCATGCAGAAACGGGGAGAACCGCTACCGATCAATCAGGCGTTGAACAGGTCGAGAACAAAGCTCGGCCTGGAGTTGTCGGCATGGATGGTCATCGTCTTTGTCTCGATAACGGTTTTCCTCGTCGGCTTTCGTTTTACAGCCATCGCCAGCTTCCCGCTTATGGTCGCTGGTGCCTGGCTCGCCACTCGCAAGCACCCGAAGATCTTCCAGCTTTGGGGCCACAGCCTTTCACAGAAGAGCTACTATGACCCGCGCAAGCGCTGAACAACATCGTCACATGCCGTGGTACGCGAATGCAGGCGCGGGCACGAGCATCGTCCCACTCTCCCGCTTTATCAGCCCCACGATCTTTGCCCTGAAAACAGGCGGTTACGGCTGCCTGTTTTCTCTCACCGGCATCGACGAAGAAAGCCTCACGGACCAGGAACTCGAATCGCGCGTTCGGTCCATCGAGGGCGCGCTGCGGGGCCTGCCCGAAGGTACTTGCCTCTACCAGTACACTCGCGTTCTCTCCGGCTTCGACATCCCGCGCCAAGCGAAGTATGACAATCCGGTGGTTGAGTCATTCATGAGCGACCGCCTTTCCTTCCTCGACAAGAACGCCGCATTCCGGCGTATCGACCTTCATTGGTGTCTGACCTTTGAGCCAGGGCAGAAGAACCCACTTCAGCGAAAGCCGAGTGAGCAGGCAAGCGTCAACGCTCGTCTGCTGGCGAATCTTCAGAAGACCGCGACAATCCTCGAATCGCATCTCAGCTCGACCGTGGGCCTCCGGCTTCTGAACAAGAATGAGGCATTTCCATTCTTCTGTTACCTATTCAACCTGGAGCCGTGGGCCGAGTACACCAAGCTCACCAGTGATAACGGTTTAGACCGCCAGATTGCTAGAAGTGCCATTTCCACGCAGGAAGACCACCTGAGAGTAGGGAAGCGTCACGTCCAGTTGTTCACTCTCATCAACACACCGGAGATCTCGCGCCCCTGCCAGTTCTCCGGGCTCATGACGCTCGATTGCGACACGATCCTTTGCATGAGCTGGAGGCCGAAGTCCGCGGCCAAAGCCCGAGCTGAAATCTCACAGCAGGAGAAGTTCATCTCGTTCTTCAAAGTCGGAGTGTTCAGCCGCGTTATGAGTGGTCGCGACACCGCGTCGTTAGACGAGGGCGCCGGCGCGCGAGCAGCGGATGCCAACGTGGACGACCTAAGCGAGATCATTCGCTCGCTGGACAAGACTGGACAAGGTGAGTTCAGCATGAGGCTCTTGCTGGCTGCGAAGGATGCCGCCCAACTCCATGACGTAGCGCCAGCCGTTCACCGCTTGTTTGTGGACGCCCGAGCGGAGGTCACAGAAGAGTCACTAGGCAACCTGTCGGCCTTCTATTCCATGTTTCCCGGCAATCACAAGTGGAACATCGCGCCACTCTGGCTGGCAGAGAACCACCACGCACGGCTCTCGAGCGTGTTCGCGCCCAGCATCGGCCACCCTCAATCAGAAGATCTGGACGCTGAATATCTGAACGTCTTTGAAACCCGAACGCGGACACCCTTCTTCCAAGATGCCTATGTGAACGGAGTGCGGGTCATGCTCATCATCGGTCCCACGGGATCGGGGAAGAGTGTTCACGTCAACCAGATGACAGCGCTGGAGCGCAAATACAACGGGTTCACCTACATCTTCGACATTGGTGGTTCCTACGAGAGTCAGGTCGAACTCTACGGCGGGAAGGTGGACAAAGTAGGGAAGGACGGCCCCCGTGTGAATCCGTTCTCGCTCGCTCCCACAGAGAGCAACATCAGCTTTCTATACTCGTTCGTGAAGCTCTTGCTACTGAATGGAGGCGCGGAGCTTAGCCCGGAGGACGAGGTCGTCATTCACAAAGCCGTGAAAGGGGTTTACCACCTTGACGCGCTAAACCGCCGGCTTTCCAACCTCATTTTGCCGAAGCATCTAGACCGCTTTCTCGCCAAATGGAAGGAGAAGGGCGTGTACGGGGCGATCTTCGACAATGTTGCGGACGAGCTTTCCCTCGGCCGAGTCCAGTGCTTCGACTTCCAGGGAATTAACAACAAGCAGTACTCCGATCTGATCGAGCCGCTGATGGTGTGGCTTCTGCGTCGCATCGACGAGGTGTTGTACAACCCCGCCAATCTTGGAGTGCCGAAGCACGTCGTGATCGAAGAGTTGTTTTCTTCCATGAAGAACAAGCAGCTCCTGGACGCGGCGCTCTCTTCCATCAAAACAGTACGGAAGAACCTTGGAGGCGTCACCCTGATTGGCCAATCGGCCAATGATCTAGGAGAGAATGCAGACAGCATAGTGAACTCCTGCACGTCCTTTTTGTTTCTTCCCGACGCCACATTCAACCGAAAGCACTACGGGGAGCTCTTCAAGCTCTCCGATCAGCAGCTTGACCTCTTCGAGAGTCTTCGCGAAAGGGAAGGGCTGTACGTGCGCCGCGACGGGCTGACGAAGGTTGTCACGCTGAATCTCGACGCCCGCAGTTACGCCAAATTCTCCACCAAGCCGAAGGACCGAGCGCGCCGCGCAAAACTGATCGAAAAGCACGGGCTTGTCGAAGGCATCGAGCGCTTTGCTCAAGGCGAACTGGCTTGACCCAGTTCGCAATTTCAACAACCGCTTCGCTAATACACGCCCCTAGGAAACCAAAATGAAGACGCCAGCCACCCTCATCCTGACTTCGGCCCTTGCCCTCAGCGCGGCAGCTACCAGCTTTGCCGCAACCTCGCCCGACGGAAAGCACGCTCTACTTCCCAGCGCCCCTCGTACGGTAGTCGTGCTGGATACCGACTCGCCCCCGGTCGTTCGGGCCGGTCTGCTCCAATCCACGCTCATCATGTTGCCACCGGAAGAGAAGGTAGCAACTGTATTTGGGGGAGACACCGTGAGCTGGGTGTTCGACGGGGGCCATGTAGCAAGCCGCTTCATCTCCATCAAGCCCAAGATCGCGAACAGCACGACGGACGTGCATATCGTGTCCGACCATGGGAACGAATACACCCTCCAACTGCGCGAAGTTTCCAGCGACGGCGATCCGCACTTCGATTCCAAGGTTTTCGTCACTCCCGGCGACCAGGTCGGCAAGGACAAGCTGGCCGCTATGCCTGTTTTCGTGCCCGCCGCTGAGTTAGACAAGGCTAAGCGGGAAACAGCAGAAGCGGAAGCAAAGATAGCCAACGAGCGTAAGGCTGAGCAGACAAAAGCCGAGACCTACCGGAGCAAGTATCCGGGTGAGCTGCATTTTGACTACGTGTGGGACCGCAAGAAAGCGGATGCTCTCGGACTGCAGCAGGTTTGGCGGGACGACAAGTTCACGTACTTACGCGGCAAGTTCCAAGAGACGCCCGTTCTCTATGAGCTGAAAGACGGCAGGGGGTCGCTCATCAATTGGGACTATGCGGACGGCCTCTACACCGTCCCTAAGACGGTTTTCCAAGGTTATTTGACCATTGGCAAGCAGCGCGTTGACTTCAAGCGCACGGAAGGGAACTAGCCATGACAGAAGACAGCAAAAGCTACCCGGCAGAGAACGAGAGTGGCACTGTCCCGGCTCAACCGACGACCGAGAACAACCTGAAGAAGAGCCTTCCCGTCATTGCCGGCATCGGTGCTGTGGTTCTGGTGATCGGCTTGGCCAATGTGAGCCATATCGGCGGCAACGCAGCCAAGGAGCCCGCGCGAAGCTCGCTGGGGATGAGGCCAACGGCCACACCCGCAGGTCAGGTGAACAACTTCGAAGCCCAGCAGCGGCTCCAGATGCAGCATGACCAGGCAGAACGCGAACGGCAGGCACAGCTACTTGCACAGATGAACCAACTTCAGCAGGAACAGGCCGTTCCGGGTCCTGAAGGGGCAAATGCCGCTCCTATGACGCCCGCGCAGAAGCAGGCTATTTACGGGTCCAACAATCCAAACGCGCCACAGAAGACCTCGGGAGTCTCCGAGGCGCAGGCACAGGCTAAGCAACGGCAGTTGGCGCGCGAGAAGGCGCATCAGGATGCCGTAAACAGTGACACGGTAGCGATCGACTTCGCCCGTTCCTCACCAGCAGGGCAAAAGACCACCGTACTCTCTGCTTCTGAGCAGGGAAGTGATACGACAAGCGCTGAAGAAGTCGAACCAAATGCAGCTTCTGGCGAAGCTGTCCCCAGTACCAAGGGGGATCAGCAGACGGGAAATAGTCCTGTAAGGGCCGTCACTGCCTTCCAGAGCCGCAAAGACCCCATGGCAGCTTATGACTTCGACGGCTACCAGGGAAGGCTATACAGGGTATTTGAGGGCACTGTTCTGGAAGGCGTGGTGACCAACCACATCGACGGTGGCTTGGCCGGTCCCATGATCGTCATGCTGACCACGGACTACTACTCGCATGACCATCAGCAGCTTTTGTTCCCGCAGGGAACAAGGCTAATTGGTAACGTGCAGAGCGTTTCGGCGGGGGGACAGCGCAAGCTCTTCGTCGTCTTCAACCGCGCCGTCTGCCCGGACGGTTTCTCGCTCGATCTCAACAAATACATCGGTCTGGACCCCCTGGGGACTACCGGCCTCGCGACGAACGTCAACAACCACTATCTCAGCTCCTTCGCCGCCGCCGCGGCCGTGGGTGGGATCGGTGGACTCGCGCAGGTAGGAAATAACGGAAGCGTGCTCGACAGCAGCACGCAAATCCGTAACGGGATCTCTGCACAGACAGCAGCGGAGAGCGAGCAGGTGCTGAACAAGTTTCTAAACCGCCTGCCCGTTATCACGGTAAAGGAGGGTTCCAGAGCCCGCATTTATATCAACCAGGACATGCTCGTTCCGTCCTACGCAGAACACCGCGTAGACCCCGCCCTCTAACCGTTTCCAACAAGGAGGACGCATGAAGGTCAACCTCAACAAGCGCCGAAAGTGGATCATCGCCGGCGTCTTGCTCTTCGGCACGGCAACGCCCAGCTTCGCAATCTTCGGGCTCGGCGACATCGTGTTCGACCCAACCAGCTACGCATCTCTCGTGTCGCAGCTTTCGACGCTCACGAAGATGTACACCACTGCTTCAGGCCAATACACCTCCTTCAAAAACAACGTCGTGAACTTCTCGTTCAAGAACCAATGGCAAACGGCCTTGAACAAAATGAAGACCGTGAATGTCGCCAATTCCTACGGCGAAACGAACGGCATGACGACGGCTCTGAATCAGGATTCCACAACGGCAGCGACTACCGCCTGGTCCAGTTCGAAGGTTGCGCTGTCACCAGACACAAGCAGTTTGCTCGACTCACAAACCGTGGGCAGCAGTGCCAAGCTGTCCCAGCTCGCCATCATTGAGGCATCGGATACTGCTTCGCCCGACTGCCTGAATGCCGTCGGTTCCTACCGTGCAGCTCGCACCGCGTCAGCTACCGCGAATGCGAACCTGCAAACGCAGCAGATGGACGGCACGAGCGCAACCAACAGCGAGGTCCAGCAGCTAAACCTCCTCAACGCAGCCCAGGCCCAGCAGCTCAACGAACAGCAGGCCCAGGGAGCACTCCACGCCTGTCTCGCACAGCAGATGACGATCCAGAACATGCAGCAGAGGAACGCCGCAGCTCAGGACCTGAATACGTGGGCCTTAGTGCAGGCTCAGCACACCAGCAACCCCAACCTTAACGTCAGCGATTCATCAACCTGGACGACCTACGTTCCCTAAACCGGGTAGCGCCGCGAAGTCTGCGGCGCCGCCCTTCTTCAAACCTAACCAGACGAAAGCCAGCCCATGATGATGTATACCGCTTCGATTTCAGCCTTGGCTCTTGCGCTTCCGGGAACGGATTGGCTGTATCAGTTCACCAACGGCCTGACTGCGTTGACGACAGCCAACGGTGGTGCCCTCACCAGTCTCGGGCTGACCTTCCTGAGCTTCATCGCCTTCATGCAGCTTGTCGGAATGGTCATCACCTTTAGCACCAGCAACATGACTTTCAGCCTCAATCCGACCCCGCTGGAAGGTGGAGAGATCGTTCGCTTCATGCTGCGCCTTGGATTCTGCTGCATCCTCGAGACCTACTGGACGAACTCACTTCCCGGCGCGAGCTTTGGCTTCAACCGGCTGTTCTCCTACATGGCCCAGGCTATCGTCACAGCACTGGACCAGAACTCCCTAGCGAACTTCAATGCGTTGCTAAATCAGGCCGCATCCGGCCTTGGAACACCGTCCGTCCTCTCAGTCGCGGAACAAGTTTGCTACTACCTTGTGCAGATCATTCTGGGGTTGGCGTCAGCCGTTCTCTTCGTCATCAACGTCAGCTCCTTCGTCTTCTACGCGATTACGGCACTCTTTGGACCGCTGTTCATCCCGCTTTACATGACTCAGAGCTTTCGTGGAAAGTTTTTCCAGTTCATCGAGGTTCTACTTAGCTTCGCCATGATCCGCGCCGTGGCATCCGCGTTCATTTTCGTGTGGGAACAGTTCATGAATACCTTCCTGCAGAAGACGTTCAACGGGGACTATTCCGTTGGCATCTGGCTGGCGAATCTGGTGCCGGTCATCATGGTTTTCGGGGCTTTCATCATCAACATGCTGTTCATTCCAACCATCACGCAGGCCATCTTCGGTGGTGGCGCAGGAGCGACCGCATCCGCGCAAAACATTGCAACCAGAGTCGCCCTGGCGAAGTTCAGGGGCGGCAAATAGGAGCTTCGATGAACAACATCGTTTTTACGGTTCCGCTGGAACCGCCGCGCCCTCTCTACTGCTTTCTCGTATTCGTTTTCCGCACCGGGCTGATTCTCCTTTGTATCGGCTCCGTGATCTTCACCACCATCGGTTTCATCAGGGCAGAACGGCAAATCGAAAGGACCAAGCACCATGGCATCTCAAACGGCACCGCTAACCGACGCAGCCTGGACACCACAGCAGGCCATGCTCACTGACACGATTGCGAACGAGGTTTATGCCTCACAGTACTCCGAGCGCAAGACCAGCCGCTTCATCATCGGCTCGCTCTCCGTTATGTTGCTGGGCTCTCTGGTCGCTATCGTCTCACTGTCCCACAAGCCTGTCATCAATCGCTACATCCGCATAGACGAGATGGGCCGAGCGCAGGCTATTCAGTACACCGACCTCAACTACAGTCCTCGTGAGGGTGAGGTCCGCACCTACCTGACCGACTGGGCGAACTACCGCTACACCCTTAACCGCGACACAGTTGCGAAGAAGTATCCGCTCAACTACTACTTCCTTTCGCAAACACTGGCCTCGCAACTCATGACCGACGATAACGCAAACCACGTCGTCTCTCAGGTAATGGCTGGCCAGGTTGAGCAGACCGACGTAGAGGTCCGCAACGTCACGATCACCAGCATGGCTGAAGAACAGGTTCAGGGCGTTCTGATGTCCAAGGGAACCGCGCTGGTGAACATCGACAGACTCTTTTCGGTGCGGAACTCCCGTGACCCTCGCACAGAGCATTGGATGCTTTCGGTTACGTACTACCTCAATCCAAAGCAGGTCTCCGAACAGGCTCGCGTGTTCCCGCAGTTCGAGACTATCAACCCGCTCGGCATGACAATCACAGAGTTTCACGAGAACCGTTTAGGCGTCGATGCGATCACCAGCAGCTCGTCCGCAGTGCGGCCTACAACGACTGGCAACGTTCCCGGAGCTATAGCCTCTCCCTTCGGCGGCGAAGCCCGGCAAGGAGCCGCACAGTGAGCTACGACCTCATTCTCCCCTTCTTCCCGGAAGAGATTCGCGGCCTTCTCCTGGACCCGTCCATCTCCGACTTGATGATCAACGGGACAACCGGAGTTTACGCAGACCGTGATGGTGTGATTGTGAACATTCCACTCTCCACGCCTTACACCAACGAACGTCTGACCGCAGCGATTGAGCGGGTGGCCCGTCACCTGGGGCAGGACCTCACCACGCAGAATCCCATCCTCAACACCCGGCTTCCAGATGGGTCTCGTGTGGCTGTGGTGGGGCCTCCCTCGTCACTGAACGGCCCGACTCTCACTATTCGAAAGTTCAACAAGTGGTTCTCCTCGGATGAGCTTATAGCGTCGGGAAGCATGACTCCCGAGGTGCGTGATCTTGTTGTGTCGTTCATCATGAACCGCAAGAACGGCATCATCGCGGGCGGCACCGGATCAGGCAAGACAACGCTCATGAAGGCACTGCTTGACCACATCCCAGCGACGGAGCGGCTTTGCATTATCGAGCAGCCGGCCGAGTTGCAGGTACTCCAGCCGAACACGATTCGCTGGGAAGCAGTGGATGCCATCCCCGGTCAGGTTGCCGTCACGCCCAGTGAGCTGCTCGCGGCAGCTCTCCGTCATCGCCCCGACCGAATCATCATGGGTGAGATTCGCAACGAAGCGGGCTACGACCTGCTCCAGGCGATGAACACGGGGCATGGCGGAACACTCTCCACCATCCATGCGAAGAGTGCCTGGGATGCGTTGAACCGCCTCTCCAATCTTGCCCTCAGTGCGCGCCCAAACCTCAACCACGCCTTTATGCGGAGCGAGACAGCCGAGGCGATCGACTTTGCTCTTTACTGCGAACGGGCCACGGACGGCAAGCGCCAGGTTCGCGAGCTTATCACCGTCAACGGCTACGACCATACCGAACAGCGCTTCCAGACGGAGATCGTCTACAGCGCTCCTAAAACTCACGCAACATAAACCACGACGAGGACAACACATCATGCCACTGCTTTCCGTAAGCGCTTCTAAGAAGATCGACACCACTATCAGGCTTGAAGAGTCAATCGCACAACTTGTCGACCAGTACGCGGCTTTTCTCAAAGCGCAATCCGCTGACGACGTGGTGAATAAGGCGCTTGAGTATGTGTTTACCAAGGACAAGGACTTTCAGCAACATCTGGATCAGAACCCCAACGCGAAAGTGCCGGCGCTACTAAGGGTGAAGAAGGCTCCGGTAGCTCCAAAGGACACCGCCGCCGCAGCGAAGTAGGCCCAGATCATCATCAGCAGCAAGCAACAGACAACAGCAAGAACAAGTACAAGGCGCTACGCACCTGAAAAGTATGACACTCCATCCCTTCTAGGGTGGTGTTTCGAGCGGCTCAGGTTCCTAGCGGCGAACCTGCTCAATAACAACAAGATAGCCGGTCACGGTTCCTAGGTAGGAACCAGCGGTTCCCAAGTAGGAACCGGCTTCTAGCTCAGGATGGAGCCACGATGAGCACGGATGGACTCACCATCGCCCAACGCTTAGGGCGCGGTAAGATTCGCAGCAATCGGTCGAAAAGTTTGGGAACGAAGCTCACACTTTCCGAAGAGCGGGACATCGTTCGAGCCGCAGAAGCAGAAGGGAAGAGCGCAAGTGAGTGGGCGCGCGAGGTGCTTTTGCGAGAGGCTCGCCGATCAGAGGATGACCCTCTCTTTACGGAGCTAATTGCCACTCGCATGCTCCTCCTCAACTTGGTGAAACCTCTTGCCTTGGGGCACAAAATCACGCCCCAGGAGTTCACTGAAATTTCGGCCCAGGTGCGCAAAGAGAAGCGCAAAGTTGCGGCCGAAGTTCGCCAGCAATACACCAGCACACCAGAGAAGGAGTAGTAGAGATGGCTTCGCAATGGGGAAGAAAAGAATCAATCATCTGGCCACCGCACGTACCGGTCATGAGCTACGCCGCCCTCGCAGGGGCGGTGTTCTGCACTCTCTTTTTCTTTTGGCAAAGGCTTAACTATGTCATGACGCCGCTTCAGCAGAGCTACATCACTGAGTACGCCCGCGCGTCCTTCGGAGCATCCTTCAAAGGGCATCAGGGCTACCGGCTCGTATACCTGGCTGGCGGCAAAAGGACACCTCGCTTGGCACTTCCCGTTGACATCGTGAAGGGAACTTCGACACTGCCGAACGGCCAGATTGTTCCGGTCGGCCTCTCGGAGCTTGCTCAATTCCAGGGATATTCCTTCGTGCATCGCGGGCTGGAGGAGAAGCTGGCCGATGCCTCGCTCGCCCGTTGGTTGCGCTTTGGTATCTACGACGGAGAGGGTCTCGCGACCTTGTTCACCTGGAGCTGGATCGAAGGTGGAATCTGCCTGGCGGTGATGCTCTACTTTGCTGTTCCGGCAGACCTGAAGCGCTTCCGTGTTCTGAAGTATGGACGGGTACTGCGTGGTCCCCAGATGCTGACGCCGAAGGAATTCAACGCGGCACAAAAAGGCAGGAGGGAGGGCCAGTCGCTTTCCCATTCAGTGCGGAACCTATGGTCTCGGTACTTGGGAAAAAGGGTCGCCGGGCCGGTCGAAGGTATGGGATTCAAGACCACGGAGATGAAGGAAATGATGCGCGTACCTCCCGGCAAAGAGGCGCAGCACTTCCAATTGATGGGCGACACCGGGGCCGGCAAGACGCAGCTCATCATGCAGATTCTGCGGCAGATTAGAGACCGGGGTGACGTTGCGATTGTCTATGACCCGGCCTGCGAGTTTGTGCAGCGTTTCTATGATGAGGAACGGGGAGATTTCATCCTGAACCCGCTGGACGCCCGTTGCCCTTACTGGAGTCCGTCGGATGAAATGGGCCGCAACATGGAGGCAGCAGCAATCGCCGCCTCGCTGTACCAGCCGACCAGCTCCAGCGGTAAAGACGAGTTCTTCTACCGTACGCCGTCCAAGATTTTTGCTCATCTTCTAAAGGAGGGACCGGACCCTCAAACGCTCGCTCAGTGGATGACCGACGAGCCTACGTTGCAGGAGAAAGTGAAGGGAACCGAGATGGCTTTCTTCATTGATCGCAAGGCCGGGCCGCAGGCGGCTGGTGTGCTTGCCTCGCTCGGCCTGGTTGCCGAGAGCTTCCGCATGTTGCCGCTTCGCGAGAACACGAATCGTACCTGGAACGCCCTCGACTGGTCTCAGAAACGGACGGGGTGGATCTTCATCACGTCGCAGTTGAACGAGCGCGAAACACTGCGTCCGCTCATCTCCCTCTGGATCGACACACTCATCATGCGCTTGCTTGCCGTGCCAAAGCCGGGCCAGAAGAAGGTCTGGTTTGTGATCGACGAACTCGCCAGCCTGCAAAAGCTTCCGCAGCTGCACACCGCCATCACCGAGAGCCGCAAATCGAAGAACCCTCTCGTTCTCGGCTTTCAAGGCAAGGCTCAGCTGGAGGACATTTACGGTCGCCTGGCCGAGGTCATGTTGTCCCAGCCTGCGACCAAAGTCTTCATGAAAACCACGGAGCCTCGAGCCGCAGAATGGATCTCCGAAACCATCGGCAAGGTTGAGATCGAGCGGATGAAGGAAACCAAGTTCGACGGCTCCCGGTCAGGGAAGAACTTCACCATCGACCGGCAAGTTGAGCCGTTGGTGATGGCTTCGGAGGTGTCCGGCTTGGACGACCGGCACGCCTATCTGAAGCTTGGAAACAACGTCGCCCGGTTCGACTTTGACTACATTGACCTGCACGGCGACACGCCAGCATTTCTCCCGCGTGTCTCGGAGGATGACGAGCTGCGCTTCGCACGCACACCCATGGGGCCGCACCTAAGCCAGCAGGGAAACGAGGCTGACAAGGAGGCCGAAGAGGAGGGCTCTGCCGAGACTTTGGAGCCGGTGAATGTTCAACCCGCTAAGCCTAAAGCTGCGTTGCAGGACGTGACCTCTGGCCCACTGCAGCAGGAGGTCTCACCAAAGAAGACTCCGATTTCCTGGCCGACAAAGCAAGCCGACGAACCGCGAGTCACCGAGGAGAAGAATCTGTCCGGGCCCGCTTTAGAGTCAGAGGAGGGAACAGCGGTCGCGATGCCGGACGAACCCACTCCCAAGCAAATTGATCTGGGAATTTAGCCATGCTGAACATTTCTAAGTCACTGAATTCAGCTCAGGCAGCGAGCTATCACAAGCTCGAATACACGTCCGACAGTCAGAGCTACTACCGGGAAGGAGAGTCAGTGAAAGGCGAGTGGCAAGGTAAACTTGCCGCTTCGCTTGGCCTCTCCGGTGACGTAGCCCCGCTGGAGTTCACGCGCTTAGCCGACGGCCAGCATCCCCAGACCGGCGAACAAATGGTTCAGCATCGAACCGCTCAGGAGTACACCAACCCGGATGGCTCCACGACGAAAGCAGTGGAGCATCGCGCCGGCTGGGACGCGACCTTTTCCGCGCCAAAGTCGGTATCGCTTACCGCACTGGTTGGCGGAGACGAACGGGTCATTAAGGCGCATCGAGCCGCCGTAACAACCGCTCTGGACGAACTGGAGAGGTACACGCAAGCTCGCATCGGTGGAAACAATCCAGCAGAAACCACCGGCAAGTTCATTGCCGCCAAGTTCGAGCATGACACCGCCCGACCGGTAGACGGTTATGCCGCCCCTCAGCTCCATACCCATGCCGTCATCTTCAACGTGACGGAGCGGGAGGGCGGCTCCACTCGCGCGCTTCAGGAGCGCGCTTTCTTCGAAAGCCAGCAGTATGCCACTGCCGTTTACCAGGCGACACTTACCAGTCAACTGCGGACACTTGGCTATCAAATTGAAGCAGGCCGTAGCGGTGCTCCGGAGATCAAGGGCTATTCGCAGGAGTACCTTGAAGCGTCCAGTCCTCGCTCCCAGCAGATCAGGGAGCAGATGGAGAAGGTGGGATTCAGTGGGCCGGAGGCCGCCCAGATCGCGGCGCACTCTACGCGGAACAAGAAGCAACACCTCAGCAAAGAGGAGGTGCTCGCAGCCCACCAATCTATGGCAGTCGAGTACGGGAGCCAGCCGGAACAGGTGATTGCCGCGGCGCGCGAGCGAGCCAGGACGCAGCAGCAGGAACCCCCGGGACAGACCCGCGCCAGGGAAGCGGTGACCTTCGCCAAGGAGAGCACTTTTGAGCGCGAAGCCGTGGCGGACGAACGGGCGTTGCTCACCCAGGCGCTCCGCCGCGGTATGGGTGAGGCGACTTTTTCCGAGGTCCGAGCCGAGTTTGAAACGCGACGAGCAGAGGGCGAGTTCCGGTCAGTGCAAAGGGCGAAGTACAGTTCCGGCCGCCGGTTCACGACACCGGAAACCATCGCCGCCGAACGAGCTAACGTCAGGCATGTACTGGATGGCCAAGAGGCAGTCGCACCAATCCTGAGCGCCGACAAAGCGGAAGCACAGGCAAACTCGCGCCATTTCCTAAACGATTCCCAGAAGTCGGCCATTCGGGAAGTGCTCACATCGGAGGACCGAGTTCACGGTCTACAAGGTTTGGCCGGCACTGGCAAAACAACCACGCTGGAAGCCATCAGAGAAGGTGCAGAGCAAAGCGGCTACAAGGTCGAGGGTTTCGCACCAACGTCGAAAGCCGCAGGACAGCTTCGGGATGCGGGAATAGAGGCGACCACACTCCAGAGCTTCCTTGCGCGAGGCGAAAACCATCCCAGCGCCGATCCTGCCAACCGGCATCTCTACATGCTCGATGAGTCGAGCCTTGCCAGCACAAAGCAGATGCGTGCGTTCCTCGACAAACTGAATCCAGACGACCGCGTTTTGGTGATCGGAGACATCCGCCAGCACCAAGGCGTAGAGGCAGGTAGACCTTTTGAACAAATGCAGGATGCTGGGATGCAGACCTCTCAGCTGGACAAAATCATGCGGCAGAAAGACCCCGAGCTGCTCAAGGCGGTTCAGCACCTGGCAAACAACGAAACGGAGAAGGGAATCGCGCTGCTTGCGCAGCAGGGCCGGATCACAGAGGTCCGAACTGGAGCAGACCGCATTGCCGCCATCGCTCGGGACTATGCCGATAAACCGGAGAACACCATCATCGTTTCTCCCGACAATCGCAGCCGCCAACAGATCAACGAGGCCGTGCGCGGTGAATTGCTGGAGAAGGGAACTCTTGCCGCAGACGGGCAGCAGTTTCAGACGCTTACCCATCGCTCTGATATGACGGGTGCGGAACGGACTTGGGCAGCTCGCTATCAAGCTGGAAATGTTCTCCAATACACGACAGGCAGTAAAGAACTTGGAATCGAGAGGGACAGTTTTGCGAGGGTGCGGAGTGTGGACGCGCGTTCCAACACCCTCACCGTGGAACGTGAAGACGGGTCCAGCGCCAGCTACGACCCGCGCCGGCTGCGGGGAGTCAATGTCTTTCGAGAGGCGAATAAAGAGTTCGCAACTGGCGATCGCATCCAGTTCACAGCTCCAAACAAGGAATTAGGTGTGGCCAACCGAGACCTTGGAACTGTGACGGGGCTCGAGGCCGGGCAGATGACCGTAAAGATGGATGGCAAGGCTGACCGCACAGTTACCTTCAAATCCGACGAGTTCCGGCAGTTCGATCACGGCTACGCTGTTACCTCCCATAGCTCTCAGGGCCTCACGACAACTCGTGTGCTTGCCAATATCGACACCGATTCGAGCCGCAGTCTCATCAACACTCGGCTTGCCTACGTCGCAATCTCCCGGGCTTCCGAGGATGCGCGCATTTATACAAACAACGCCGGCACGCTGGGCCAGAGACTTGCAACCGACATTACCAAGACTGCTGCCATAGACTTCCGCTCGCGGGCGGTAGTCCAAGACCCAGGTCCAACTCAAGAGGCGCGCGAAGCTATCCAGGCGTTCCGAGCCAACGACCCCGCGAGGGCGACCGAACTTTTGCAAAAGCAGGGCCGCGTCTATGAGTATGCGAATCTCGATCATCGGCTGGCGGCCGTGGCGTTGGACTACGCTGCCCGACCAGATCGTACTGTTATTGTGGCCCCCGCTTCAGCGGAACGACAGGAGCTAACTCAGCTCATCCGAGCTGATCTTCAGAGCCAGGGAGTCGTCAACTTGGAAAGCAGGACGATGCCCGTTCTGGTCGAGAGGGAGCTCGGGAACCGCCGTCTTGCCGCAAATTACCAGCCGGGTGATGAGATCCACTATAAGAAGGGAAGCCCCGACGAGAATGGAATTCCAAACAACAGCGTTGGCGTTGTCACAGAGGTCAATGCGTCGAAGAACGTGCTCACAGTACAAACAGCAGACGGGGAAACCGTTTCTTACAACCCGGGGATTCTCAAAGCTCA
Source organism: Bryobacteraceae bacterium (assembly GCA_965214005.1). Classification (GTDB taxonomy): domain Bacteria; phylum Acidobacteriota; class Terriglobia; order Bryobacterales; family Bryobacteraceae; genus Bog-105. Next base: position 44,206 of record CBDCAQ010000012.1, read on the forward strand.
AACCGACCGAAGCACCGTCTACCGCCGCGAGGAACGGGACATAGCAGTCGGTGACCGCATCCAGTTCACCGCCTCCGACACGGAGCGCGGAACGCGATTGGGCAGCTTTGCCACGGTCGAAAGCATGGGGAAGGACTCAACCCTTACCGTTCGCACAGACGGGGGCAAAGTCATAGAGTTGGACGAGGAGAAGAGCCGACACTTCGACCACGGCTATACCGTCGCCTCAGCCCGATACCTTGCAGCCGACCGCGTCATCTTGACTGGGGAGGCCACCCAGCTTGCCGAACAGCAAGCCGCACTCACCCGGCTTTCACCAGGCATTAGGGACTTTGCCATCTACACTTCTGACGGTTCCAACACGGTGCAGAAGGCACCATTCGATGAAGCGAAACACGTCTCTTTAGAGGCGCCTTCACAGGAGACCGGTATCAGTCCAACAGAGAATGCGCCAGAAGTCGAGCTCCCCAGCTACGGAATAAGTCTGTAAACCTAATCGTCGCGGTAGAGGGTGTGGGAATGTGCGAGACGCCTGTACTCAGCGGCTTCCAAGCATCGGGGAGAAGAGTGGAACATCCTTCCGTTCTACGCTCGTCATGGATGCGGCAATTTCCATCACTCCGCTTCAAGAGCCGGTAAACCCGGTCAAATAGGCGGCCTGAGCGATACAAACCAAACATTCCAGAGGAACTCATTGTTAGTGCGTTTCGTTGTCTTCCAGCAGGTTAGATGGTTAGAGCACTGGAAGGTCCGGCTAATGCCCCCCATAACCATCAAATTTGTCGCCTAAGCAGATGCGCCCCTCGACCGACGTCTTCCAAGCCAAGTCATCTTTCATCGCGGCTTTGCATTGTGAGGCCACGCTCTGCGCGACCTCTTGATGTTTTCCGAACCAGAGTTGCATCCCGGCAGCATCCGCGCGATTTAGGTCGGCTTCATTTATTCCACCGTCTTCTATCTTCTGCACGATGCTCTTTTCGACCACCGGAGCAGGACCTGACGCGGACTTGCAACCTCCGACTGCCAAAAGAACGATCATTGCACCGTAGCTACGCTTCATCATGTCTATACCCTATCCAAATTATGCGAAATAGAACATCCGTATAAATGCGGAAGCACGAGAGCGGCAACGTACAAATTGATGAAGCGCACAATGCGATGATCTTTGTCGCGTGGGCCCTGACAAAACGCCGCTCACACCAGTTGAGCGTACTGCCCGCGCTTCCATAGCCCGTTCTGGCGTCAACTTCCGCCTTTGCGACTTCTCGGTACCGATTCGCTTCGCGCTTTGGCTATACTTCGAGAGTCCAGAGGTGAGTTGCGCTTCGCGAAGCTACAAGTGATAAGGGTCCGTAACATTGCGGCCCAAATGCAGAAGAGCCTGCATGACACAGGCCCTTCTGATGTTCAGGGGAAGCGAGGCTAGGCGAAGGTTTCGCCGACCATTTCTTCGCTCTTCTTCCAGAGGGCCTTGGCGTTGGTGGGATCAAGGGCATAGCCACGCACGCCCTCGGCCATAAGCCCTATGGTTTGGTCGTCGGGAACCACCAAGCTGACGTGGCAGTTCTCACAAAAATTCGCACCGATTTCCTCTGGAGCCGCGACGACGGCTGCCCAGACGGAGGTAGATGCGCCCTGCGGGATGCTCTTCCATTGGAAGGGTTGCTTACCTTCCGCTTCAGCCTGTTCGGACATTTGCTTGATCATTGCGTCCACGTGGCCGGGGTCCATGTGGCGAGCGAGTTCGGTCCTGATGCCGCCCGGATGGACGGCTGCGGCCCGGATGCCGCGGTCTTTGTGGCGGCGATCGAACTCAACAGCGAACAGAATGTTCGCAGTCTTGGAGCGGCCGTAGGCGACGAAGGGCTCGTAAGGTGTGGTTTCAAAGTTGGGGTCGTCGAGATTAACGTCGGAGAATCGGTGACCGGAGGAAGAGAGATTGATGAGACGACCGCCGGGTGCGAGCAGGGGAGCGATGCGGTTAATAAAGACGAAGTGGCCGAGATGGTTTGTGCCGAACTGAGTTTCGAAACCGTCGGGGGTTTTGCTGAAGGGTGTGGCCATCACACCGGCATTGGCGATGATGACATCGAGTGGCTTGCCTTCGGCCAGAAGCTTGTCGGCTGCGGCGCGGGCGCTTGCGAGCGACGCTAGGTCGAGCTCGATAAGTTCGAAGCTCCCACCGTTCGCCGCGGCGTCCTTACGGACTTCCGTCGTAGCGCCTTCGGCTTTCTTAAGGTCGCGTGCAGTGCCGATGACATGGGCGCCGTGGGCGACAAGCGAGCGTGCGGTTTCTACGCCGAGGCCCGCGGAGACCCCAGTGACGAGGATGCGCTTGCCTTGGAGGTTCATGCCTGTGAGGACATCTTCTGTGGTCGAGGAAGCACCGAACGGGTTTGCCATGGTCTGATCTCCTGTTGGGAGTTGCAGTTTGAGCCGTTTGCCGAGAAGATTGGTAAACGGAGAACGTCTCCACAAGCATAAGATATCTGGAGAACTTCTCCGGTTGCAATCCTTCTCATGTCACCGAAAGAGCACACGACAACCAAGCTCCAGGTTGAGACGGCCTCGCGAAAGCTTCGCGCGGATGCCTCGCAGAATCGTGAGCGCATTCTGCGAGTGGCAAAGCAGGCATTCGCGGAGTTGGGACCGGATGTAAGTCTGAATGAAATCGCTAAATTGGCGGTGGTGGGCGCGGGTACGCTGTACCGGCACTTTCCGACGAGGGATGCGTTGGTAGGGGAGATGTATCGCGCGGAGTTGGAAAAGCTTCGGGACGCGGAGCAGAGGTTTGCAGAAAGTCTGCCGCCCCTTGAGGCGCTGCGGGCGTGGATGTTGACCTTTGTGGACTATATGGCGACAAAGCTCATCATCTTGCCGGCAATCAACCTGATGGCGTGCGGGCCGGAAAAAGTCTTCGAACAGTCGCGTCCGCTGATTACGATGGCAATTAACTCGTTGATGCGCCGAGCGGTGGAGAGCGGTGATTTGCGCGACGACGTGAGTGGCATGGACATGCTGCGGGCCTTGGCTGGCCTTTGGGCTGTGGCCCCAACGGACGATTGGCCGGTGACCGCAAGGAAGATGGTAGAGATTTTGCTGCTCGGAGCGCGTCGGGTTTAGGCGTAGCACCGCCGACGAAGATTGCTGACCACCAAGTTTCCCCTTAGTGGCCGCGTTGTCGGACTAGATCTCGAAGATTGATTACGGGCCGAGGCAGTTACAAGTGCTGAGAAACGCCGTTATGGAGGTTGATTGGACTTCCGGCCAAAGGGGGTCGCTCGGGTCACGTAATTTCCCCTAATGCGACTTCCCGGTACCGGAACCTAAAAACGAAAGCGTACCCGACCCGGTACTACAAACTGCCGATCATCTGGTCGACCAACCGGGAACACTGATATTTGCGGAGTAAAGAAGCCTAACCACTCTGAATCGATAGGGACGCAACGGTTCCAACAACTCGAGCATACGTTCGTCCGTTCCCCTGCGCTCACCTGCCAAGGCAAAGCTAACGAGATGAGGAAGATACAAATCTCCGACCGGGACCGCGTCCGTATCAGCAGCTCCGAACCCTAGGATCATATCGACGGTCCAAGGCCCTACCCCCGAAATACGGCCGAGCCGAAGGCGAAGCTGTTCATGCGTCATTTCAGGGCGGAGTGGATACGAACGGATCTCCTTCGCCAAGGCGAGCAACGTGCGCGCCCGGCGAGGATCAATCCCGATAGCCTGTAGTTCGTGAAGTGGCACAGCCGAAAGCATGGCTGGCGACGGAAAAGTGGTCTGCCCGGTTGGAGCTTTCTGTCCGAAGCGGGAGCAGATGCTGCCCCATTCGCGCATAGCATCCGTTGATCTCACTCGCTGCTGAAGAACCGCTGAGCAAGCGATATCGAAAAGCCAGGGAACGCGGATAAGCCGGAGGCCCGGGAGCTGGCGATGATGAGCAGCCAGTGCCTGATGCTCCGGCGCAAAGCTAGCGTAACCGTCGTCAATTGCCGCTGCCGTAACTAATTGGGACACGGCTGCTTCCGCCCCCTCGCCTTCTGCCTCAACCAGCAAGCCGTCGTCAGCACGCGAGATCGTCACTGCACAGACGCCTCCCTGTGTAGAGAACACTTTCTTGAAGGTGTCCTCTCCATGCCAGTTCGCACTCGGATCGTACTTCCCAAAAGCCTGCAGCGCGAGGGTACGTCGAAGATGAACCGGATGAAGGTGGACAATGCCGGAAGCCATGATCACATGCCCCATTTCCCCAAGCGCGTCGCACGGCCAACTACTGTAGCAGGGCGAAACGATCCGAAGGATACAGCACCAGAAAACAGGTCGCTCCACCTGGACGTAATCACCACACGCACGTCCGTCAGGCCAAGGCGCCTGAACTCGGCCTCGTACTCATCTCGGTTCACGATGTCATTTAGCAAGATCCATCCCCCCAGCTTGAGAACACGCACCATTTCCACAAGTGCCTTCTCTCGGTCTTGCTTCAGCTCTAAATTGTGCACGGCCCAGCTCGACATCACCACGTCGAACGAGTCATCGGAGAAAGGAAGTTGACGCATATCACCAGTTTCCACACGAACGCGATCTTCGACGCGCTCAAGCTTCGCGTTTTCTAAAGTCGCTCTCTGCTGATTCGAGTTTTGGTCCTTTTGAACCCAAAGATCCACACCGACAGCTTCGCCTGTCGTTAGCCGACGTGCTGCTCCTATGAGTAACAGGCCTCTGCCGCAGCCAACGTCCAGCACTCGCTCGGTTCCTGTCCAAGGAACGAGATCAAGAATGGCGTTGCGGCCATGAACCTTGCCGACGAGACTGCCCCAGAGCATGTAGGCGAACATGAACAGGGCATAGCCTGCGATCACGAGGAGCACCCCAGCTACCCACTGTGCCCACGTTCTGCTTCCAGCCCAGTGCAGCAACATCAAGCCTGCGACGGCTATTGCCAAACTAGCGTAAAAAAACCCACGAACCAGCCCCGGTGCATCCACGCCATATCGACCCTGCGACATCAGATGGCCCCCTGCAACCCAGAGGTGCCGGCAAGTATGCCGGGTGATTTAGGGGTAAATCCTCCCAGCCTTTGAAATTCACGGGTCATATGTGCCTGGTCTGTGTATCCAGCCTGCAAGGCCATTACGCCCAGAGACAAGCCTTTGCGTTCGTTGATCGCATCAAGTGTCCGTCGAAACCGGAAAATGCGTGTCAGGGCTTTGGGCGAGAGTCCTACAAGCTCCTTCACTTCACGGCGAAAACTCCGAGGGCTGATACCTAGATGCTGCGCGGCTTGCTCAACACGAATTTTTCCACCGCAAATGCGAAGCATCCGCACGGCATTGAGCATGCCCAGCTTGGCCGTGGTCTCATTTGTCCAGCCTTCCACCGTATCCCGCAGAAGAGAGGTTGCTTGACGCGGTGTTTTGCAAGCGAACAAGCATTCTTCCAGCAGTGCAAGCCGTGGCGTTAGTGAACCGGCACCTGTAAACGTTCCTAATAATTCGATGGGTGAAACATTGAGAGCCAGACCGCCCCAGCCAGGCGCAAACCGCACTCCTATGAACTCTTCCCCAGCCGTCGGGAAGAACGTAGCCGAACGATCCGTTGGACCCGCGATAAGCAGCGCCGCAGAATCGATGTTTCCTGCCACGTCCCTTTTCAGGCGATATATCAAGTCAACACAGCCGTCAGGAAGTGTGAGGTAGGGTAAGCTCCCGACAAGATCATGCCTGACGTTGAGGGTCCACACTGCATCAAGAGCGGCGACAGATGGCAAATCTTCTCGATAGATCAAGGATGTTTTGAGCATTTTTGTTTGTCCTCTTGCTAGGACAACATAGACACGGGTGGAAGTTCTTGTATAAATCGGCCAATCTTTTCTCTTGGTCCACCGTTTCGAGTTGGTGCGACAGGGGAACGCGACGTTGATGACATTTCAAGACAAGCGCCTTGAGAGCTACGGCACTGATACATCAGGATTGCCGCGCAATAAACAATGCGAAGCCCGAGCTTATCTCAGCGTTAATCCTGATAAACGCCGTTCGCGCTAGTCAGCGCCCCGCCTAATGCTCAGCGGCGTCTCGGGTGGCAAACTTCCGCCTATGCGACCTATCGGTACTGATTAGCTTTGACATGTTCTGCTTGTCATGCCGGGCTTCTGATGTTGGCCGCCGCCAAGCCACTAAGCTGCACAGGTCATGCCGAACGATGAATTGCTGTAGCATACGTTTCAGATACCGACCCTGAACCTGAGAGTAAAAAGGATGAGCTATAGATGCCTGTTGTCTAAGTACGCCTCCTTGCGTAGGCCCGGCGTATTGCGCCTCCTCTGCTTGCCTGCCTTGCGCTTAGGCCAATGCCACGACACGAACATGTTTGACCTGCATCGCCAAGCCGACCGGATCAGCCGGCGGCGGTCCACCAAAGTCTCCCAATGCCGTTGAAAGACGAAGATTCGCAGGAACATTGATGCTCTTCTGCGTTTCCACAGTCTGAAATGCGTTTCCGTCGAGGCAAAAGATGAGTGCGTCGGCTGTCCACAAGACGCCATAGTCGTGGAAGCCGCTGGCAAGATTGCCGCGTACGTGATTGTCATAGCCAGTTTCGTAGCGGTCGCCGCCGGCATGTAAATTGTGGCGATGAAGGGTGGACCTTATCAGTGACGGGTAGTATGTCTCAGCAATATCGATTTCGAAGGAGTCTCCTGTGCCGTCTTTAAGATCTCCTTGCGAAGTGAGCCAGAAAGCATTATCGATTCCAACGGCCGGCGCGATCTTGAGGTACGCCTCGTAGAGGCCGTACTGAAATGCTTGTTTGCTGATGATCTGTCCCGTGCTCCAACGCGCTTTGCAATGCGTTGCCGCGATCGTGTCAATCTTCAGTCCGTCAAGCGAGACCGACAAACTGGCTTCTGTTCTGCAGGCCTTAAGATCGGAACGATCGTCCTTGAAGGCGCTCCAATTACGGCTGAAAGCAGCTTCGTCCTTGAAATCATCCTGAAAGAGGATACGCGTCGGTTGCATGTGCAACCGACGAACCTGCTCGACTTCAGCGTCACTCGGAGTTCGTTTTAGCATCTTCGGCATCGTCTGTCCGTAGAAGCTACGGAAGGGCGTGAGGGTGTTCAACGCACTGAGAGTTCCCAAATTGAGAAAGCAACGACGCGACAGACTAGGATTCGACAATTCTTGTCCTCCGACGATGCTCAAGCGTATGACGATTGGAGCACAACGGCTGTGCCGGAACAAGAGCAACTAGTGGAGCTTAAGCAACCTCGATATGCGCTCGGAAGAGCTCATATCCGTGAAGTTGGCCGCCGCTCAACCGCAAAACCCAATCTTCCACATGCTTGGCGACCGCAGACGGCAGGTACCGCTAAACGCGTTTGTCATGAATCGAAACAATCGTCCTCAGGCCGCACTCACGGTGCGTGGACGCTCGGATCATAACTGTATGCAAGGTTTCGTCCTCCCGCTGGCAATACTTTTGCTCTCGAAGCGTCGTGATGCAATCATTTGCGGTTTGCTGTAAGCTTCATGCGAATGACCCAAAGTACCCCAGAGGATGAGTGTGACCGAGCCGTCTAATCCACGCAAGATTTTACTTCGACTGCTGATCTGCCTGCTGCTGCCGGTCCCGGGAGTGACTGTCCCGGGAGTGGCGTACGGCCAGGGCGGACGGGTTGTGTTTGGTGTCAATCCGGTCGGTGCCGAGAGCCTGACGCCCGCACAGCAGGACACTTTGCTCGAGCAGCTACGGCAGAGCGGCGTTACGACCATTCGCATCGGCCTGGGCCCGAAGTTCAGGTCCTTTATCCTGCGCGCGCAGCAAAAAGGCATCGGGACGATCGCCATTGTTTATCCAAACTCGGGACCGCAAAAGCACCTGCGCTCGGCCGACAAGGCAGACGGGCTGACGTATGCGCAGGCCGGCCTCACCGACGAGGATCCGGTCGAGTTCAAAAGCTGGCTTGAGGCTGAACTGGCACCGCTTGAGGCTGCGAACGTCAAGCTGCGTGCGTTCGAACTCGGCAACGAGATTAACGGCCCGTACTTCAACGGCGACTTTCTGCCGGAGCAGGCTTCAGGCCGCGTGCTCGGCATCAACGATCTGAAGAACCCTGCCGACCCCGAGGGTCGTGCCATTGCGGCAAGCTATCGAGCGTATTTGAAGATCACGGCGGCTTTGAAGGAGGTCCGCGATCAGTCGAGGGTGAACCGGGAGACGCCGATCCTGTCTGCCGGACTGGCGGACGGCGGTATGCCCGGCAAGAGGCCGGGTCAGAAGCTGGACGGAGTCAGCATCCCGGGAACGCTTGAGTTCCTGCGAGAGAACGGGATCGATTCGCTGGTCGATGGCTACGGGGTGCATGTGTACCCGCATGGCGAAACGACGAACGTCCAGGCACAGCTGGGTTCTTTGAACCAGGATGCGTTTTCGAAATGCACCAGCGCAAAACCATGCTGGGTCACGGAGTGGGGCTTCAAGAACGCCGACCAGAGCTGCCCTGCCAAGGATCAGCCTCGCGCAGCGATGTTCAGCGCAGAGCGTAACGCGTTCGAATCCTTCGTCCGGCAGGGACGCGTCGTGGCGCTCATCGTTTACTCGTGGAGCGGAGCGCCGGAGGCTGTCGACAAGACTTACGGCATTTACCGCTGCGGAGGCTTGACCGAGGCGGGCAAAGCAGCCCTCACGCCCAGGTAAGGATCGATAAAGCTAAGAAGCCAGCAGAGCGGAGTCAGTTGGTCCTGATAAACGCCGCTCACGCCAGTTGAGCGGAATGAACCTGCAGTCCACCGGGCATTAGCTCTAAACTGGAGGGATGGCAATCATGTTCATTCAGCAGTCAGAAGAGTACGTCCGTCAGATCGAGGCGGAGATTGAGCGTCTACAGCAACTACGTGACCAGGTACAGGTGGCCGTCCAGGGCGAAGAAGCGTTGAGCGAAGCAGAAGTAGCAGCACCGCGCAAGCGAGCGGCGAAGGCCCCCAGCAAAAAGGCTCCAGCAACGAAGGCGCCTGCGAAGCGCGGCCGTCCAAAGAGCAACCCGACCGTGGAAGCGTAATCCGAGAATTGAAAGGGAATCAATGGCGACCAAGAAGGTAGCAGCAAAGAAGACGGCAGTGCCAGCGAAGAAGACCGTCGCAACCAAGTCCGCACCGGCCAAGGCACCGGCCCCAGTGAAGGCACCCATCCCAAAGATGACCAAGACCCAAGTCATCCGGCAGATCGCCGAACAGATGGACGTAGCGCCGAAGCTGGTAACGGCTTTTTTCGATCTCCTAATCGAAACCGCGACGACCGAGACGCGAAAGGCCGGCGAGTTCACGATCCCGGGCCTGGGCAAGCTCGTGAAGGCTCAGCGTGCAGCCCGCATGGGTCGTAACCCCGCTACAGGCGAGTCGATCAAGATCGCTGCCAAGACGACCGTGAAGTTCAGGCTTTCCAAAGCCGCCAAGGATGCTGTCGTTCCACCCAAGAAGTAGCGAAGTAAGAATGCAAGAGCGCCGGGACATCCTGGCGCTTTTCTCTTGGAGTGCGGCTCGCTTGTGCTATTGCATGTATAACAAAATAAACCACTTACGTCTGATAATGCAGTTTATGTATAGTCGATACAATTGCTCCATGATCGATGAAGAGCAACTGCAACGACTCGTTATGAAATGGACAGAAGGCAGCGAGGGTTTCCGTTCCGAGGCACGCCGCCTGGAGCTGAACGACAGAAGCCGCCATGCAACGTCCATCGCAATGCTCGAGGCTCACGCGCAGGCGATTGATCAGTGCAGTCTTGAACTGAGAACATTGACCGGGTTCTGATCGTCCACACCCGGCCGGCTTCCCTAAGCCCATCCGCTTTTGCTCAAAACGCCGTTTTGCGGGATCGACAGGTGGTGCCCAGAAGGCGCCTTCGCAGTACCAATGTGCTGTGCTTCAGTCAGTATCAGTCGTCGCTAGAATGGAAAGAGTTCGAGTGCGCCGGTCAAAGAGAATCGCGGTCCAATCCAAAGTCTCACTGATATTGCCAAACCATCTGGTCCAGGGACTGTGTGTTGAGTAATAAGACACCTCGGCACACCTAAGACCAAAGAGTGCGTCACAGAACGCTAGCGCGTGCTCATTCTCTGCCCGCCCGTCACCTTCAGCGTGTGTATAACAGCCGCCCGCGTAGAGCACCTGCGCTAACTCTCCCTCAAATAGGAAAGTGCTGACAACCTGAAACTCGCCTTCGTACCCGCTGTTTACGACCTCGAAATCTTCTGTTATGCCGTGGGCTGCAATTCCCTGGGGTAAAGGTCCATAGTCTCCCAGACGATGGATGACAAGGGCCGGGTCGTCGGGTTTTAGCGGTTCGATCTCCAACTCTGATAAGGCGCTCGTTACTTCGAACCGGTCAAAAAGCCGTCTCAAAATGCCAAACATGGACAGTCCATCTCTGGATGCGAACCAGTCGAAGACTTGGTCTGGCCCCACGTTGAATGAAACGAATAGAGCCCCACCATTTGCGTAGGTTGCGCGTATCCGGTCCAGGACAGCATCCAATCGGGGATCGAGAACTGGTCGTAGCTCCAATGTAATCTGTCGGCACATCGCCTGCGCTTGCGCGAAGGTCGGCCTTTCCCCATTTGGAGCGAGTGTTAGGAATTCCATGTCAAAAGACTAAACGAAATCCTGACGAGCACCCGCACCGCCACCCACTGATCTAGCGCTAGTTATTCAGCTTCAACGTTCCACGGCCAACGCCAGCCATGGTAAGCATCGAGAACGCGCTTGTGTTACCCATGAGCCACCAGTTCCTCGAAAGTCGCGTTTTCGGCAAGAGCGCCGCTCCCGGCCGTCGGACGGGAAAGAGTTGGTCAAAGCGCCGATTTCAAGGAGTGGCGTTCCATCTGTCTTAGAATCGATAGCAATGTACTGCCCAAAGTGTGGCGACCTGTTGAGAGAAGCGAACGGTACCTTCACGTGCGTCCGTGGGGATATGGAGATGTCGCGCCACCTAGCAACTCACTTGTATGCGTGCTTTGTCAGCAAGTCTGAGCAGCCGAAAGAGGCGCCACCGCTGAGTGAAATGCGCTATAAAACCGGCGTGGGCGGGCAGTGGTTCTGTCCCGGTTGCTGTGTCTTGATGGAGGAGCAGACTCCCTATGCGGTGCGATGCCCGCAGTGTCAGCGCAACCTCTGGCAGTTCGTATCTGAGCTAATCGAATATCATCCGCACAAGAGAAACGACGGTCAATTCATTTAGTCGAAACGCTCCAAGACGCCATACTCCCCGAAAGTCACGTTTTCGGAAACTACGGCTCTAAACGTCCGCGAACGCCGGTTCAGGGGCGACCGAACCCGGTTTTCACCATCTCGGTGTATCACCACATGTGAAGTCTTTATGGTCAGGAATCATCACTGCATCAGCCCAGTGTTGCCAGCTGCTGAAAAGCTGGGTGCGTGGGTAGCCTGAGTTCGTCTCTTTGCGCCATGTTAGGTGCACGACTGCTAGCCTCTCTTCATCGCCGAATACCTCGAACAGGAAATCATCCTGATCGCACCGTATTGCAACGGCTTTCAAACTTAGCCCGCTGAGCGGATGTTCGGAAGTTATTTCTCTCTTTAGCTCGCTGAGGAATTTCGCAGCTGTTTCCAGTCCTTTTGGATCGTCAGGGATTTCTTCCCATGGAGTCAGGAAGGTGAGATTTTCTGGCTTTTTCAATTGATGTCGCCTTTCCTTGCTTTAGATACTCTAGCGATTTGGATGGATACGATTCAAGCTCGGTATCCGGCCCAGGACTGCCCAGAGAAGGCGGGATCTGGTTGCCGTCCTCTTGCCCGTGGCTCGGTTCCAATCTTTGAAGCGCCGGCAAAGTCGGGTTTTCAGCAAGAGCTTTACAGCTCGCCAGTTTGGCACTGACTGGATCATCGATGCGCGGTCGGGAGTCCGCCTTCATGAGCCAGAAGCAGAATAGAAAACTTCGATCAACGAGGACCACGCTACGTTTACCTGACCTCGATCACTCCAAAAAACTCCGTTCTCCAAAGTCTCGGGTCGGCGGCTTCGAAACGCACGTACGGAGCTGCTATCGAGGATTTCATCACCTGGTCTTGTTCAGAACCCAGGCTGGCCTTCGGACGGACAGTCGTTCTGCGCTACCGCTATGAACTGGAAAGTCGTCGCCTTGCCCCCGCCACGATCAACCTCAGACTGGCAGCGGTGCGGCGGCTTGCCTATGAGGCGTCTGACAATGGGCTCCTCAATCCAGACCTGGCCGCCGGCATTCGGAGGGTTAAAGGAGCCAAGCGCCTCGGCATGCGGCTCGGCAACTGGCTTACGATTGACCAGGCAAGGAGCCTTCTGGCTGTCCCTTCTGCCGATTCCGCAAAGGACAAGCGGGATCACGCCATTCTCTCCCTTCTTCTAGGATGTGGCTTGCGGAGGGCGGAGCTGACTGGCCTCAGACTCAGCGACTTCCAACAGCGCGACGAGCACTGGGCGATCGTTAACCTATTTGGCAAAGGCGGGCACATCCGAACCGTGCCGGTTCCCGAATGGGTGAAGACGGTTCTCGACACCTGGCTACACGCGTCTGAGATCAAGGAAGGGATCGTTTTCCGTCGTGTAAGCAGCTCAGGAAAGGTTTGGGGACCCAGGATCAGCGAAAAGCTGGTCTGGTGGATCGTCCGGAAGCGAGCCAGCCTCGCTGGGATGAAAGGTTGGCACCCCACGACCTTAGGCGTACCTGTGCTCGGCTATGCCACATGGCCGGCGGCGAGCTGGAGCAGATCCAGTTTCTTCTGGGGCACAGGTCGGTGGAGACAACGGAACGCTATCTGGGATGCCGGCAGCGACTCGTCTCCGCCGTAAACGATAAGATCGGGATTTGAGCCCACGTCCGAAAGCCCGTGAGGACCGGCTCTTGCCGAAACGTGACTTTGCGGGAGCATGAGATAGCATGGCTGCCATGAAGCAGGGTCTAACGGACAGGAAGAAGTTCCATAAATCTGAACTTCCCAAGACATGCGGGAGATGCGGTTACCTTGCTGATCCTCATGAACTCGTAAGGGTCGATAGCCGTCCACCGTTCTGCCCAAATTGCGAAAAGCTATTCACTGAACTGCATCAACCCCATCCGGAAAAGTCCTCGACTTAGCAAAGCACGTTGCCGAAACGTGACTTTGCGGGACGCTCTCGCTGAAGCATAGGATGGATGCATGCGAGCGGCCTTCCCAATCCTGGCGATCACTCCCCTGCTTCTGTCCGGCTGCACCTCCAGTCCTCGCAGCCAGGACATGGTCCGCCGTTCTACGGCAGCGGTCACTCGCACCGTAGTGAACGATCTCAAAGGAGCCGCCCTGGGAGTTCGCGACGGCCTTCGCCACGACCCGAACAACGATTCCGTCGACATCAACACTTCATCGGAGACCACGCTTGAAACTCTGCCAGGCCTCACCCCGGCCATAGCAGCAAAGGTCGTCGCAAACAGGCCTTACCACCGCACCTCCGATTTACTCCACCGCCACATTCTGCTAAAGCCACTCTACGACAAGGTAAGCTCCCGCCTGATCGCTCACTAATGCAGCGACCGAACTTGCCGAAACTTGCATTGCCGGTAGTTACAACACCTTCGCATAACCTCGAACAGGCGACAACGATCTCCATACACGAGAACTGCATGAACAAGTTGAAACAGAGTGTCTCCAAGGTGTTGATCGTCTTGTTCGCGCTGCCGCTCATCTGCTCGCTCGCGTTGTACTCCACAGCGTGGGTTCACCGTTGGAGGGCTGAGCGACTTTTAGCGGCGGTGAGTGGCCTTCGTGTGGGGGTGACTACACAGATTGAGTACGAGAGCGCAGTCCAGCCATTCGTGAGCAACGCAGGTCAGGTACGCAGCGGTGACAATGATCAGCCATTACCAGGCGCACACGGGATAACTACCCTGCCCGAATGGATGTTCCCATCGACCATTCACCTGCCTCTATTTCTTGGCAATTGGGCTGTGATCGAAGGCACACTCTTTATGGTTATCCCGAAATTCGAGAATGGAAGGCTCACGGCGATCAGGATCTCTGAACAGCAGGGCGAAGGTCATCCCTATGGCGGGTTTGTGACGATCCATGCAGGTCAGGTCCAACACCTTTTCCTTGGTGATCAACAGTTGTTTCCGGGTTACTCTGCTCGCTCAATGGGAAGCGGTGACCAGGTCTTTTACACGCATGTTGATCTCGACGACCGCGCTACAGCCAAAGAACGGCGTCGGGCGCTGGGCTTCCGTTTCGATTGTTTTACGGCTTTTCGACGTTGCAGCGACGGACGTCAGTTGCTCGATCCAATCACTACGGGCGATTAGCTTCGTATATAGCAGTTGCGCAGACTTGATTCTCTCAAACGAAGTTTTCAGTAACAGGAAACGGTTCCGAGTCCGTGGGACCAGGCTCTTGCCGAAAACGTGACTTTCCGGGACCTCATGATGTAAAGGCTTTGACTTCCGCGCTGGTCGGCTTCCGGAGGTGGCAGTGACGGCAGCTACTACCAAACGGGTTTCGCACGAACGTCGACCTAAAGAACGGTTCTCGGCAACGTGGACAAGTCCAACCTCCAAGCACGAGGACAAACCTGAACCATTGCATCGCAGCGGACAATAGGCAGAAGCCGCCTGCAGCACCAATCACTTCAGCGACTAGCGGATGCAGTAGCTGACTTGAAGCTGGAACGGCGGCAATAACTGCAGCAAGACAACCAGCTCCCACTGCAGAAATTAGGCCGATCCGTACGATGGAGCCACGTTTCGCGTAGTACAGCCGCCAGTCACTCACATAAGCGTTTTCAGGCGGTTCTTGGCTTGAGATGAGAGGTGGTGTGGGCACGGAATAATTACGCTTCATCCTTCAGGGGCATTGGGGCATGCCCGCAAAACGGCGTTTTGAGCAACTCTGTTCCGTCCGACGGCCTTGAGCTGCGCTTTTGCCGAAAACGTGACTCTGCGGCATTCGGGGTATCACGGCTGCTGAACTGTGTAGTCGCTTGGGATCGAAAATAGCGCTGGATCGGGCTCAACCTGTCTGAACTGTGTGACTTTTGTGATCGATACTCCCGTTCGTCCACTATCGATTTTCCGCTCCAAAACCACGCTTAATTCATTGGAAAGCCAATCCTCTTCAACGAGGGTGTCCTCCGCTCTCTGTCCGTCGTCCGAACCAGGGATTGTCCTAGTGAAGCGAAACCCGTCCGCAGGAAAACCTGCGATGATCCGGGAGGGTAATCGCTCTACCTTCCAGCCTTTGCCAGGAGGCGGAGGCTGAGGCCGAGGCATAGAGCTAACAAAAGCACTTTTGCTGACGACCTTTACCACTGTAAACGTGTCCTTATTGGGATCGCGTATCGTCACGGCACTTGGCTGGCCGCTGTTGTAGAAAACTTCGGTGCGCACGCGACCTGCCGCGTCGCGGGATACGTTTTCCTCTGAGCTACGTGTCTGCGGCGGTCGGGAGCCATCGCTGCTGCTACTTGTGACGGTGAGTTTCAGGACATAGGGCTTATTCGGATGACCCCAGAAGGCTGGATCGATGCTTGGCGGAATAGCTGGAATGTTCTGTGCCGCAGCCGTTGCTAGAGTAGCTAAGGTGAGAAAAGGAATCAAGAAAGCGTGATGGCGGAGGGGACTAAGGATTTTCATCGTGGCTCCAATCTTGCGCTTCATAGCAGCCTATCCGAAAGCGACACTTCCTGACACCCAGAAAACGGCGTTTTCGGAAACCTGAGCGTATCGGTCCTGAAAATGCGGCTTACAGCAGCAACAGCTGGAACCCTAACCGCTCGATTCCTTCTCGTTCCTGAAGAGTGGAACCAGTTTCGCCGCAGGCTTCTTCGAGCTGAAGTCGAGCTGCTTCTGTTCATGGCCTTTGGGATGCTGCTCACGCCACAGCTCCAAGAGGAGCGGCGGCATGGCCGAAAGCACCGCTTTCGTGCGGTGAATCTTGGCATGGCAGCCAGGGCAAAGCGAAAGCATGAGGTTCAGGACCGACCTACCGGGTATCCGGTGGTGGACGATGATGGATCGCTTGTCACGACCGGAAGCGTCGCAGACGCGGCAACGGTAGCCGTCGCGCTCCAGAACCGCTTCGCGCAGGCCACCGAAATGCTCTTCGTCTTGCCGTTTCAGGGTGTAGCAGGTCGCGCACAATCCCAAGGCCAGGACCTTGGCGTTTCCGCATGGGCAGTGCATCACCCTTTGAACGAGACGCGTCACTTCCCCGCCCCGCTTTTCGTTTCCGCCGCACTCGCCCTTACTGCCCGGTCGATTGTCTGGACAGAGACCCCGAAGTGAGCCCCAATGTCATGCCGCGTGTGTTCATGACTGTCCCACATCGTCTTGACGACACGCACCTGCTGCGGTGAGAGCAGCTTCTTTCGGCCACCCATCCGGCCTCGCGCCCGCGCCGACGAAAGACCCGCCATCGTGCGCTCACGAATCAGCTCCCGTTCAAACTGCGTCAACGCCGCGAAGAAGTGAAAGACGAGCCTGCCTGCGGCGGTGCTCGTGTCGAAGTTCTCCTTAAGAGAGATAAAGTTGATGCCGCTCTTATCGAGCCGGTCTACGATCTGAAGGAGGTTGCGGATCGAGCGGCCCAGCCGGTCCAGACGCCACACCACAAGGGTGTCGCCTTTCTCCAGACGGTCCAGACACTTTTCCAGCTCAGGCCGGTCCAGCGTACCGCCGCCCATCGTTTCCTGATAAATACGCTTGCAGCCAGCCTTTTTCAGGTCGGGAAGTTGCCCCGCTGTGTCCTGCTGTTCGGTTGACACCCTTGCATACCCGATGACCATGCAAAGAGGCTACCAGAAACGGTGCGTTACGGTAGTATGATTCTGGTGATTGTTCTGGTTGCGTTTCAGCTCGCAAACCCCGCATTTTCAGACGAGCTGCAAACACTACCAGAAACGTTCGTTTGTGGTGATGAGCCGGGTGCGCCGGATTACCTCTGCTATTGCGACCTACCGTCCTAACCCACAGCTAGACTGGGTGCGACGTCGGGCCGATGCACAATGCCTCCACTCTAGACGGCGTTGAATTCCCATCTGAAGAATGCTCTCTAGGAGCCGTCGCTTACCGTCAAAGCTTAGTAGCGATCAGGAGCAAGCCTATGAAAATGCGCGTCGTTGTCCAGCTTTTACTTGTAGCCTTGTCGCTTTTGGGTGCCCATGCAGCCCACGCCTGCTCCTGTATAAGCCAAGGACCGGTGTGCGCCATTCAAATGGGTACGTCAACAATCTTTCGAGGCACCGTCGTCGAAAAGACGCTTCTTCCGAACATCATGACGGTCAAGAAAGCCGACGGTACGACGCAGCAGCTCGTCGGTAATGGTCAGTTGCGTGTGAGGTTTTCAGTTGCTGAGACCTTTAGCGGAGGACCTCAAGCAGAGCAGGTGGTTTACACCAATCAGCAAGGTTCAATGTGTGGTTTCGACTTCCACGAAGGCCGTGAATATCTAGTGTTCACCTACGCTAACAAGAGTGAGCTCTGGACTTCGCACTGTACGCGTACCACCCTGTTGGAAGCGGGTACCGATAACGAGGCCATTCGCTGGATGCGCTCACGCACGGCTGCGCCGTCTGGATCCGAGATTTTAGGAACGGTGTTGCTGCCGAGGGATAGCCAGCAGCAAACAGTGCCGGCCACGATCCACCTTAGCGGCCCTTCGGAGCACACAGTACAAACCGATTCGAACGGCCACTATGAGGCGATGGGCTTACCTCCAGGCGAGTACAACATGTCAGCTAAAGTTCCAGTCGGGTTTTCCATTTCTCCGGGACCGTCGAAGGTGACTGTTCAGGACAAAGGTTGTGCCGAACTGGATTGGCACGTGACCTATGAAGGCCAGATCTCAGGACGTGTGCGTTCTGTAGACGGACAACCCGTGGCGGATCTGACGCTGGCGCTAGAGCCGAAAGCTCCTCAACGACCCGGGTACGACCGAAAGGTCTTTGCAACCACCGACCTGGACGGAACATACCGTTTTCATCACCTTTCGCCCGGGCAATATGCGCTGTCCACGCGAGATGCCTTCGCGCTGACAGGAGACACGCCCATTTCCTACCCGAACACGATTGAGGTAGGAGAGTCTACCGCAATCGGTGGGTACGACCTCACTCTCGGAAAACTGAAACCAACCATGCCCGTTCGGGTCACGATCCTGGAGCCGGATGGCTCTCCTGCGAAAGCAGGCCTGATGCTTTTTGCTTTTCCGAACGGCAATCATGGAGATGAACCCACCAGATCGGCTGTTAGTGACGCCTCAGGTGTCGCGATACTGCCCTTGCAGAGGGACAAGGAGTACGCCATTTCTGTTGCGTTGGATAGAGATCATCCAAACTGCGGAATGGTCGTAAAGAGCTTCTTTTATGGACAGAACTCTACGACGGTCTCGATCACGTCACCCGAGAGATGTCAGCAATAAAAGGGTATGCATCATGAGGGCTCGCCACTGCCACAAACCTTCGTGTGTGACGACCGGTTACCAACGAGAGCCAGACTTCTTAGTGTTGATGTGCCTCAGAGCGGCCCCATGTTCCAAAGCGCGCTTTACTTCTGAACAATGGCTACTGTGGACAAGAACAAGGTCATTCTATTGAAGTTACGGAACGGGGCTCTGCTTTACATTCAGGGCCCTGGGCTGGGCCGCAAAGTTGAGCTGCGATGCCTGCTTTCTTGTCCGTTTTATTTCGGCATCGATCAAGCATGATGACCGACAAAAGGCGATCAGGATGACGAAATGGAAACGAGTTGTCGAAATGTCAGATCTCCTGCCGGAGAGGCAAGTTCCCTGCTTGACCAGAGGCTGGACCTGTTCGGCGTGGAAGTCGAAATTTTTTGCGGCGGGATGATAACTTCTAGGCGGGGATATTTAATGAGTCACGTACGCGGCGGCAACCGCATTTTGGATTGGTATCGGCGGGCTAGGATATTGAAGCGGACGGGTGGGATCAAGTACGGGCTGGCTTTGCTGCTAATGGTGTTGCTGTTGCCGGCTGCGGGTTGGGGGCAGCTGCCGCAGACAATTGTGTTTACGGTGCTCCCGGGAAGTTCTCAAAATTTTCGCGGTGTATTTGCCGGGACCTCCGAGGTGCTACAAGCGACGGCAAGCTCCGGCTTACCGGTGACGTTCAGCGTGGTGAGCGGGCCGGCGCAGGTGAGCGGTGCCAATGGCAGCACGCTGACTTACATGGGTGTTGGAACGGTCGTGGTGCAGGCGGACCAAGCTGGCGGTAACGGGTACTCGGCAGCTCCTTCTGTGCAATCCTCGCCGGTCGCAGTAACTCTCTTGACTGCCAATGTTGGCTCTTCCGCACCAGTCAGTCAGATAGCTGCGACCCTCGCCTTCACCAAGACCGGCACATTCGCGAATGTCGCGGTACTCACGCAGGGTTCGAAAAATCTGGACTTTATCAGAGATGACCGCGGTACCCATTTCGACAGTTGTTTTCCCAACACTACCTATACCGCGGGGCAAACCTGCACGATCCACTTTGACTTCCGGCCCAAGCAGCCCGGAATTCGCTACGGCGGCATCACCCTGACCGATGCCTCCGGCAACCTGCTCGCCAACAGTTATATCTACGGGTACGGAGTGGGTCCCCAGGTCCTCTACAACCCCATCGTGCAATCGCTGGTGGGCAACTCGCTCGGCAGCCCCAGCGGCGTGGCCATCAACGGCAACGGCGACCTCTTCGTCTCGAATGACGTAGGGTCCGGCCTCACCGAGATCGCCACCAACGGCACCGTCACCCCCATTGGCAACTTTATCCTGGGCAAAGATGTCGCGGTCGACGGCAGCGGCAACATCTTCCTCATCACCTTCGACACGCTCTACGAAGTTATGGCTGTCGACGGCGTCATTCCCCCCGCGCCCGTCATCCGCACTCTAGCCACCGGCTTTTTGGTCGGTGGCGGCGGCCTCGCCGTGGACGGTAGCGGCAACGCCTATATCGCCCAGAGCCCACCTAGCGGGGCAAATAGCGCATCTATCGGTGCCATTTATGTCGTCTACGCGGTCGACGGCATCATCCCCTCGAACTCGCAGCAGCAAAGAATCGGTCCCCTCTTCAGCGACCCCAGCGGGGTAGCTGTGGACAGCGCCGGCAACGTTTATCTCTCAAACGGCTTCCAGCCCGCCATCTTTGAAATGCTTGCCGTCAACGGCCGCGTCCCCGCATCGCCCACCGTGCTCACCATCGGCAGCGGTTACGTCGCGCCCAGCAATATCCGTCTGGACAATTTCAACAACATCTTCATCTCCGACTCCCTCCTGCCCGGAATTCTCGAGTTCCCTGCCGTCAACGGTGTAGTTTCCCCGTCCTCGCAGCCCCGGTCGCTCGGCACCGGCTTCGTCTATCCCCAGGGCCTGCTGGTCGATGATGCCGGCAACGTCTTCGTCGCCGACCAGGGCTACTCGCAGGTCGTCAAGCTGAACTACTCGAGCGTCCCCACCCTCACCTTCGCCCCCACCATCATCGGCCAGACCAGCGCTGACAGCCCGCAGGCCGTCACCTACACCAACGCCGGCAACGCCGATCTCCTCTTCACCCCGCCCGTCTCCGGCAGCAACCCCACCATCACGCCGGACTTCGCCCTGGGTGCCGCCTCCACCTGCCAGCAGCTCATCCCCGGCAGCCCCGCCGCCACCCTACCGGTCGGCCAATCCTGCACAAACCTCGTGAGCTTCACGCCGAGCCACGCCGGCGCGGAGACCGGCACCCTCACCACCGTCGACAACAACCTGAGCATCGTGAACGCTACACAGGTTGTGCAGCTCAACGGTACTGGCACCCTGCAAACGCCGACCATCCAGTTCAGTATTCCCAACCACTTCGTGGATGACCCGCCGTTCCCAGTCGCGGCCGCCTCCACCTCGCCAGCCGCTCTGACCTATAGCATCGTCAGCGGCCCGGCCACCCTCGCGGGCTCGACCATCACTCTGCAGGGCATCGTCGGCATCGTGACCGTGCAGGTCTCGCAACCGCCGATCGGCACCTTCGCGGCAGCCACCCAGACCGCCACCTTCTCGGTCGCCGGACACGCTCAGACCATTACCTTCGCTCAGCCGCGATCTCCGGTCGCCTTCTCCACCGGTTCGCTACAGCTCATTGCGACCGCCAGCTCCGGGTTGCCGGTCAGCTTCAGTGTCCTCTCCGGGCCGGCCGCCGTCAGCGTAAGCACGCTCTCCTTTCTCGGCCCTGGCACCGTTGTCCTTGCAGCCGACCAGGCCGGCAATGCCATCTTCTCGGCTGCGCCTGAAGTCACGCGCAGCATCATTGTCAGCGGCGTCTCCGTCGCGCTCACGGGAACGCCCAACCCCGTGTTCCTGCTGAATCCCGTGACCCTCACTGCCAATCTCACGCCCATCGGCGGTACCCCGACCGGCACCATCACCTTCCTCGACGCGGGCAAACCGCTTGCCATCGCGCCGCTTGTTGACCTGTCAGCCACCATCTCCCTCTCCACCCTCCCCTTGGGGACCCATCCCATCACCGCCCTCTACAGCGGCGACAACAACTTCGCCGCCAACTCCAGCCCCGTGCAAAACGTCCTCGTCCAGGACTTCACCTTGACCACCAGTCATCCAAACGTGGTCATCTTTCATGGCGGCACCGCCACCTACAACCTGCAAGTTGGCCCCGTCGGCGGCCCCGGCACAGCGGCCTCGGTCAAGTTTGCGGTTAGCGGGGTGCCGAGTGATTCACTCGTCACCTTTACGCCGGAGGCCATACCGGCGGGCAGCGCCGTCACGCCTGTGACGCTGGTCATCGCTACGCCAAACTATCCCGTCGGCCCCTTCAACTCAGCGTCAATGCTCACCCGGCTGCCTCTGTTTGCGGCCGCATTCGGTGTGCTTGGTCTGCCGTTCTGGCGCCGCCGCACCCGCCTTCACACACGCAACCGGCTCTTTGACGTAAGCGTGGTCCTGACCGTCCTCATTCTCTCCGGTTGCCTGCTACTCGGCTGCGGCAGTGGCTGGAAAACTCAAAAGTACGGTCTGACCGTCACCGCGACCTCCGGCCAGCTGCAACGCAGCGTCGCCGTCACCCTCACCACGGAGTGCAAGAACCTTCAAACCGCCTGCCCCAACCAGTAGTCCCACCTTGTTGCTCTAGAATGCCCGTTAGCTTAGCCGTGACCTATGAGGACCGTATGGCACCAAAAAGAAGCGTCGCTAAGATTATCACAGACAGCGAGAAGATTCACTTGATCATGCGGTCCGATTTAGCGCGCTTCATGCTGCAGCAGACAGCAGGTGACCAGCGAAGAGTACCTACACCAGGCAGTCGGAACTGCCAATCCCGAAGACTGCACGCAGAGACCAATCACACCGAATCCGCCACAATAGGGTCTAGACCTTGACCGGCCGGTGTTGAACAATGCGGGAATGGACTCTATCGTGACACCTTTTCGTCCCTTTTGACGTGTCGCGTTAGCGTATACCCAATTGCACCGTGCATGTCCATCATCCTGACTGAGCGTCGGGAGACAATGACAGGTATGAGCAGAGCGTTCTATGCCAACCCTTCCTCAGCAATCGCAGAACTTACACGCGAAAGCTGCAAAGACGAAACCACTGAGCTCCAAGATCGCCTTGCTTCTGAGCCGGGCCTGCTCGCCGGAGACCAGATGAATGAGGCCTCGCCCCGCACGTGGCTTCTCCTCAAACGCGAGATGCCGATTACTAATCCATCTACCGGAGCATTAGGTTTTTCGCTGGATTTTCTCTTCGTCGACCAGGATGGGATGCCGACTTTTGTTGAAGCTAAACGGTGTAATGACCCTCGCGCTCGCAGAGACATCATCGGTCAGGTTCTCGAGTATGTTGCCAATGCTCAAGCTTATTGGCAGGAAGCGGATATAGAACAAGCTCTAACAAGAACGTACGAAACCGAGGCAAAGGCCATTGAGGCCATTCGGCAGCACCAAGGGGATGCGAGTCTTACCCTGGCGGACTTCACTTCTGCCTTCCTGCAGCAGGTTCGAGAAAGTGCGGTACGCATCATTCTGTTCCTAGAGAAGAGCTCCTACGAGCTGCGGACGCTCGTCGAGTTCTTAAACCAGCAGCTAAAAACGATCACCGTCATCATTGTCGAGGCGCGTCAGTACCGTCTTCCCGACTCTGCAAACCACATCATCGTGCCACGGGTTCTTGGTTTTTCTGAATCCGTCCGCATCGCAAAAGAGAATAGCCGCATCCAGCGCCAGGAATTGACTACCCTCAAAGGGGAACAAGCCTTTTGGTCTGTGTTGGACAGTCAGCGTTCACCGGATCAGGTACGGGTGATTCACACATTCCTGAATCAACTGGCTTCGAATGAACACATCAGGATCACTTGGATTGTCAGCGCAATTTGCCTGTTGCCAAATACTTTGTCGACTCGCGGGCTGTTCGGCGTCCGGAAAAGCGGTGAGCTGGAGCTTTACTTTAGCTACTGGAATCCGGAAAAGCACGACGACCTCAACGAAGCACAGATATCACTCAAAAATCATTTCCAATCCGGGCTGGTTCAGCTTGGATTCGCAAGACTGCAGGGCCAGTCAGGCTTTCCGCTTCTCAAGCCCGAGGAGTGGCTCCCCAAAGCGGAACAGATCGCCAATCTGGTGAACGAAATGGCGGCTTCACCTCAATAGTATCCGGCGGAGTCCACCCTAGTCCGCATTGCGTGACAGCGCGGGCCCCCAGCAAAATTGGTTTCCGATGGACCTCCTACGGGGGATGAGCGTGCCTCAATGAATTCTGTTCCGAACTTCGTGGGTGATGACGATGAGCGATTCTTTCGAATGCAGATGTCGTGCTATTCGAAAGCACTTGGAATTATTGTTCGTTCTGTAGTGAAAAGCTACCAGTATGCGGAGTCGGTCCTACGCTGTGAAGGCTCGATCAGCGAACAGGTTCGTGAACTCCACTCGTTTGATCATCGAACGGTACAAGATGCTCATGACCTAATCGCGGCATGGTATCGTTTTCGGCGGAAAACAGAACGTTTGTTTCCCCTTGAGCGGGATCTTGATGAAAATTGGCTCCTCTTTTTAGAAGACGAAGCGACTGCGCTCAGCCGCGAGCCAGCTTTCGTAATCGGCTTGCTTGATGCGTGCATTCATGCCAATACCGAAATCGGATACGCTGGCGAGAAGAGGGCACACTCTGTCCAGCGGGTCCGTTATGCTCCTATGACCTCGTATGTCATGCCGCGTCCGAAGCTGGACGAGATTGGTTAAGTGCCTTAGCCCGGCGAACGAGAGCTTTGTTCTCAGCAACCGTTCGCGGCGAAAGTAAAGTACTTTGCTCGACAACAAAGTTGTCCCTGCCGTACTCATCGCGAGTACAATCGTTCTCATAATGAGTACGGACGCCGCAGCGCTCGGGGACTTGTTGTTCGGAAGGACGCGAAGCCGACTTCTCGCCACTCTCTACGCTAAGCCAGACACGCACTTCTTCGTCCGGCAGTTGGCGAGGCATATTCATGGCAGCGCGGGAACGGTTCAGCGTGAGCTGCTCACCCTTACATCTGCCGGTCTCATCATCCGGGACAGCCGGGAGAACCAGGTCCTTTATCAAGCCAACTCAAAGCACCCAATTTTTCCAGAGCTGCATTCCCTGCTCGCAAAGACCACGGGCGTGTTTTCCATACTCTCAGAGGCACTCACCTCGTTCGAATCAGAGGTCGAGTTCGCCTTCGTCTACGGGTCTTTCGCTCGTGGCGAGGAGAAGGCTGAGAGCGACATCGATCTCATGGTTATAGGCGAGGTGACATTGGACGGCTTGCTTCAAGCTCTAGCTCCGGTCGAACAGAAGGTTGGCCGACCGGTCAATCCGACAGTCTTTGCCCGGCAAGAAGTTCGAACAAGAATTCATTCGGGTAATCACTTCCTCAAGGCACTTCAAAGTGCGCCGCTGATCTTTCTGACCGGGAGGGAGAATGACTTTAGAGAGATACGTTGAAAACGCCTGGCTGCGGCGCGAGGCCACAAGCCGCCAAGAAATTGCAGATCAGTTGGGCATCGTGTCGCGTTCGATGAGCGATGCGTCTGTCAAGGAAATCTCAGACGATCTACGGTTCTACACCACTTTCAATGCGATTCTGGCTCTGGCGAACACCGCTCTGCGAGCAAGCGGCTACAGGGCGGCGACTCAGTCCGGTCATCACACGCGAGTTCTCGAAACCCTAGAGTTCACCGTGAATGCAGACAATAAGCTGCTGCGCAAACTTTATGTGTTCTCCAAGAAGCGGAACAGCGCCAGCTACGATTCAGCTGGTTCCATCTCCAATCAAGACCTTGAACAGGTTCTCGCAACAGCACAGGAACTCCGTCACACCGTCGAAGACTGGTTAAAGAAGTCCCATCCAGAACTTCTGTAACGCAACTCCCCTCGGCTCAAAGCCCCCAACCGCAAATAGAGTTCGCGACATGCTCAGGCTCGAAGACATTAAGAAGAACGCTGCCATTGCTGGCATCGACCCGACTGCCCCGGTGAGAATCATGGTGGCGGAGCCGGTAGGCCAGAATGCTCTGACGGTCATTTATAAGACCGCCGATGGCTCCATCCTAGAGCGGATGCTCTTTCGCAATGACGAAGGAACCCTCTCTATAGCAGTGTCGGCACGTCCTTGGGCGTTTGACGCTTCAGCCGAAGACTTCAAACTCGCCACCGAAGCTCTGCGCATCCACCTAGCTCATCTGTTCGACCCGATGATGGCAGTTCACACTTCAAACGTAGAGCCATTGCCACACCAAATAACCGCCGTCTATGAAGCTATGCTGCCGAAGCAGCCGTTGCGCTTCGTGCTGGCGGATGACCCTGGCGCGGGCAAGACCATCATGGCAGGGCTGTACATTCGCGAACTCATCATGCGAGCCGACGCCGCACGCATCCTCATCGTCGCTCCGGGAAGCCTCGTCAACCAGTGGCAGGATGAGCTTTTTGAGAAGTTTGGTCTCAATTTCACACTCTTCTCGCGTGAGCACGTTGAGCAATCTGTCGCTGGCAATCCCTTTGAAGAAGCCAACTTCCTGATTGCTCGTGTTGACCAACTTTCTCGCAGCGAAGACCTGCAGCAAAGCCTGCTTCATTCACAATGGGATCTGATTGTAGTGGACGAGGCTCACAAGCTCTCCGCCAACTATTACGGGAACAAGGTCAACAAAACCCGACGATTCGAACTTGGCGAACTGTTAGGCAGCATCACCCGGCATTTTCTGCTGATGACCGCCACGCCCCATAACGGCAAGGAAGCTGATTTTCAGCTCTTTCTCTCCCTTTTGGATTCTGACCGTTTCTACGGCAAGTTCCGTGATGGCGTTCACAAGGTTGAGACCAGTGACATCATGCGTCGGATGGTCAAGGAAGACATGCTCCGCTTCGACGGAACGCACCTTTTCCCGTTGCGGCGAGCCTACACCGCCTCTTATAAACTCTCGCCGGCCGAGGCTGCACTTTACGAAGCGGTGACTAGCTACGTCCGTGGCGAGATGAATCGGGCTGATTCGCTGCAAGACAACACTCGTAAGAGCAGTGTCGGTTTTGCGCTGGCTGCACTCCAACGGCGTCTTGCTTCAAGCCCGGAAGCGATCTACCAGTCACTTCGGCGGCGTCATTCCAAGATGCAGCGGCGTTTGGAGGAAGAGCGGTTGCGTGCTCGTGGCGGTATGCTGCAGCGCCAGGAGGAATCGACTAGAGTTCCAGACGACCTATGGGACGCCGAGGACCAGCTTCAGTCCGAGGAGTTCGAGGCGTTAGAAGAGCAGCTCGTGGATGCCGCTTCAGCCGCGCAGACCATCCAGGAGCTTGAGGCGGAACTGGTCGTTCTGGCAGAGCTAGAGAAGCAGGCGATGCATCTTCGGAATTCCAACCAGGACCGCAAATGGGACGAACTCTCTCAACTCTTGCAAGGGTCTGAGATGCGGGATGCGGAGGGAAGTCAGCGCAAACTGATTATCTTCACTGAGCATAAAGACACGCTCCACTACCTTGAACGGCAAATTAGAAATCTGCTTGGCTCTGAGGAAGCCGTCGTGCTTATTCACGGTGGTGTGCACCGCGACGAGCGTCGGAAAGTGCAAGAGCTTTTCCGTAACGACAACCGTGTGAGGGTTCTGCTTGCCACCGACGCAGCCGGAGAAGGCGTCAACCTGCAGAACGCCAATTTGATGGTGAATTACGACCTGCCTTGGAACCCAAACCGGATCGAACAACGATTCGGTCGCATCCACCGTATCGGTCAAACCCAGGTCTGTCACCTTTGGAACATGCTCGCCCAAGACACGCGGGAAGGAGACGTTTTCCTTCGCCTTTTCCAAAAGCTAGAGGTAGAGCGTGAGGCGCTCGGCGGCCGAGTTTTCGATATCTTGGGTGAAGTGTTTGAAGACAAGAGTCTTAAAGACCTTCTTATCGAAGCGATTCGCTTTGGAGAAGACCCGGCTCGGCGAGAAGAACTCCTCACCCGCGTTGAAGGTGCCCTTGACATCAACCACCTCAACGAAATCCTAAGCCGCAACGCTCTTGCAGATGTCAGCATGACCATGGAACGCCTCTTCACCATCAAGGAGGAGATGGAGAAGGCTGAAGCTCGAAAGCTGCAGCCCTACTTCATACGCTCTTACTTCCAAAAAGCATTCAAGCATTTTGGCGGTGAACTGCAGCCACGCGAGCAAGGCCGCTACGAAATTCGAAACGTTCCAGCACTCATCCGCGAACGAGATCGACAGCTTGCCGGTCGTGACCGTCGCAACTTGCACCCTGTCACTACAAGGTACGAGCGCGTCTGTTTTGAGAAGAAGTTCATCACCTTACCGGAGCGGCCAGGTTCACCCATGGCCAGCCTATTGCATCCAGCCCATCCGCTGATGCAGGCCGTTACAGACTTGCTGTTGGAACAAAGCCGCGCCCGGCTAAAGCAAGGAGCGGTCTTCATCGATCCGGTAGACACCGGAACGGAGCCGCATGTGTTGTTTCTGATCGACCACGCCGTTCGCCAAGGTGGAGACTCAGGCCTCACCATCTCTCGCAGGGTACAGTTTGTGCAGATCGCAGCCGATGGAAAGGCGACGAATGCAGGTTGGGCTCCTCACTTGGACCTCGAACCTGCGACGGAAGCAGACACGGCCCTCATCGGCGACATTCTTAATGCCGCCTGGATCACCGGCGATCTCGAGAAGGTGGCAATCCGCGAAGCTTCAGAGCATCTCGCCCCCGAGCATTTAGATACGGTGCGTTCGCGTGTGCAGCAGCAGGCGGACCGTACGCTTGCAGCCGTTCACGAGCGATTGGTCAAGGAGATCAATCACCAGCAGAATCGCCTCCTTCGCACTCAGGATGACATTGCGGCCGGGAAAGTTCCCCGCGTCAACTTGGACAATGTGAATCGCATCCTTAACGAACTCACCGCAAGGCTGGAAGTTCGGCAGAAGGAACTGCTAGCTGCAAAAGAGGTCAGCTCTGCCACACCGATTGTGCTGGGCGGAGCACTCGTCATTCCAGCGGGTCTACTTGCCCAACGGAGGGGCGAACCATCCGGCAGTGGTATCTGGAGTGCGGATGCCGCAGCCCGGCAACGCATCGAGCGGATAGCCATGCAGGCTGTCATGGACACCGAACGCGCTGCAGGGAACCTCGTTTATGACGTGTCGGCCGAGAAGTGCGGTTGGGACATCACCAGCCAGCCGCCCGGCACCGACGGGTGCCCGTTGCCGCCGCCGCGTCACATTGAGGTCAAAGGTCGAGCACTAGGGGCCGACACGATCACCGTGACCAAGGGAGAGATTCTTTATGGCCTCAATCAGAAGGACAAGTTCCTGCTCGCCATCGTGCTGGTAGATGGCGAAAAGGCTATTGGCCCCAGCTACATCCGTCAGCTTTTTACAGTGGAGCCCGACTGGGCCACCACAAGCATCAACATGAACCTTACTTCTCTTCTCACGCGGGCAGAACCCGCTCTTCAGGATTCTCATGCCTCCTAGTAAGACAGTCGCGGTTAAAAGCCCGCGCAAGCTGATTGAAGTCGCTCTTCCACTGGACAAGATCAATACTGCTGCTGCACGTGAGAAGTTGATTCGCCAGGGGCACCCGAGCACACTACATCTCTGGTGGGCACGTCGTCCGCTGGCAGCGGCTCGCGCAGTTCTATTTTCTCAGTTGGTCAACGACCCAGGATACGAACGGCATTTGAACCGGGGAGTCAATAAACTGGAAGCAGCCAAAGAACGCGAGCGTCTCTTCAAGATTATTGAAGACTTGGTTATCTGGGAAAACACAAATGATGAAGAAGTACTAGAAAGGGCGCGGGTCGAAATCCGTCGAAGTTGGCGTGAGACTTGTGACCTAAATCGCAATCACCAAGACGCCGCCACGCTGTTTAATCCAGACAAACTACCGGCTTTTCATGACCCATTTGCGGGCGGTGGTGCCATTCCACTGGAAGCACAGCGGCTTGGGCTAGAAAGCCACGCCAGCGATCTAAACCCTGTCGCTGTCACCATTAACAAGGCAATGATCGAAATACCCCCGCGCTTTGCTGGCCAAATCCCTATTGGCCCGGTTCCCGCCGGTGAGCGCAATCCTTCGCTTAGCCGAAGTGACTGGCCAACCGCTAGCGGGCTTGCGGAAGATGTACGTCGCTACGGAGCATGGATGCGTGCCGAAGCCGGAAAGCGCATTGAACACCTATACCCAAAGCTCGAGATCACGGCAGAAATGGCGGCCAAACGGCCTGATTTAAAACCGCTTGTTGGCCAGAAGCTAACCGTGATTGCTTGGCTCTGGGCTCGTACTGTCAAGTCTCCAAATCCAGCGTATTCCCGTGTAGATGTGCCTCTGGTCAGCACATTTGTTCTCTCGTCCAAAGCTGGTAAAGAAGCTTACGTGCATCCGGTGGTGGAAGCGGATTCCTATCGATTCGAGGTTCGGTTGGGCAAGATGCCAACAAAGGCGGAGAATGGTACCAAGCTGACGCGGGGAGCCAACTTCAAGTGCATAATGTCTAACGGCGCCATTGACTCTGATCATATTTACAGCGAAGCTCAGGCCCATCGGATGGGAAGCAGGCTCATGGCCATCGTCGCCGAGGGAAAAGCGGGCCGAATTTATGTAGCTCCGCAGCCCGAGCACGAGAGCGTGGTGCATGAGGCACAGCCAAGTTGGACACCTGAGCTTGAAATGCCAAAAAACCCGCGCTGGTTTTCTCCACCAATGTACGGGCTTACGACGTATGGTGACTTGTTTACGCCGCGGCAACTGGTCGCGTTGAACACCTTCTCCGATCTTGTTAGTGAAGCCATGCAGAAGTGCCAAACGGATGCTCTGACGGCTGGCCTATCTGCAGACCCTGCTCCACTCGAAAAAGGCGGCTTAGGCGCATACGCCTATGGTCAAGCTGTCTCTATCTATCTTGCCTTTGGTGTTGATAGGCTAGCCGACTATCATTCTTCCTTTGGACGGTGGCAGCATGCCAATCAACAGCTAAGCAACATGTTTGGACGTCAAGCTATTCCTATGGTTTGGGATTACCCAGAGGCTAATCCCCTTGGCGGTAAGGGAGGAAGTTTCGACAATTTGTTCGAATGGACGATCCAGTCCATTCCCAATCTCGGCAAGTGGTCTTCAGGATTCGCCACTCAAGAAGACGCTGCTTTTACCACCGTGAGCCAAGGCAAGATCATCTCGACTGATCCTCCCTACTATGACAACATCGGGTACGCGGATCTGTCAGACTTCTTCTATGTGTGGCTACGAAGATCCTGTCGGAGCATCTTTCCGGCCCTATTTGGCACGTTGGCGGTTCCGAAGGCCGCTGAGCTTGTCGCCACTCCTTATCGTCACAACGGGAAAGCGGGAGCAGAAAAGTTTTTCTTGCAGGGCATGACTGAAGCGATGTCGCAGCTGTCTGCTAATGCCGCTTCGTCCTTCCCTGTGACAATCTATTACGCATTCAAACAGTCCGAGACTAAGGATGCAGACACAACTTCTAGTACTGGCTGGACAACATTCCTGGATGCGGTATTGAAGTCTGGCTTTGCCTTGACTGGCACGTGGCCGATGCGTACCGAACTAGGTAATCGGATGGTTAGTTCGGGTACGAACGCATTAGCTTCTTCTATCGTGCTCGTGTGTCGAAAACGTGATGCCGATGCTGTGACAATCTCTCGCGCGCAATTCCTGCGCCAGCTTCGCGCCACGCTTCCCGAGTCTTTGACAGAGATGACAAGGGGTGGGGAGAACTCCCCCGTAGCTCCGGTCGATTTGTCACAGGCGATTATTGGTCCAGGTATGGGTATCTTCTCCCGCTACAAGGCGGTCCTGGAAGCCGATGGCACACCCATGAGCGTGGGGACCGCTCTACAGCTTATCAACCGCTTTCTGGCGGACGATGATTTCGATTCTGAAACGCAGTTCTGCCTTCAGTGGTTTGAAACTAACTATTGGAAAGAAGGGCTGTACGGGCAGGCCGACGTAGCGGCGCGAGCGAAGGGTACTGGGATAGATGCGCTGGCCCGCGCTGGTGTGCTGCGTTCCGGTAGCGGCAAAGTACAGCTGCTACGTCCCACTGAGTTCACTGCGGGCTGGTTCCCCGATTCTGGCAACAAGACACCAGTGTGGGAGAGCCTCCACCACTTGATTCATGCGCTTAACGCACATGGTGAACAGGCGGCCGGCCGCCTGTTGGCTATGATGCCGGACATCAGTGGTCCGGCACGCACATTGAGCTACCGCCTGTACACACTATGCGAACGGCAGAAGCTAGCCGAAGACGCTCGCACCTACAACGAGCTGATCGGCTCGTGGGCCGCCATCGAAGTTGCAGCCCAAGAGTACGGCTATGTGGAAACGCAAGCCGACCTATTTCAACGCTGAAACCCAGAATTCCGAACAAGAGGAGTAGAGCATGAAAGCCTGGCGTGAAATAGCTGTCCCGCACGAAGACGTTCTGAAGGGTACGTTTCAACAATCAGAGTTTGCGGCCGACTTGGCGAAGGTGCATGAAGGAACTGCACCCAAGGAGTACAGCGACCCGGAGCTGTTCTTTGAGCGGACCTTCATTACCGAAGGCATGGCAACGCTGCTGCGTAGCGTGATTGAGCGGCTGAGCGGGCGAGGTGGCGATCCAGTTGTGCAGCTCCAGACCGCCTTTGGCGGCGGAAAAACTCACACGATGCTCGCGGTCTACCATCTGGCCAACCACAGCATTCCTGCTAGCCGGTTGACTGGTATTTCTTCGCTGCTCGACGCGGCAGGCGTGACTGAACTGCCGAAGGCCCGCATCGTGGTGCTGGACGGTACGCGTTTCTCTCCCAGCCAGCCGAAACGAACTGGCGACGCCGTGCGCCGGACACTTTGGGCTGAATTCGCATGGCAACTGGGTGGTGAAGATGCGCTTGCCCAGGTAGTCGAAAGTGACGAGAACGGCACGGCCCCGGACAGCACGCTGCTCGAATCGTTATTGGCCGCACAAGGGCCGGTGGTTGTCCTCATCGATGAGCTGGTGGCGTACCTTCGACAATTCGAAGATGGCCGCAGCTATCCGGGTGGCACTTTCGACTCTAATTTGACGTTCATTCAGAACCTCACCCAGGCGTTCAAGGCCGTGCCACAAGCAATGCTGTTTGTCACTCTGCCTGAGTCGCAGTCGGAAGCCGGTAGCTCACGCGGACAACGTGCGTTGGCCAGCCTTGAGAAGACCGTTGGTCGTGTTCATGCGCTTTGGAAGCCCGTCGGCACAGAAGAGGCTTTCGAAATCGTACGGCGGCGGTTGTTCACCCGCATCGGGAACGACGCGCAAGCACTGGAAACTTGCCGCAGCTTTGCCGACTACTACGCCGAGAACCGTGGCGACCTGCCGAAGGATACCCAGGAAGGTCGCTATGTAGAGCGCATGATGCGTGCCTACCCTATCCACCCCGAAGTCTTCGACAGGCTCTACGAGGATTGGTCTTCGTTGGACAACTTCCAACGCACACGTGGCGTGTTGAAGCTAATGGCAAAGGTGATCCACCGCTTGTGGGTAGATGGCAACCAAGACGCATTGATCCTGCCTGGCAACCTGCCGCTGGACGATGCTGGTGTGCGAAATGAGATGATTTACTACCTCCCCCAAGGCTGGGACCCTGTAGTAGAGAGCGACATCGATGGGGAGCGTTCAGAGACAGTAGAGATCGAGAAGAGTGACGCCCGATTCGGCAGCGTACAGGCTTGCCGCAGACTCGCGCGCACCATCTTTTTGGGTAGCGCTCCGACTACTGCTAACCAGACCAATCGCGGAGTAGACGCGGAACACACACTTTTAGGAGTGCTGCAGCCCGGTCAGGGCGTGGGCATCTACAAAGATGCACTGCGCCGCATAGGAGATCGGCTGCACTATCTGAACTCTGCGAACAATCGCCTCTGGTTCGACGTTCGACCGAATCTCCGCCGCGAGATGGAGGACCGCAAGCGACGCTTCAACGGAAAAGAACATCTTCTTCCAGAAATTCAGACAAGGCTCAGGGGGTTGGTTGGTTCCATACGCAGTGTCGGGGTCCACGTCTTCAACGAAAGCCGAGATGTACCTGACGATTGGAGCTTACACCTGGTCGTTTTGCCCCCATCAACCCCGTTCAGCCGGATGGGGTCTTCTCCAGCGGTCAAAGCGGCACAGGATACTTTGGAGAAGAAGGGCGATCAACCACGCATCAAGCGCAACCGTCTCCTCTTCCTTGGAGCTGATGCTGATTCCGTAGTTCGGCTGGAGGACCTGATCTGCACCTTCAAGGCATGGGAGTCCATCACTAGGGATGTTCAAGAAAAGGCCCTTAATCTGGATACGTTCCAAAGCGCCCAGGCACAACGCAACCGAGAGAGTGCGGCTGAAGCCGCTAATCGCAGCATTCGGGAGACCTACAAATGGTTACTTGCACCGATTGAAGAGCCCGATGGAAAGGGAGGCATTCTCCCGATGCGCTGGGAACATTTCTCACTCAACACTGGCTCTACTTCGCTTTCGCAAGACATCGAACGCCTCCTGAAGGAGAACGAGCTTGTCATCGATCAGTGGGCACCTGTCCACTTAGACGGGCTTCTCCGGGCATGGTTCTGGAAGGATGGAGTCTCGGAAATTCCTGCGGTAGAGGTGTGGCAGAAGACCTGTCAGTACCTCTACATGCCTCGCCTTAAAGACAGCAATGTTTTCGCAGCCACCATCGCGGAAGGTGCAGCCAGTCGAGATTTCTTCGGCCTAGCGCAGGGAAAGCGTGAGGGCAAATTCCAAGCCTTCACCTTCGGCATCAGGACAGTAACGCACTTGGAGTCGAATCTTCTGATTGAGCCGTCCGTCGCGGAAGCGTACGAGATAGAGAAGCGCGCTCAAGAATCCGCTTCTGCAAGCAGCGCTGTCACGACCACGAACGCGTCAGGTAGTGCGGCTCGACCTGCACCGTCAGCCCTCTCCCCCGGATCTACTGGCACGTCGGCCAAAGTAGAGAAAACCCGCTTCTACGGAACGGCAGCCTTAAATCCGCTGCTTGGAAAGAAGCAGTTCGCGGACATCGTCGACGAGATCATTCAGCAGTTCACGTCACAGATCGGAACAGACGTTCAGATCACAGTGGAGATTCAGGCGAAGTCAGCTGCTGGTTTTGACGAAAATACTCAGAGAACCGTCAAAGAAAACTGCAATGCATTGCGGTTCAGCAGCTTCGATTTTGAGGCCGGCGACTGATTTTGGACGGGTGGTAAGCAGACGTGCCACCCACACGGAGTGCATACCGTCAAGAAGCACAGTCCTATGCAAGCCAGTCTGCCGGGATGAGTTTGGCACCATCTCGCCATTCTTCAACGAGCGTCACTGTTGGGATTTTTCCCCAGACAGATTCACCCGCATGATCAAGAACGATTATCTGCAGCTTATTCTTGGTTCCATCACATACTTTGGCAAGCAGTTGGAATATTGCGCGGACCCGTAGAGCATCGTCATCGTTGAGCTTTGGATCAGAGTCAAGCTCCGTTGGACGTGCCGCAAGCTTCG
Organism: Bryobacteraceae bacterium; assembly: GCA_965214005.1. Taxonomy (GTDB): domain Bacteria; phylum Acidobacteriota; class Terriglobia; order Bryobacterales; family Bryobacteraceae; genus Bog-105. The sequence goes on from CBDCAQ010000012.1 coordinate 79,217, forward strand.
TGGGAAAGTAGACCTGACTTGGCTGATCCAGCACAAGAAACGTCGAAACAGGGGACACCTGCTGATCGAGAAAGTACTCGTGGAGCGAGAGGATATTCGCAAGATGATAGGCGAGCCAGTTGGAGCCACTTCCTATTTCCCAGAGAGAATCCTCCCGATTCAGGTTTTTGATGCGCAAAGTAAGTTCGACAAGAGACAGCGACACCGGATCTTCGGGCCGTTCTACCCCGAGGTCCGGCAAAATTTTCGACATGAGCCCTGTAAGTAGCGACAAGGCCCTTCGCTCGCGTTCCTTCAACGCCCTCTCGTCGACCTGAGCCATCAGGTCCTTTATCTCAAGCCCCAAAGCCTCCCGCTTTTTAAGAAGTTCTTCGTCCAAATTCATTTGGTCGAACAGTGCAAGATCCGCTTCAAGACGCCCTGTGAACTTTGTTGCACTCACTTCTGTGTAGCGAGCACGGCGGCCCTCATCAGAACGGGTTTGGAGGCCCTGTATCCTGTGCTGAACGCTGGCGAGATCAGCGGTCAGTTTGGCAATACGTGATCGGACGCGGGCGTATTCTCGATCAAACGTGGCAGGCAATGTTCGGAAAGAGCTTCGCGTTCCCTCAATTTGTTCGAGGGATTGGACTAGCTGTTCCAGATGGCTCTTCGTATGCGCCATGTCACTGCCGCACACTGGACAGTCGCTTTGATCATGGCTTTCGCTTAGCAACCACCTCGAGATGCCGAGCCGTTCCTCCTCTACTTGCAACGCCTCCCGGTATTCAACGGCAGCCCGACGAAGCCGCGACATCTCGATCCAGCGCTGGCGTAATCTGGTAAGCTCCAGCGACAGCTCTTGCTCTTGATCTCGCAGTGCTGTTAGCTCTTCAAGTGTTGAATTGATTGAGACAGAACTCGTTGCGAGCCCGGAACCATTTCCTGCAGCCACCGTCCTTAAAAGGCGGATTGCCTCACCCTGCGGCATCGTTGACGGGGTATCAGGGCTCACTAAGCCAAACTCTCGCGCGCGGGCGATGTTTAACTGCAGATCTGCCAACCATCTGTCTGAACCCACCTTTAAAGCGTCGATTTCTCTAGCGAGTCGGCGCTCCTCTCGCTTCAGCTCTTCTAGCCGGTAGCGCTTAGCTAAAGTGTCTGCTGTTACTACTCCCAAAACATAAGGGAAGATCGTACGCAATTTTTCGCGATGTTCGACCGTATCTGCTTTGAAGAAAAGGACATCTGGGTTGGCGATGATGTTTTGGGGCTGGAAGTTGAACGCGGCAAGATCCCTAGAACTTGGACGACTCCGAAACGTGCCACTTCCTTCTGCTTCGAAATCGAGGCTACTGAGGCCAGAAATTTCATCCAAATAGGATTTTACGAAGTCAACGTTTGTGTTCTTTCCTTCGATGGTCTGCGGAACTTCTACAGTACTTCCCTCAGCGATGAACATATCGCCGGTTGACTGAAGCTCGCCCGGCTCGCGCCGAGCTAACAAGAGAACGCCTCGTGGGGTCTCCAAAAGAACACCAAACCAAGCCGTATTATTTCTGATGATGTTGACCGGGATTGCGCACCGTCCCGAGCCAAGGCAGTAGTCGATGATTGGCACGATTGCTGACTTGCCAGTCTGAGACGCTCCTGTTATTACATTCACCACTCCAGGCGCAAAGTGAACTTCCCGTCGAGGGAGATTCCTGTTCTTCGGCCATAGAATCACTTGTTTGATCTGAAACAGCATTTAGAAAGTCACCTTTAGTGCACTGGCAATCTCGAACATCGACATCTCAGAAAACCATTTACCTAGCTTGATTGCAGTCGAATAGTCACGGGGACGCTCTCCCCGTGCGGAGAGACTGGTCTTCATGGGAAGAACAACGCCAGATTCCGCGTTCAGCACAACCAAACGGGTTGCGAGCATGATCGCTAAAGCTTCGGTGGTGAGGCTCCTGAAGTCTCGCGCGTGTTCACCGATACTCAGCACTACGTCTGTGCTCGCGAGTTCACTTGAACTGAGTTTGCGCACCATGCCACGAAGTCCAAGCTGTGTGCTTCGAATGTTGTCCAGAATTTCCGCTTGCAACAGCATAGGAACCGCAACAAACAGGTATGGCAGTGGGGATCCACTCCGTAGAGGGTGATTCTCCCGATAACCTTCCACGAACCCGGTCAATAGAGCTGCTGCATATGCTGGATTCTGGACGTTCGCGATGCCTTGATCCAAAACGCTCATGTCACATCCTGCAATAGATTGAGGTACTCGGGGTGCCAGCCAACCTCAAGTGCGTCAGCAAGCAAATGAAGGGATCCCGGCGTGAAGTCATCAGGAAGCTCAAAGCCCTCAAGTTTTCTTCTTTCCTTCAAGCACCTGAGCGCCAGAAGCTTGCCTCGCTTCAAAACGTCGTCTGGGCCAGTTAACGCCACCTCATCGCGCAGGTTTTGCCAAAGTACTTTCAGAGCTTTCTCAAATTCAACGAGACTTTTTCTATTAACGTAGCCTCGTTGCCCGTATTGAATGATGTTGACTTTTGTGTTCAAGAACTGAGAGATAGCGGTTAGGAGAGCGTCTTCACTCCAGTCAACAAGCGTCAGTTGGCGGACAAAGAGGCTCATAATATTTTGCTCAAGTTCATCGGAAGTCGGGGGCATGCCAGCAAACGTCGGCAGGTAATCGCGCTTCTTCAAAGAATTGCGGAAGCTATTTAGTTCAGTCCGAAAGCCATCAACTTCTATGGCTGGTGGCTTTCCTTGTTCTATAAGGCTATCTAAGCTCTTCTTGACCCAACCAAGCGCATGAAGCAAAACGTCTTCTGCGATATCGTCATCTATCAACAGCTGCTTAGCGCGAGTCAAAAGGGTTGCGTAGGCCGTTCTCTCCCCTACTGACAACCTGAAGCTGCAAACGATCTTTTGGAGGTTCTGACGACGGCCAGGGCCCAGAACGACCTCAAGGTTTTCAAGCAGTCCTACGGCAATCTTGCTCTTCTTGAGGTATTTAGGCGCCTTTCCCCAAAGCTCCTCTTGCGCAAAGTCAATCGCTGAGGAGGCTTCGGCGATCGATGTAGCATTTGAGAAACGTTTACAGATAGCGCCTGAGTGGGGCATCTCGACGTGTAAAGTAAATGACGCCCGATCAGGATCTATCGAGCCATTTTCAATCGCATCGACCCAGTTCCTAATCGTCTTCCAGAAGTCAACGGAACGGTTGCTAACTGGATTCGTCTCCAGACCGGACTTGATTTGCAGGGCCTCAACATCTCCATCGAGAGATTGAACGGCGACATCCTCAAGGACTTCGATGCTGACGATAGAACCGGGTACTGCTGCGAGTAGTTGACTCGTGCAGTGCGTACACTGCAGCGAGTACCCGTAATATTGACCAGGAACATGCGGCGATCTCTTCTTTAGGGCCAACGTGCAATCCTGTGATCCAACTTGACAAACGCTTTAGAAACATAGGTTACCAGTTGTTGAACGAAGAGTTTACTACTTGCTCATTTCGCCCTTACCTTTGGCAGTTCATCCCAGCGCGTGGTGCATCGCGGTGACCGGTGCTCCGCTCTGAGCTTCCAGGCGGCGTCCTTCGGCCCAGCGCCAAGGATGCGGACGGTATCGCGCCCGAGGGTTGCGTTGAGCTTGTCCATCACCTTCCAAGCCTGTTCTCTGCGATCACGGTCCAACTCGCTCCAAAGGGCCGGTTGCCGGATGGCTTCGGGCAGCAACTCCTTAATCATCACGCCGCATTTTGAGTAGCGGAAGCCATCCTTCCAGAGCCGTTCCCCCAGACGCACGGCCAGGGCGATCACTTCGCCGGTGTCGTTGGTTGTTTCCACGAACTGGGCCGAGGCACCATTGGAGTAGAACGGATCGTTGTTAAAGGTGCTGGTGTGCATGAAGACAAAGATGTTTTCGGCGGCGACCTTGTAGCGGCGCATCTTCTCAGCCGCGCGTGTGGCGTAGCTCGCGATGGCCTCCCGCATCGGCTCCCAGGCGGTGACTGGAGCCCCGAAGCTGCGGGTGACGGCAATTCCCTTCCGGGTCGGCTCCATCAGCTCCAGCGGCATGCATGAGATTCCACGCAGCTCATATACGGTGCGACCACCTGTCACCGTCATCAGTGCCCGAGCATCATCAGGATTGAGTGCCGCGAGATCGGCGGCCGTTCGGATACCCAGCTTGGCAAGCTTCGCCGCCGATGCTCCGCCTATGCCCCATACCTCATCGACGGGCACCGTGGGCAGCAGCTCCGCACGGATCGAGGCGGAACGCAGATCGCAGACGCCGCGATACTGCGGACGTTTCTTGGCAATGAAGTTGGCGACCTTGGCGAGTGTCTTTGTGGGCGCGATACCAACGCACGTCGGAATGCCCACCCAGCGATGAACCCGTTCGCGCAGCTCACGCGCGAGACGCTCCACTTCACTTTCGCGGAACTCGCCCAGGTTCAGAAAGCTTTCGTCTATGGAGTAAGGCTCTATCGTCGGGACCATAGAGCCTAGAGTCTGCACGACACGATGGCTTACGTCGCCATAGTAGGCGTAATTAGAACTGAACAGGGTGATGTTTTCGCGCTTGATGAGGTCCCGAATCTTGAAAACAGGATCTCCCATGAGCACCCCGAGATTTTTTACCTCTCAGTTATGTGGAATCTGTTCTCTCAATCCGATACGCTTCCGTGGCCACTCCTGGCCCGGAGAGAAGCATGCTGGAGCACGAAGCAGAACGCTGGCTGTCGATACAACAGAACCTCGGAAAAGCTCCGAACACCCTGCTTGCCTACCGCCGCTCCTTGGAGTGCTACGGCAGCTTCTGCATAGAGCTGCAGCGTCCCGTTTACGAAGCCACGAAGGAAGATGTCGCTCTGTTTGTCAGATCCATGACTGCTTTTCGTCTTCCTGCTAGCAGGAAGACGAAAAGCGAGCGAGCGGGAATGGCCAATAGCACGATCAGGCTCCGGTTGACGGCGGTCCGACTCTTCTATGACCACCTCATCGAAGAGGGCCTCAGAGCAAATAATCCGGTCGGACGGGGACGGTACACGCAAGGAAGCGGCTTCGGAGGCGCCCGGCCGCGTCCCCTTGTGCCACGCTTTACCGCTCTGCCGTGGATTCCAACCGATGCGGACTGGAGGCACCTGCTCCAGACCGCCAGGTCTGAACCGCTTCGCAATCGCGTTATGCTCGCGTTGGCTTATGACGCGGGTCTTCGCCGTGAAGAGCTGTGTCTGCTCTCCACGGGCGACATCGATCCGGCAAACCGAATGCTCACTATCCGGGCGGAAACGACTAAGTCACGCCGAGGTCGAGCGGTTCCATACTCCGATACGGCTGGCAGCTTGCTCTCCGCTTACCTCGCACATCGGCGAACCCTGACCCGCGCACGTGGACCGCTGTTCGTCTCTGAGTCCCGTAGGAATTCAGGAGGACCCCTGAGCTTCTGGACTTGGTCCAAGGTCGTTCATTCCCTTGCAGAACGTGCTGGCTTGCCTCAACTGAGCACCCACACCTTCCGGCATCTCTGCTTGACGGACCTCGCCCGCGCCGGGTGGGAACTGCACGAGATCGCCAACTTCGCCGGCCATCGCAACACCAGCACCACTCTGATCTACATCCACCTTAGCGGTCGTGAGCTGACCGCAAAGATCGCCAGGGCGTCAATTCACACCGCGCGGATGGCTGAAGCGGCGGAGGTTCTCCAATGATCAATCTTCAAGGCTACGACCGCAATCACGCATTGTCAGCGGAAGAGTTCCACCACATGCAGATCCTGGTGACCAGATTTCAGGGTGGCGGCAAGGGCTGGCACAAGGCGGCCAGACCGGCCCTGCAAAGATTGCTGCGCCCTCTCGAAGACGTGCTCGACCATTTGGGGGCGGTGAACACCGTCAAGCGGAAGTACACGATTCGAACCACTGTCATCTGCCTGCTCATCCGCGCGATGGTGCGCCACGAACTGAGCTTCTGGGCTTTCTCCACAGACGCCTGGCTCGAGTTGCTGGGCACCGACTACTGTGCCTACGTTCGCGTCCATGGTGTCACCGCAAACGCGCGGCACCAGCTGATTGCCATTGCGTATCTGTTCTGCGGTTTCCAGCAGCTTGCAAGTTTGGGACGGCTTGCGTTCCCCGCCCTTGCGAGGAAGATATTTGGAACAGAAGCTTTCGATGCGGTGATCGACGAGATGAAGGCGGACCTTGTGACGTGGGGCTACTCGCGAAAGGGCAACATCGTCGGTCTCCGCTGCGCGCTCGCCGAGGCGATGCTCGCATCGCGCAGTCTTCACCTACTGGATTTGAAGGCCAACACTCTGGATTGCCTGTACCGGGACGCTGACGCGAAGATTACCCGCCGCGGTCTCACCATCCTTTCGTATGTCCTGGTTCGACGCGGCATTCTCCAGAAGCCGCTCGGCCGAGATGGACAGAGCGAGCGCCAGGATAGCATTGCCCATCGGCGCGTACTCGATGGTGTCCCGGTCATCTGGCAAGCGTGGTGTGAACGGTGGTTCGCAACAACCACGCTGCAGCCAAATAGCCGAATAGGTGGCCTGTACCGGCTCTTCAACGTAGGTCGATGGCTCGCACAAAGCGGTCACGGGGCGGAGCCAGCCGATTGGACCCGCGAGGTTGCCGCGGCTTATGTTGCAGCGGTCGATCGGTCCACAATCGGCCAGTGGTCAACGGGGGCTGGTACGCCACGATTACGGGTCGGTCAGCCTTTCAAGCCAGCCACGAAAGCGTCGGCACTCACCGCCCTACGACGCTTCTTCTGTGATTGTCAAGAGTGGGGCTGGATTCCGACACGCTTCAATCCCTACCAAGCGCTTGCGACGCCACGCTCGGTCCGCTGTCTCATCGGCCCGGACCCTCGGGTCATCCAGGATGATGTTTGGGCAAAGCTCCTCTGGGCGGGTCTCAACCTCACCGATCAGGAGCTGTCAAAGCCGAACGATCTGGAAGCTCGCGGTGACGGTCATTTCTATCCAGCCACCATGGTGAAGGCTTTAGCGCTAATATGGCTGTTCTCAGGCCTGCGTCGCAACGAGATTACCCGGCTCCGAGTCGGCTGCATACGCTGGCAGGATGGCGAAGAGAAGCCGGGCAGCCAGCCGGTATGCTTCCTGCATGTCCCTGTGAACAAGACGGGATCTGCATTTTCTAAGCCAGTTGACGGCGTTGTGGGCCGAGCCGTCGAACTCTGGGAGCAGATGCGTCCACCTCAACCTGCGTCGCTCGATCTAAAGACAGGCGAGCAGGTCCATCGGCTTTTCTCGCATCGCGGCCGGGGAGTCTCACCTCAATACATAAACCATGTCGTCATTCCTTTGCTCTGCCGGAAGGCGGCCGTACCGCTTGAGGATGCTCGCGGTCGCATCTCCAGCCATCGGGCCAGAGCCACCATCGCCTCGCAGCTTTACAACGCGAAGGAGCCGCTCAGCTTGTTCGAGCTACAGGAGTGGCTGGGCCATAGATCTCCCGAATCGACGCGTCATTACACAAAGATCACGCCCACGAAGTTGGCGAAGTCCTACCAGGATGCAGGCTATTTCGCCCGGAACATCCGAGCCGTCGAGGTGCTTATCGATCAGGATGTCGTTCGACGCGGAAGCCCACCGGACCAGCCGTGGAAGCTCTATGACCTTGGTCACGGCTACTGCTCCTACGACTTCTTCGACCAATGCCCGCACCGGATGGCCTGTGCTCGCTGTGATTTTTATATGCCCAAAGAGTCCAGTAAAGCGCAGAGTATTGAAGCTAAAGGGAATTTGCTTCGGCTTAAGCAGGAGATTCCACTGAATGAAGATGAAATGCGGGCTGTGGAGGATGGAATTGTGGGCCACGAAAAGCTCGTCGCCAAGCTAGCACTTTTCTCAACACCCGACGCAGGTTGATCTCTCTGTTTGCAAGCCCTTTGATAGGCCTGCAGTCGTTTGCTATCAAAGAGAACATCAGAATTTGCTTTTCTTTCGAACGCAGACACATCTGAATCGTCTGGTTTATGAGAGGCGTAAATGACGTCCCAAGAGAGTTGCCAAATGACATTCACTTCCGCGACTACTCCTTCCCTGGAAGTCGATGTCGGAGCCCTTGCTCTTACGCACTCTGGAACTTTATACAAGGTCGCCCACGCTGTTCTCCGCGATCCTGATGGAGCGAAAGATGTGGTGCAGGAAGTGTTCATACGAGTTCTTAAGCACCGCTCAAAGCTAAATGAGATTGCAGATATTCGGGTGTGGCTGGTACGCATCGCTTGGAATCTTGCACTTGACCGCAAGAAGCGGAAAAAGGAAGACCAGATGGACACCTACTTTGCGGAGCAGATCGTATGCAGCCAGCCTTCAGCACTACAAAGAATGGAGGAGAGCCAGCGTTTTCATGCTGTTCTCGGAGCGATTGACCGTTTACCAAAACAAGAGAAGCAGGCGCTTCTCTTGTCAACCGTGAACGAAATTGGGACGCATGAGATTAGCCAGGTCATGAACCGTACTGAATCAGCCGTTCGAGGCCTGATCCATAGAGCACGCACACGCCTACAGAATGATATGGAGGCAGCATCATGAAAACTTCAAACGAGCGGCCAGAGATTGAGACAGTTCTTCGTGCACTAAGTGAAGTTGATGTTCCTACACACCTGGGGCAAGAGGTTGCAAGAGATCTGGTCAGAAGTCTACAAACACGGAGCGCCATCCAGCCTCGACGACCTTGGTTTTCTCTGTGGAACCCTCCCATGCTAGGTACAACGTGTGCTTTCATTGTCTTGGTCCTGATCACTTCTTTTTTCAGGTCGCCTTTTAGGAGACCCGAACCGCTACCTGAACAAGCCTACTCTCAACCGCAACTTCCACCTGCTGCTCCTAAGCCGTTTCGACAGACGCTTTCTTCAGGGGAAGTCACTGCGAAAGTTCACGCTGAGAAGATCTCCTCGATCAAACGCAAACGGTCAGCTTTAGCCTCGCCTACTTCAATCAACGATCCTGCACCAGTTGCCCCGCTCAGTGAGCAGGAAAAGCTTCTGATTCACATTGCGCAGAAGAGAGATCCTGTACAGCTAGCATCTTTGAACACAGAATTGCAGGAAGCGATGGACACAGCGAGAAGGAATAACTTTATAAGACTTTCTAACGGAGGTAGTCAATGAATATGTACTCTGCAACTCGCGCAAGTAAAGCAGTATGGTCGCTCGCCGGAATCATGCTTGCCGGTATTATCAGTTTGCCGGTTACCGCCCAGGGCGTCACAGGCAGTGAAGCAAACCCGAGCCCTCAACAGCAGAACCCTCGCAGCCAATCAGAGGTACCCGCCTTCTATCATCTCGTTTACACCCTTACCGAAAGCGAAGGAGCCAAACGAGTTGGGTTTCAAACCTTCGTCCTGACTGTTAGTTCCGATAGAGAGGCAGCTCCTTCTGAACTAAAGGTGGGCAGCAGAGTTCCAGTTGCTACAGGTCCTAAAGATGCATCCATCCCACAAGTCACCTACGTCGACGTAGGATTGACAATCCAAGCGCGAACCCAAAAGCCTATACCGGGTGGACTTGAGGTCTTCTCTTCCGTGGAGCAGTCTTCGGTAGCTGTTTCAACTGATGACAAGATCCTTCAACCCGTCATTCGCAATTCTATGCTTCATGGTGTCGCCATTCTTTACCCAAACGCTCCAGTGTCTCTGGGCTCTTTCGATGTGCCTGGCAGCAATCGGCACTATGAGGTGCAAGTCACAATGCAAGCAATACATTGACAGGTTGAAGCATACGGTTTGCGCTGGAGCGTTCACCTTCTCCAGCGCAAACGTTGATCCTATCTTTGTTCTTCCTGCGACCGCGCGGATGTGAACAGTCAGTCAAAAGTTGACCGCAAAATAGATTCCACATAATCTGCTGACCGGGCCACCGCGCAACCATCGTTATTCGAGAGCACGATGACCGGCTTTCCTTCGAGGTCGGGTCGAAAGACACGCTCACAGCTCACATAAAAATTGTTGCAGTCGATGATGCCGAATGTCTCATCCATGCTCACCGTTCTCCAGCGCAGCAAACCACGCGGCATAGTTCGTGTTCTTAACCATGTGACGATTTACGTCCGGTGCGCCATCCGTCCACCAAACAGGTCCACGCTCGCCCAGGGCGATCTTCGCAGCATCGACTTGTTGCCTCGCCTGCTCCCGGCCACCTTCGTCTCCAGCTCGCATTGCAATTCCCTTCGCACGCCGCGCAGCCATGAGCTCCGCGGTCAGGCGCTGCCTCTCTTCATCAGGAAGCTGAGGATTGCTGCAGCGCCACAAACGCCCACGCACGACGAAGTGGCGGCCGTCCGGGGTGACGGGATACTGGCTCATCGCAAGGTATGGATCGCGTGTCTTACGACACCGAAGACATGCAGCTCTTCGCCAGTTCCAACGCGAATGGGCTGGTAACGCGGGTTGGCCGGTTCGAGCCACACGCAGTCAGGACAGCGACGCAAGCGCTTCACTGTGTACTCGCCATTGACCGCGACAATCACGACGGAACCATTCACCGGTTTCGCCGCGCGATCCACGACCAGCAGATCACCGTCCAGAATGCCGGCATCCTTCATCGAGTCGCCATCGACCCGCATCATGAACGTCGCGGCCTTGTTCTCGATCAGGTATTCGGACAGATCGAGAGGAGTCTCCAGGTAGTCCTCTGCGGGGCTTGGAAAGCCCGCAGGCACGCTGCCATCGAAGTATGGAAGGACTAACGGCCAGTCACACGCCCACTCGACCTGAATCAGGCTCATCGCTTCCCCTCACCTCAGGTATAGCAGGTATGGCGAAGGAAAAGCGAAGACAAGTTTCTTCCTCTTGCGCGCGAGCGATATCTCGTTTCTTTCCAACGTTCACGCTTCGTCCCAACCGTGAACAACCGGCCTAGAGTGGCAGTGCGCCATCCACGGCGGCCTTTTCGGCCGCCTTCAGCATCTCCGGGCCGTTGTTTCTTACGTTCCCGACCTTCGGATTGGCCTCATAGACTTCCATTTCTTCAGATTCGAACGGCCGGAGGAGATCGATCGGCAAACGCTCCGTCTCTTCCCTATCCAGCCAGCGGTCATAGTCACGTGTGTGAAGGATGACAGGCATACGCGGATGGATTTTCGCCATGAGCTCGTTCGCCTCAGTGGTCACGATGGCGTAGGACTGAAGCCAGTGACCGTCCTTGTCTTTCCAAGCGTCCCAGAGCCCCGCAAACGCGAACAAACTACTATTCCCTAACTCAAAGGCATAGGGCTGCTTCGGCGGCTTCCCTTCCTTCGGCCACTCGTAGAAAAACGAGGCCGGAATCAGGCAGCGCCTTTTCTTGAAAGGTTCCCGCCACGTCGGAGCTTTGGTGATTGTTTCCGATCTCGCGTTGATCGTCGAGAGACCTTTGACGTCGTTCAGATCCTTTGTGAAGAACGGCACCAGTCCCCATCGGGCCAGGATCATTTCTCGCTCCCCCGTCTCGCGACTCTGCCGAATGATGGGCTGATGAGTCGTCGGCGCGATGTTGTAGTCGGCATCAGGCATCGGCAACTCAGCCGGCGTTTGGGTCGTTCGGAAGTGTTCCGCGATCTTCTGTTTGTCGCTGCGCCGACCGTACCGACCACACATCCGCTATATTCCTCAGGACTCAGGGTATCGACCAGTGGGCTTTCGTGTATACGTGCAGGCCCATCAGCCTGCTAGAACTCTAACGATTTAGCGCTTTGGACACTGAAGTCTGCGCCCTCCCACAGTTCACAGCCGAGTCTGGAAAGAGCAGCAGGCATCATCTGTGGTCAGTATCTTTAGGTGTCGCAAACGGCATTCGTGCGGACCTATGAAGATCACCCACCAGGGCTTGAGAAGGCCTTTTTCCGCAACCAGTCGACAATCATTTCTCCAACGCGCTGATTTCGCGTAAGAAACGTGTGATTGAGCTTGTCAAACTCTTCGTAATCGTTTCTGTGTGTACTCTCCACACCGCTGCAGATCCTCGTGAAGTCAGCACTTGCCTCCGTAACTAAGCCGTCGTTGGGAACCGTATTGATGATTCGCTGAAGCGCCATGTTGCGAATCATTCCCGAAAATCTGCTTTTACCAAACTCTAGGTAATTCAATCCTCCTGAGATCGACAGAGCTGGTATGGGCAGTGGGCCACTGCTCAACCGCATGTGCAAGGTATTGAGGAGCCGTTCGTCGTCGTTACCGGTCAACTGAAGAGCAGCCCGGGAGCCGACCCCTCTCGCAAAGGGGTTCGGTCCCGTTAGCCCATCCGCCCAATCAAGCATGTAGTGAACGACCCGACTGCTCCGTAGTGCGCCGGTACAGGGCGAACCAAGTAGGACTACTCCTCGAAGCGCAGATCGACAGATTTGGGCCTGTAGGACATGCTGGAGCGCTACTAGCCCTCCCATGCTGTGAGCTACTACAGCGTAGCCATGCAGGTTTAGAGGGGCCATCATTGGGCTAAGCCGTTGCTCCAGATCTGCGGCTGCAACGTCAATGCCGCGATAGGAATCGTAGTTGAAGAGCGCAGCACTGTATCCGCAGGACCGTACGTAGTCTGCGAGGTGGTTCATGTAGCGTCCGTGAGAAGTGAACCCGTGGACAAAGATCACCATAGGACCAGAGATCTCTTGCGGCGCAAGCCATTTGGACGTGGCCGAGTTCACCAGGCTCGAACCCGAACGGATAACATCCCAGATCTCCTCAGTCATGGTGAATCTCACGAAGTGCGACAACATTAAGAGTGCAGCTCAGCCCCTCTAGGGGGACGTCAGCCAATCCAGAATCGGGATCAAGTAGGCATATGCTGTCGAACAATCGAAGCATAGGTACCATGTTCCGCCATTCCACAGTGCCCGGTATGCCACGTATAGCCCCCGATGGATACTGACCGAGCAGAACAAGTGAGTATCCGGCTGGAGCCCGCAAGAAAGCGCTGATGTCTATAGCAACTTCCGGATGTTCTAGGAACCACGTCACAAGCTCGTCTGTGCTTGACACGCCAATAGAGCCCTTTAGCATGAACGGATCGCCTACGATGAAATCGAGCATCCAAGCCCGCTCTAGAAGGCCTTCTCTGAGACTCTGGAGAACATCCGCCGGGTGGGAGCATCGCTCCACTTGGAAGGGCTCAGAGTGGGGTTGGTTGTCTTCGATCGGTTCCATCTGCGCTTTAGCCGGTTCGGGCCAGAGATGCCAAGGACGCGGTCGAAGGTCTGGAGAAAGCCCAACGGCCAGTCCGCCTATCGCATGTAGACAGTAGTCTACGTGTTGCAGCAGCGGTTCAATAGACTGGTATCGGCCTCTTATATCGCCTTCAGTTGCCATTGCGTACAAGCGGTTCAGTTCAGACCGCGCAGGCCGCGCGATGTCTAACATGGCGTCGGCCATCTCGATTGAAGGAAATGATCCTCGGCGCCATAGTTTCCAGACACTTTGTTTGCGTGGTCCACCGAAAGGATCTATTACAGATGGAACAAAGCCTGTCACGAGTTGGAAGAACAATACACCAAGGGAAAAGATATCAGTATGATACCCTATTGGACCGTCTACGGCCTGCTCGGGCGCGAGGTACGCAATCGCTTCCGTGGACAATCGATCCCGACCTGGCCTTTTCGCTACTCCGAAATCCAAGATTCGCAATGCATGTTCTGAATTCAATAGGATGTTGGACGGCTTTAGGTCACGATGCACAATGCCGAACTGATGAGCATGCTGCACCGCCTCGCAAACGCGTCTGAACATAAGCAGCCTGTCGATTAAATTCAGAGAATGAGTCTTACAGAAATCAATGATTCCAATGCCTTCAACAAACTCCCTCACAAGCCACGTTGTTCCATTTTCGAGCCTACCAGCGCCGTAGATGGAAGCGATGGCAGGATGCTGAAGTTCTCGCAATATTCCAACATGCTCTTGCGAATTTGGCCACACCTCGGATGATGAAAACAGCTTCAACGCGACAGCGGACTTAAAGGCTGCGCTTTGGGCTAAATAGACGGCTGATCGAGGTCCCTCTCCGACGAGACTGATAATCCGGAAATCGTCAATTGCTGCAGGAAGCGTCGTCTCGTCAAGCGCATCCAGATCTGTCCGAGCAGCATTTACGTGTCCCTTGGCGATTGCAGACTCAAGGAGCGCCACTATCTGAGCCACGAGCTCTGGGTCGCCCTCGCAGATCAGTTCGATCAGCTTACGTTTTTCTACCGCTGAGAGATGTCGGATGCTCTGCCGATCAAACAGCTTGTCCCAGGAAACCGGATTCATTTTGGTTGCGTCTCCTTGGACCTGGAATGTGATTCAGCCGACTACGGTGCCTTGCCGAATACCGTACCTCCAATTCTATCGATGTCCCGCCAGCCCGACCGCTGGAAATAAACCCAACTTATCTCACTCCCACGCCGACCAGATTCGACGAGATTCAAGGAACGACAAGTTAGCTTCTCGTCAGCTAAACAGCCATTTAGCTGCAGTGGGCTTCCGTGTATACAGCCCTTCTAGCCTTCCAGACTGCTAGCAGTCTAGGTGCTTAGCGGCTTGTACGGGGAAGGTCTGCGCCCTTCCCCAGCTCCGAGCCAGGACCGGCGAGAGCAGCCAGCCCCGTCTCGGAGTCTCCCCATCCGAGCGGGGGTACCCCGCAACTCCCCAAGAGCAATCTGGCGCGGTGAAGCCGCGCTATGCGGAAACCAGAACCGCTGAGGAATGAGTGTACCGGGACATGCGTTACGTTTTGGACCGGACACATCCGTTACAGCCCCTCGCGGTAGTTTGGACCTCATTGACGGAGTTCTTGTTCTTAGTTTCCATACATACCCGTCGTCGAGGCCGTGGGAATGTGGTAATCCCGCAGGGATTTCCAAAGAGGGTGGGAAGGGTGGAAAGCCTGCTTCATGGCTTTCCATGCTTTCCACCCTCTGTCATTTCCATGGCCTTGTTTTGGCGCTCCCCGCTTAGCGACGTAGCGTGTCTCATCCTCCTTGGCCGTTGTCTACGAAGGGGGTCCGTATTTGACCCACAATAGATCACCTACCCCGTACGTACCAGACGGCTCTGATACGATCCAGTACTCCATTCCGGATGCGTCACTATAGACCGCGCAGAGGACGTTTATCTCGGAAACCGTTCCGTATCGGCGAGAGAAGACCGTTGAGAAGTGAACGTCCTTGAGATTGAGTCTGTGCTTCGGCGTAACAGTGATTGAGTAAAGAAGATCGTTCCGTGGACCGTGCGAGCAGGTGGCAACGTCCTCTGAGCAGGAATAAAGGGTGCCTATGCTCCAGTCCCTTAGCTCTAATCTGCCATTCGCTCCCAAAACTTCTACTGCTTGGTTGTAATTGGACTGATTCGGAAGCAGAGGAGATAGATACCGGTGGTAGAACTTCAGCCCACGGAGTTCGTGGGGGAACGGATCTGGTCGAGTCGTCTGTGCCTGAAGACTCAGGGCGATTCCCGCAAAGAGCAGCAGTAGACGCTTTTTCAACCAGAGTTCCTCCCGTCCGAGTCTGCACAAGCAAATACTGTAGCACCGTTGAGAACTGGGGGTTTGCTATCCAAACTTAAGGGAGGCCTCTCACTTGTCTGAATCGCAACTCCGGCACGTTGAGTTCGCCAATCTCGATGTCTCGGAAATAGACCCTGAACAGTTCTTCATCCATCTCCTCGAAGCCGAGGTCCTCGAATGAGAACACCTGGCTGATAAAGACTCGGTCCTTGTGCCAGCTAATATCACCGCTCGAGTTCACACGGCGGGTTTGGAAGCCTCGTGGATAGCTGAACTCCTTGAGAGCTCTCGGCAGCGGGACAGAGCTGCGCTGGTACAAACTTGCTGGCACGGCATTGTTAATTCCTTCGTGCGGCCGTTCGTGGTTGAAGATCTGTCGAAATCGATCGAACTTCTTCTGCTGCAAACGTAAAGTCAGTGCAGGTGGTTTGGTCGTGTCTTCCTTGAGTGTCCGGTGCATGCGTTCGTGACGACCGTTTTGCTGCGGTCTGCCGGGCTGGATGCGTTCGTGCACGATGCCCAGTTTGGTCCAACTGATCGACAGCTTGGACAGCCCGAGGAGCCCGCTGCCGGCGAACGGGGTGCCATTGTCGGTCCGAATTCTGGCTGGCATTCCGTACTCACGCATTGCAGATTCGCAAATCGCTGCGACCTGGTTCAGGTCCATGCGTAGGACCGTTTGGCAACGGATAAGGTAACGGCTGTGTGCATCCGTAATAGTGAATGGATCGCAGCGTGAGCCGTCGTTTCCGTACTGAAGTAGCCCTTGAAGTCCATACACCAGAGCTGGTTCGGTGCCGTAACCGCGGAGAACGGTTCGGAGAACGGCGTAGTGCGCCGCTTTTTCTGTTTAGGGTTCGTCAGGCCGGCCCTGCTCAGGATGTTACCGAAGGTGCTTGCTGCTGGCCAGATGACTCGGGGTTGGAGTACCTCCAGTCTCGCCTTGAGCTTCCTAGCTCCCCAGCTCGGGTGCTTGTTGCGAAGGGCCAGGATAGCGTTCTCTGTGACCTCAGAAGTCGCATGGGAGCAGCCATGTGGCTTGCGGCTGAGATCAAGCAGGCCTTCTGGCCCAACCTCCTTGTAGCGGTTGATCCAGCGGTAACCAGTCGGCCTAGAGACTCCAAACTCACGGCAAAGGTCCGACAGCGACATCTCCTCCTTTTGGTAGCTCGACAGAAACTGCAGGCGTTGATCCACGATACGACTCTCTTTCCAGGGCATACCGCATCATCGTGCGTCAGGCCAAAGCTAAGGAACCATCGGGGTTCCGACGTGCTGTAACGCATGTCTTTGGTCTGTTTTGTAACGCAAGTGCTAAGTACGCTCAGGGACTCCGTCCCTGGCGCGCGCAAGCGGCACCCTCATCTTCCGCGCTGCGCTTGTGCAGACCTTCGCTCCGCTCGCCCTCCGTTGCACTCCGGGGAGGGAACCCACCGCTTGCACTTGCCGCCCCTGCAGGCGTGGGCCTGGGCCAAGGCGTGTTTGTGAGCAAACACAGCACACCCATTCAAAACGGAGGCACTACCCAGATGAACACCACCCAGACCACCACCACCCAGAACGAAACCAGCAACATCGCCACCCTTCCCACCGCCCCCAAGGCGCAGACCGCCCGCGAGGTCATTGCCGATAACGTCAAGCTCCTGATTGAGCAGCTGGAGGCAGGACACTCCGAAGGCCTCACCGCCTACCTGTCCGCGATGGGCAAGTTCCACAACTACAGCTTTGGGAACATCCTTGAGATTGCCCGGCAGAAGCCAGACGCAACCCGCGTTGCAGGGCTGTATGCGTGGAACCAGCTTGGCCGCAAGGTCATGAAGGGACAGAAGGGTATCCGCATTCTTGCTCCGATGATCGGCACCCGCAAAAAGAAGGACACCGAGGCCAACAAGGACGTCACCAAGCAGAATCAGCCCGTACTGGTCGGATTCCGCGCCGTCTACGTCTTCGACGTTTCGCAGACCGAAGGCGCACCGCTTCCCGAGTTCACCGAGCGCACCAAGGGCGAGGTTGGCGAGTACCGGGAACGGCTGATCGACTTCACCACCGCCCAGGGTATTCAGCTTGAGTTCAAGGAGAGCATTGCACCCGCTCTAGGGATGAGCTACGGCGGGAAGATTGCCATCCTTCCCGGCCAGGCACCAGCCGAGGAGTTCAGCACCTTGGTTCACGAGCTCGCGCACGAAATGCTCCACAAGGCAGAGCGTAGGACCGCTACCACCAAAACCGTACGCGAGACAGAAGCCGAGGCAATCGCTTTTGTGGTCTCGCAGACTATCGGCCTTGACGCTGGCCGCGCCTCAGCCGACTACATCCAGCTTTACCACGGCAACGCAGCACTCCTCACCGAGAGCTTGGAAGTTATTCAGAAGACCGCAGCCCTGATTCTGTCCGCAATTGAGACCGAGCAGGTAGCAGCCGAGCAGACCGAGGCACCCGCAGTCCCGGCCGCAACCGAAGAAGCCACCGACGCAGTACTCGCGGAGGTGGCCTAGTGCAGACCATTCTCGAAATCCTCAAAAAGGCCGGCGGGTGGCACCCCGGCCTGTACCTCAAAATCGACAACTCGCCCTACATGGAGCTTGTGATCGAAGCCGTCGACGAGTCAGGCCCCATGGGGCTTCCAGCCCTGTCGGTTGCCCACTACGGAGAGCAGAACGGGGACCTGATGCGCGACCCGCAGATGTGTTTCGAGTTGGGCCTGTACGGGGGAGTTCACCTGATTCCCTTCTATTGGCGCAACGACTACGCCGGAGCCGAAGAGTGGAGCAGAAACGTGGTGAATAGCCAATATATCCACCTGTTTCAGCTCCACACCCAACACCAGAGATTCGCCGAGCAATGGGATACAAACCTGCGGCAGCAGGGCTTTATCGAGGCTTTCGACCCGCAGAAGCACAAGCGCGGCTAAACCCCTTTCCTACCCGGAGCGGAGGCAGGGCAGCGCCGCCGCTCCACAACCTCAGAGCACAACCACGCCCCCAGGAGGGCCAGACCATGCAGAACAGCAGCGAATTCCAGTACATCGCCGTCGACACCATCCGCGAATCCATCACCAACCCCCGCCGCACCTTCGACGAGTGCAAGCTGGGAGAACTGGCCGAGAGCATCCGCACCAACGGCCTGATTCAGCCCATCACCGTACGCCCACAGTCCGAAGGCTTCGAGATCGTCGCAGGCGCGCGACGTTTCCGTGCCGCGCAGCTTGCCGAACTGTTTTCCCTTCCCGCCCGAATCGTCGACATCACCGACGCCCAGGCGCTTGAGTGGCAGTTGGTCGAGAATTCGCAGCGCGTCGACGTTCACCCGTACGAGGAAGCACAGGGCTTCCAGCGGCTACTCGATATGCCCGGTTACGACGTGGCAACGTTGGTCGAGAAGTCAGGCAAGAGCCCCGCGCACGTCTACGCCCGTCTGTCTCTCCTGCAGCTTACCCCCGAGATTGCCGAGGCATTCAGCGCCGAGCGCATCACCGCATCCCACGCCAATCTCCTCGCCCGTCTCCCGCAGGAGTCACAGGCTACCGCTTACGAACAGTGCTGGCGCAAGGACTGGCAAGATAAGGAGCCGCACCTGCTCCCCGCCAAACACCTTTCCGCTTGGATTCAGACCAACCTTTATCTGTCCCTTGCCGATGCCCCGTTCAGCAAGGAAGACCCTACCCTGAACCCACCGGCAGGAGCTTGCATCACTTGCCCCCGCCGGAGCGGCTTTAATACTTCCCTGTTTGCCGACGTGCAGGGCGACCAGTGCCTTGACGCGCCTTGCTTTCAGACCAAGATCAACGCCCACATCGACCGCGAAATCGCAGCGCAACCCGAACTCATCCAGATCGAGAACGGATATCGCGACCCGAAGGAGCAGCGCCCCGGAGCCGTTCGCAGCGGCACCTATCGCGAGATCGACACCACCGCCCAGAACCCCGACGCCGAGCCGGTCGCACCGTGCGAAGCCGCCAAGGCCGCCATCATCGTCTATGGCAAGCGCGTAGGAACGACCCTCACCGTTTGCACGGACAACCATTGCCCCGTGCACGACCCCCGCGCCGCCGCACGAGCAGCCGAGAACCCCGTCCCCGTCATGCCGCCGGCCCCGCCAGCGGAAACCGACGAGGAAGCCGAAGCCCGCAAGCAGCAGCACGAGCAGCAGAGAAAGGAGCATGAAGCAGAACAGGAGCGCAAAGCCGAGGAGTTCCGGCAGAAGCAGGAACGCGAAGAGAAGGAATACGAGGCAGAACAGGCAAGACGCCACGAGCAGCGCAAGGCACGGCAAGCCACGTTCGACCGCATCGTTGAGAACGCCCCGGCCAGCTTCACCGCCGCACAGTTGCGGGTTGTCCTTCGCGCCATCGTCAACCTAGACCCCTACACTTTTGCCGACGACCTGGCCGAGGACATCACCGCCGAGAACGAGAACGAACAGCGCAGCGCGGAGGAGGTACTGCTGGCCGCCATCGACACCACCGCCGATGAGAAGCTAACCGCCTTCGCCCTACGCCTTGCCCTCTCCGGACACGTCGGCATTCCGCGCGAGAACCAGTTCGACTTCCTTACCGAGGCCGAGGCCGTTTTCCTCTCACCGAAACCCAAGAACGCCCGACCGGGCAAAGACAAGAAGCCGACGCTGGTAAAGCCGCAGAAGAGCGTACCAGCCAAGAAGAGCAAACCAGCCAGGAAGCAGATAGCAGCCTAACCGGGCAGGGGCCGCAAGGCCCCCCTTTTCCAACTAGAAAGGAGCCAGGTGCAGCCATGGACAAGACAGAACAAGCAATCCGCAGAACCCTTGCCGCCATCGAGGCGCCGCTCTACGACATCGGCATCCTGAATGAACGCGGCATGTACCCCCGCATGGACGGCCTCACAGCCGCCCAGGTGCACCGCAGCATTCCTTACCTCAGATACCGCAACGCTCAAGCTGCGCACGTATTTTTCCGGCCAAGCGGAGAACACCGCTTCACCGTTCTCGACGATTTAACCCGCACCATCCTCGCCCGTCTCGTTGCCGATGGCTTCGCGCCTTGCGCCGTTATTGAAACCAGCGCCGGCAACTTCCAGGCATGGCTGAAACATGCTCAGGTACTTTCTAAGCCTCTCAGCAGCTTTACCGCCCGGACTCTTGCCGTGCGTTACGGAGCCGACACCAGCGCGGCAGATTGGCGGAGGTTCGGACGGCTCCCCGGCCTCACCAATCGCAAGCCAGTTCACCGGACCGCCGCAGGGCACTTTCCTTTGGTTCGGCTTATCGGCTCGACTGGCAAGCCATACGCCCACGCTGAGACCTTCCCGCGCGAAGTCTCCCATCTGTACGAGCAGCAGGAACAGGCGCGCAGCCTTCGCCGGCTCAGCTTTCAGCCGTTAAAGCGCACGAGCTACAACCTCACCGTGAGCAGCTTCCGCAATGCCACGAAGTACGCGAACCGCCCCGCAGCCGCGGATATGGCGTTCTCTATAGCCGCCTTCGCCAACGGTTGGCCCGAGCACCAGATCGCCGCAGCACTTGCCAGCGATTACCTCTCTCGCGACACCAGCGAGTCAAGGCGCAACGCCTACATCCGCAGAACCCTTGCCAAGGCGAGCCTCTGGGCCGCTCGCTAAAATTTGCGCGGGAGAAACCGCTTCGGTTTCTCCCCAACCCTCATCCCGCCATGTTTGAAGCGCTCCAGTTGGAGCGCGTGCCGGGTCCGTTCCCTACCCCGGACCCCTCCCTTTTCTTATAAGACAATGACACGCTTAAGCCGGTTAGGGTACCCGAGCTGAACATTGAGCAAGCGCGGTTTAGCCGAAGATCGAATTTATGCCCGAGCGCTCGCACTGGTACGGAATGGGTTTTGGAAGTAGCCTGATTCTCAAGATCTATGCGGCAGAGAGTAGATGCGCAGCTCCCCAGATTCGAAGCTGGCATAATGAAGGCCGTCTGGAGACAAAGCGGCTCGTCCAATCTTTGGCAAAACGCGGTCCACGAGTGGCTTTTCTGATTTTCGGTCGAACACCATCCATCGGCCGGTTCCGCTGCAGTTTTTCCCAAAGTCTTCGCATGAGGCGCTTTCGTGAGTAGCGAGTGTGGCGTAGCGCGACATATCAGCCGTTGCACTGACGACTGACCCGCTGTAATCATGCGAAATCCACGGCAAAGGCTCGGTAGTTTGATCTTTCTTCCAAATCACCAGGCGGCCAGCTGGGCTCCCCTTAACGTTTATCTGACCTGCCACACTTCCATCATTCAGGAACCCGACGAGTGCGGCGGTTCCTTCTTCTTTCAAAGGAACTGACCAGTTTGCGTGGTCTGCCGCTTCTACATTCATTGAGCACTGGCGCTTAGCGCCTGCGTAGATGATGTTCGTGGACGAGTATACGTTTGGCCGAAGCTCTTGCCGGCAGAGCATATAGGCCAACTGATGTTCTCCAAACTTGCGGTCCATTGTCCCTACGGGCCAATCCTCTGTCCATCGTTGGACTTCCACTGGCGGAGAACCGTCGAGAACGGAATACGAGCGCGGGCCGTTAAGCGTGAATCCCTCCTGGAACACAAGAGCGTGGTTCAGGAAAGTTGCTTGTTCCAAAAGGCGATCCAATCGTATGACATTCTTCAGGTTTGCATCGAGGAGGAGCACTGCTGACTTGGACTCACTTGCGCCTTGCGGATCGAGATTGACTGATTGAATTCTGAAGAGCAGCGTCCCGCCCGGACCGGCTTCTGCCTCGCCATCAGCCACCACTTCACCGTAACCATCTGCCAAGTACGGAACGTCCCTGCTCGCCGCAATAGTTCCGTGCAGATCGAAGATCAGAATGCGGGCCAGTCCATCGACTTTGCGGTCGCGTGACTGACGACAGTTTGGGCTGGTATTGAATCCAACAGCGACCCTATCGTTGTTCAACCAAACCACGAATCGATAGCCAATGATCTGACCGGCACACTTGTCCGCGCCTGCTTGAAAGAAGCCGGCAGGCAAACCATGGGAAGACAGAGAAACGCGGACATCGGGTGGTGCCCCGATGTCCGCCTGTGCTTTCGAGCACCCCAGGAAAAGCCCACTCATTAGCACTGCGCTACAGATTGTCACAGTCAACTTCTTGTGATCGGTCACAATTCGCCCATCTTTCTCAAGCGTTCAATGATGATCGGAATTCTGCGTTGGCTGATCGAATCGCCCGGAACATATCCCGGCAGCGCCTCCAGAAACCGCTCGTTTCCTAAAAGCTTGCCGGTGGCTTCCCCTAGATACTTGCGGAGATCGGCCGGAACTCCGGCAAGCTCTCCGAGCAACTGCTCTCTTCCCTCGACAACGGCAATGAAGTCTTCCAGGTCGTGGCTCATGTAGTAGTCGTTTTCGCCACGATCGTAGAACGCCTCCATCTTGGTTCCAAGAAAGAACGGGGCTGTAATCAGCCGGATCACCTTGCCGCTGGGCAAGGACGCCGGCGTCGCTGTCTGGATTGCCCCTCCATACCAACGGTTCGAGAAGCCGAGTGCGCCTTTTTGGGTCGACATCACATCGAGCATCAGGCCGGCGTGGAGAAAACGGCAAAGCGGAGCACCAGGGCGGGTGTCGTTATCAAAGCCAACGTCTCGCAGTCGATCACAGAAGGCCGAGTAATCGGCGTAGTCAGCCGCAATGATCACGTCGACATCGTATGTGGATCGAATGGGAGCCGAGCCCTGATCGGTCACGATAAGATCAAGCGTCGATCCTCCCACGAAGACGACTTCAGGCAGCAGATGCTTCAACTTCGCAGCCGCTTCCTCCAGCAGGGGCAGATTGCTAGCCATTTTCCAGTAACCTCTTGCTCATCATCTCCAGAGCAATCTTTCGCTCGCGGACTCGTCCATCCCGCAGCGCGTCGACAAGGCTAAGGAGCTCGTAAAACGCAGGGTCGGATACAGCTGCCTCCGCAGCGTGTTTGTAGAGGGGCTCAAAGGAATAGCCGCGCACCTTCCCCAAAACGTAGGGCCATACAGGCACTTCAGCTCCGCTATCGTGAATGACGCTCCGCAATGGCTCGGCTGCAAAAGAAGTCGCCACCCCCCTTGTCAGCTCTCCCCGTACCGCCGGATACACGTACCTCATGCCATGCCCCAAGAGCTCTAGGAGTCCCGAACGGTTTACCTTTTTGGGCCCATCGTGCTGCATCAGGCCAGATACCCGCGCCCTCTTAACGGCACCGTGCACCTCTGAGCTGGCGACATGAAGGTCGGCAGCAAGTTTCTGGAATGACGACTCTGCTGCTCCTGGAAGCGTAAGTTTCAGCAGTACCGCAACATCAAGAGGCCGAAGCATTGGAACATCATAGCATTCTTCATTCACGAATAACGAATGTCTTCGGGTAGGGGGATCTGCCTACGGCACCATGGCAATCTCTGATGTGCTGGAGGCGGCGTGTCAGTGCGGTTTCTCCAGCTTCGGGGCCACTTACTTACTGAAGAATCCGCATTTGTGGCGTAGTAGGCTTCTTGCAATTATCAGGGCAGAGATTCATAGACGGAAACAGAGGACAACCAGATAAACAGATCGAAGGCGTCGTACACTTTGCACAGCCTCCGGAAGCATGTTTGTTGCGAATCGCAGCAAAACTTGGATGTTCCTGCCATATTTTATAAAGGGTATGTTCACGAAGTGATACACCTGGATATCCCGCTTCCACCATAAAAGAACATGGGAAGACCTCCATCTTCTCAGACACAAACAGAGAAAATCTTCCAGCGTCGCAGCCTTCAATAGTCACAGTCGGGGCCTGCCCTAATCTCGCAAGCCCAGTGATAGTGCAGGTATCGAAACCTACCCGAAAAGGGTGGCCGGCGGCGGTCGCCAGTTCAAAAAATTCTTCTAAGCGTTCACTTCTATTGAGAAGCAGAGATTCATCGGCGCTACGACCGACTGGTTTGTAATTTAGGAACACGATCGCCGCCGCACTCTTGAGTACCTCCGGTGGATTACGGAGCCATTCGATAGCGGTGTCAACTGTACGGCTTGTAAGAATGAAATGGAGGTTCGTTTGCACGCCGGCCTGCCGCAGCTTGCGTACAGCATCTAGCGTTTCTGAATATGGTGCATACGCGCTTACCGCAACGGCTCCGACATACTTGGCGGTTGCTGTGAGAACTTCTGGCGTCAAGCCGCGACCATTTGTTGTATAGTTCGGCACGATCCCGTAATCCCTACGTGTCAATCTGAGAATCTCGCAGAAATCAGGATGCTGATTTGGATTGCCTCCACCCAGCGCCACTTGGAACACATGCATCTCTTGCGCTTGGCGCATCACCTCCCTGTAATCATCAAGAGCTATATGCGAACCCTGCAAGTCAGACTTTCGGTAGCAGAACGAACATCCCTTGTCGCACCAATTTGTAATGGAGACATCGAGCAGTTCAGGGCCATGCGAACCCCAGAAAGGCTCTGGCGCGCCTTGATCCTCCATCCGGACGAAAAAGCCAGAGTTCGGATTGAAAAGAGCTGAGTAGCGATCCCCTACGAAGTGCTTAATGATTATTGAAGCTTTTTTACTCACCATGCGCACTCCAGACCGTTGATGTATATTTCATCGTTCTCTTCCTCAAAGGAATCCGTACAAAAGAACGACTGTACTGGCGTTTCCCCGCTGTCGAGCCGACCGAAATAAGCTTTCACCTGATGCCCCCGCTCAGCATTCAACCTTTCTAGAACATGTTCTGAAAGCGTTTTCCGGCCATCTGCTAGATGTGGCCCCAGATCCTCATCGGGTGCCATAGTTGACATATCAAGCTCGATCTCAGTTCGCTCAAGCAAATCATTGTAGAGCTCTTCGAACATAGGGGCTAAGGGAGAAGCATCATCTACCCCCATCAAACGCCGCAGAGCTTCTGGCGTGAAGTCAGCTTTCGCGACAATTAAGAACGACGTTGACGAACTATTTGACACAAAACCTGCCCTTAGCTTCAATCTAGGCCTCCAAGCGTCAACAATTTCTTGAGGATTGCGGTGCCAACTTCTTCCCGCAGAAACGACTGTCGCGGCTTGTACTCCAGAATCACCGCACTGCTTTCGTATACGGAATTTATCTCATTCGCTTCCTTTGTCTTTAGACGTCGTCGGCGCTTAGCATACTTGATGAAATCTACGTACTCGACTTGATAGTAGGTTTCGTAATCCCTTTTTAACTCTAAGGAGCCGTCAAAGATTTGGCTATAAATTCGATCCAGCATTCTCCCCGCGTAGCTTCCAGCTCGTACCTTGGCAGCCGCCATAAACTGCTCCTTGGAGGGGGTGACTGACAAAGCCAAGTAAAATCTGTCCTCACCAGTTTGCCTGTGAACCCACAAAATCATGCTGCCTCCTGGGACGCTGCCTGCAGGAATCGGTTTACCTCTCGACGCGTAACCGCTGGAAGTTCATTGTTTGCGTATGAACGCGCGAGATCCAGAGCTCGCTCAGAATGCATCGACTTCTCTGCCTGCGTCAGGAGCCTCCAAACAAAGGGGACGTGGTTTGTGAAACTTGCCTGCAATGAATCGCAGAGAATCGCTACTACGTCTTCCTGTTGTTGAGACACCGCTACGTGCATCGCACTATAGGCCGGGCTTTCAAGGTCAAAAGAGGCGTCAATCGGCAGTAGAAATACCAAAAAGCGCAGTAAGGTGCGGATTGGCGATGCAACACATAACTCCTCAAGCGGGAAGATGTGCTCTTCGACGAATGTAGCGAACGCAGCGGCGGATGCGCCAGCTGACTCGAAGCGTTTCGTTGCAAAAGTAGCCACGACGAACTTCTGATAAAAGTCGTCGTTTCCCAGAGCGATAATCTCCAAAAGCAGGTCAAGATTTAGAAAGGGGAAGAACTGTTTGTCCCAATTAATTGCAAGCTGGATCCCCATTCGCCGAGCCCTGTAATCACACTCCGTGATCATGCTGCGCACTTTCGCGACATCTTCGCCC
The DNA here is from genome assembly GCA_965214005.1 of Bryobacteraceae bacterium. GTDB lineage: Bacteria > Acidobacteriota > Terriglobia > Bryobacterales > Bryobacteraceae > Bog-105. Next base: position 105,589 of record CBDCAQ010000012.1, read on the forward strand.
GTAAGGAGATAGCCGGGGAGGTTGAACACTTCCTCGTGATAAACGTCGGCGTACCACGGTTGCGTAACGTAGTATTCCTTGAACGTTATTGATGTATCGTTTTTTCGCGCAATGAAGAAGAGAAATCGCTTAAGGCCTTCTGATGTAGAGGCGTTTGAGGGCGCAGCGCGCGACATGTAATCCTCAAATTTTGAGGGGTCCTGAGAGAATGTACTCTGCACCAAATACTGTGCTAACAGAAAATCTCGAAACTCATCGAACGTGAAATTGAGTGTTTCTTCATTAGGCGAGAAAAAACCTTCTTTTGTGGGAGCATCCCGCCGAACGATGAGCTCCTCTTCAAGCAACCGTTCAAGATCAGTGGACAGCTGCTCGGGCACAATGCTGATTGGAACATTGTCGAATTGCCAAATACTCAGCATGTGATCCAAGCAAAGAGCCAGCACCTGCTGAATACCTCCGCGCTTGCCCTGTGCTGTTGACGCAATTCCAGCAATTGCTGCGGCCTTATCGATCGCTTCCAGCTTATGTTTCATGTACAGATCAAAAATCTCATCCCGATAAATACCATTCACACGTGGCTGTTGGTAGTCTTCGTCTTTTCCTAGAGTTCCGTATGCTTCGCAAAAGAATCGTAGTAGAAGGACATCCTCCTCTAAACGGCCAAGAGCACGGACTCCCACGAGTGCAGACCTTACGCCAAAGAAGCGGAAGTATGCGGCAACCATATCTTCCTTCTCTTCCTCGTCGAAATGACGGCCCCACAATTCTTGACGCACTGTGACCGCTGCGAATGGCTCCCCGAGCAGATTCCCAAAGCGCTGCTGGAAAAACTCTGTGCGACACGTCATGATCACGCGAAGGAGTGGAAAAGCCAATAGTTCATGCAAAAAAGCTTCAAGTTCTTGAGAAAAGAGAGGACCGTTTGGATGTTCGTTCAAACCATCAAAGATTAAGACGAAAGGCTTTTGAGTACGTTCAGCGGTCGTTGAGAGCAGCGCGGCGGCTTCTTGAAATGAGTTGACCTTGTGATCAAAGATGAGATTAGACACTCTTTGACCTAGGGATCCCCCATATTGCAGAGCAAGTTTGCGCACGGAGATGTAAGCGGTTGGCACCACGTGGGGAAGAAGAAAGGTCTCTACAAGATCACAGAGAAAGTTCGTTTTGCCCTGCCCCGCACTGCCGGTCAGCATGAACAGCCGCTTGCCCGCTGTCTCAGAACGCTTGACGAATGTCTCAAGGTTGTACTTGAACCCGTAACCAAGATCGTTCGTCAGGCTCCAAGAGTTTTCCTCATAAAACGCACGAGCACTAGGTTTTATCTTTTCGACTGGAATCTCCCGTCGACCGGTTTCACCATAAAACGTAACAGCCTTGAGAGTGTCCGAGAGTACATCGGGCAAAACTAGGGCATTCTCGATGGTCGTCGCTATGGTGCCGTCCACTCGTAAGCGGCTTTTATCCGGCATTGGAAGGGGATCAAGGCCGACTCGCGTTAAAAACTCGTTCCATCCAATAATCCCTCGCTCCGGAAAGCGTTCTATTTGTCGTGGGAAAAACAGAACAGGGTGGCAGAAAATTCTTGCAAATTGCTTTGTCTTATTGGTTTCCATAAAAACATCAGGAATATACTTCTTGGTGCTCTTTTCGTAGAGTAACGCCCTACTGGAGACGTTTTCCAATTGGGACTCCACGTCAATGAACTCCGTGCCAAAAACACTTTTAGCTATGACCTGATGAACCGTTTCCAGGTTCTCTCGCGTGAGAGCTTGAATTAGAGGCATCAACGAAAGCGGATTGATGATGTCCCGGGAAGGCTGAAAGCTCAGTCGGGTGCCACAGAGCGTCTTCCAAGCATCTGTCGTAGGCTTCTGAAAGTGGGGCGGCGTAGGCGTGAGAATAAAGAGAACTAGGCGATCAAAGCTCTCGTCTTGGGAGCTCTCCAGAAAGCCCGTGATCGTCGAGGTTACCTTCGTCGCCGTTCTCTCGACAGTGACCTGAATGGCAATCCTACTCTCAGTCCCAATGAGATCAATATGAGGATAGTTATTTACACCGTCATTGGCGTTGCGAAGGTCAGTTGCTGAAAAGAGAATCCTAAACAGCGGAAGCAGCAGGTCTTCCGTCATCCGATTCTTCGAGTACAAGCCGGCAAGGTTCTCTGCGGCAGTTTGAAGAGCTAGTAAGGCCAATGCACGGCTAATCTCCTCAAGTATCTCTGGCGTCGTCATTGCGTCTCCGTCATCGCAGGATAGCGCGATGAACTACAACCTGAATATTCATTCCACCGCGGATGACTCAACGACGTGACCATCTGGAATGTGAAGCGTATGATTCATTCCGTTATCCCATGTCCAAGCCTATCGTATCGTTCACCGCATGAGCCAGGGCCTGCTCAGTGCCAAGATAACGCTCCGTAGTCTGGATTGAGGCATGTCCAAGCAGGAGCTGGATCTGTTCGAGGTCCCCTCCAGCCTTCCTGCAAAGCTTCGCGCAGGTCCGCCGAAGATCATGCGGCGCGAGTTTGCCGAGGTCGGATGCCTTGGCATAGCGCATCACCAACCGCCAGACTGCTTTCTCATCCCGGATTTCCGTCCCGGCGAGCTCGCCGGCTTTGCTGACCGGCCGAAAAAGGCGATCGCTGTCGATCCCGGATGCCTTGAGCCAGGCATCGATGCGCGTCTTGGGGTCCCGTCAGGAAACGGACGATAGAGCACGCTAAGGATGTGAGGAGGCTGGAATCCATCGGTAGAGTGTGGGGACGGACACGCCGAGATTGGCGGCTACGTCTCGTGGGGGCACTCCGCTGGCGAGCAGCTTTTTTGCTGATTTGATCTTGCTGTCCGTCATTTGCCGTTTGCGTCCGCCAGTGCGGCCGAGTTGGCGGGCCACTCTGAGGCCGGCCTGGGTCCGTTCGATGGTGAGCTCTCGTTCCATTTCAGCGAGGCTGGCCATGACGTGAAAGAAGAAGCGTCCCGAGGCGGTGCCGGTGTCGATGGCATCGGTCAGGCTTTTGAACTGCACGCCCAGCTTGTGCAACTTGCCGACGAGGTCCACGAGATGCTTGACGCTGCGGCCTAACCGATCGAGTTTCCAGACGACCAAGGTGTCACCTTCGCGGAGGGCTTCCTGCGCTTTAGCGAGTCCTGGCCTCACGGCGTGGCTTCCGCTGATCTTGTCATCGAATATCTTCTTGCAACCGGCCTCGGCAAGCGCTTCGGTCTGCAGATTGAGATTTTGATCCTGGGTGGAAACGCGGGCGTAGCCAATCAGCATGGAAGACCTCTCCTGTTCTTCTCAGAACTCGTAATATTGCGAGTTGATTGAGAATAGCATTTGAGAGCTATTTGTGAGAACGAGGAAATCCAGCAATCGAGCGGTTCTGCGACTTGGTCTTCTTTGTTCTTATAAACGGTCGTTTGTGAGAGAACTGGCATGCCCCGGCGTTCGATCCTTTCCGCCTCCGAGCGGGATATTCTGCTTGCTCTACCCGACAGCCGATACGACTTGATTCGGCGCTATACCTTCAGTGAATCCGATCTCTCCATTGTTCGGCAACGCCGCGGCGCGGCCAACCGGCTGGGATTTGCCGTGCAGCTTTGCTATCTCCGCTATCCCGGCATCGTGCTGGGCGTGAATCAGCTTCCGCTGCCTGCTTTGCTTCATCTGGTCGCCGGTCAACTCCAGATTCCGGTGGAGCGCTGGGCGGAGTACGGCGAGCGGGCTCAGACCAGGCGAGAGCATCTGGTGGAACTTCAAACAGTCTTTGGCTTTGAGCCGTTCACCAGGGGTCATCACCGGCTTGCCGTCCAGGAACTGATGGAGACTGCGATGCAGACGGACAAAGGAATCGTGCTCGCGACTGCGCTGGTTGAGATGCTACGGGAGCGAGCCATCCTGCAGCCCCGTTTAGATGTGATTGAGGATATTGCGCGGAAGCGATTACGCGCGCCAACCGCCGTATCTATAAACAACTGAACCAGGGCTTGACCGAGCTTCACCGCGAGCGATTGGACCGGCTGCTTCTACGGAGAGCAGAAGGCAGTCTGACTCAGCTTGCATGGCTTCGTCAGGCACCCTTGAAGCCGAACTCGAAACATATGCTGGAGCACATCGACCGTCTCCGTGCGTGGCGTGCTCTCGACCTGCCTTCAGGCATCGATCGCCAGGTTCATCAGAACCGGCTTCTGAAGATCGCGCGCGAAGGTGGCCAGATGAGTTCGGCCGACCTGATGCGATTCGAGCGTGAGCGGCGCTATGCGACCCTGGTAGCGCTGGCTGTCGAAGGGACGGCAACCATCACGGACGAGGTGATCGGGCTGCACGACAGGATCGTCGGCAAACTGTTCAACACCGCCAAGCACAAGCATCAGGAACAGTTTCAAGCAGACGGCAAAGCGATCAACGAGAAGCTCCGGCTTTATGGAAGAGTTGGGCAAGCGTTGCTGGCGTCTAGGCAGAGTGGCAGTGATCCCTTCGCCGCAATCGAGATCATCGTCTCTTGGGAAGACTTCGCGGCAAGCATTACGGAAGCGCAGAAACTTGCGCAGTCCGAGGACTTCGACTTCCTGCACCGGATCGGCGAGGGGTACGCGACGCTGCGCCGGTACTCGCCGGAGCTTCTGGACGTACTCGGATTGCATGCGGCTCCAGCTGCAAAACCGGTTCTCGAGGCCATCGAACTGCTGCGCGAGATGAACGCCGGCAGTATCCGCGAACTGCCCGACGATGCTCCATTGGACTTCATCCGCGAACGCTGGGCCAGGCTCATCTTTACCGATGCCGGCATCGATCGCCGCTACTACGAGCTATGCGCCTTATCGGAGCTCAAGAACGCGCTTCGGTCGGGCGACATCTGGGTCGAAGGCTCTCGCCAGTTCAAGAACTTCAACGAATACCTGATGCCTTGCGAGAGGTTCGCTGTGCTCAGAGGAGCCAGCGAACTCCCGCTGGCTGTCGACTCCGACTGCGAGCGCTATCTCAAGGAACGGGTCGACATCCTCAATGCTCAACTCCAAATAGTCGATCAGCTTGCCGCCGCCAACGACCTGCCGGACGCAATCCTGACCGACTCGGGCTTGAAGATCACGCCCCTCGACGCTTCGGTACCGCAGCCGGCACAGAGCTTGATCGATCAGATAGCGGCCTCTCTGCCGCATGTCAAGATCACCGAACTGCTCCTCGAAGTAGACCGGTGGACCGACTTTACGAAGCACTTCACGAACCTGAAGACTGGCGATGCCGCGAAGGACCGGACTCCCCTGATGACCACCATCCTCGCGGATGCGATCAATCTAGGACTGACCAAAATGGCTGAATCCTGCCCCGGGTCAAGCTACGCCAAACTCTCCTGGCTGCAGGCCTGGCATATCCGCGATGAAACCTATGCCGCCGCCCTCGCGGAGCTTGTAAATGCTCAGTCCCGTCAGCCCTTCGCGGAGCACTGGGGTGACGGAACCACCTCATCCTCGGATGGACAACGCTTCCGGGCGGGAGGCAAAGCGGAGAGCACTGGCCATATCAACCCCAAGTATGGCGCCGAACCGGGCAAGCTCTTCTATACCCACATCTCCGACCAGTATGCGCCGTTCAGTTCCAAAGTCGTCAACGTCGGCGTACGCGACTCCACCTACGTCCTCGACGGGCTGCTTCATCATGAATCCGACCTGCGGATCGAGGAGCATTACACCGACACGGCCGGCTTCACGGATCATGTCTTCGCACTCATGCATCTGCTCGGCTTCCGCTTTGCTCCGCGCATCCGCGACCTGAGCGACACAAAGCTGTATCTGCCTAACGGCAAGACCAAGTATCGGGCGCTCGCGCCCATGATCGGTGGCTCCATCAACTTCAAGGCGATCCGCATGCACTGGAATGAAATCCTTCGTCTCGCCACTTCCATCAAGCAGGGCACCGTGACCGCTTCGCTCATGGTCCGCAAGCTGGGCAGCTATCCTCGCCAGAACGGACTCGCGGTCGCCCTCCGCGAGTTGGGCCGCCTCGAGCGAACCCTGTTCATCCTCTCCTGGCTGCAGAGCGTCGATCTCCGCCGCCGCGTCCACGCCGGCCTCAACAAAGGCGAAGCTCGCAACGCCCTGGCCAGGGCCGTCTTCCTCTGCCGACTCGGAGAGATTAGAGACCGCAGCTTCGAACAGCAACGTTACCGAGCAAGCGGCCTTACTCTCGTAACGGCCGCAATCGCACTCTGGAACACCGTCTATATAGAGCGAGCAGTCCAAGCCTCAGAGCTCAAAGGCAAACCCGTCGATCCCGCGCTGCTCAAGTATCTCTCCCCGCTCGGATGGGAACACATCAACCTCACCGGCGACTACCAATGGAACGGCAAGAAACCCGCAGCAGGGAGATTTAGGACGCTGCGAGCTCCAAACCTCCCTTAGCGTGCTCTATCGTCCGTTTCCTGACGGGACCCCAGCCTCACTGTTCCAAATGCTTTGCACTCAGAGGAACGGGCGTTGCAAACTGTGCAATGGCTGCGCCTTTTAAACGGCGTTTGCGGCAACGGCCAGCTGGCAAACTTCGCTCTTGCTGAAAACGTGACTTTGCGGGAGCTATACTGCTGTCATCAACGATTGAGCCGTTTCTAGATGCGTATCGGAAGGGTGCCCTTATACCGCACCCGGACTGGTGTAGCGAAGATGCTTGATCTTTGGTGCTTCCTGGCCTCGGTTTGCTCATTGATATGGGCATGGTGCATCGATGTAATTTGCCTACGATTGAAGACGCAGGACAGCTCACCGCGCTCCCAGTTGATCTGGCGTCAACGTGAAAACTTTACGCAATACTGGCACCTTGCACGCACTCAGAACTGGTCAACTACGCCGCTCTTCGGAGCTGGAATCGCAATCTTCTGTTGTGTAGTTGCTCTCTGTAAGATCGGAATTCATTTCCTGCGCTAGCTCCGTTCACGCAAAACGGCGTTTTCGGAAATTGACATTGTTTGTAACGATATGTCGCAATAGTGGAATTTTGCTGGCTTTACAGGCCGCCTGGAGTGCTTCGCTCTCCTCGCCCGGGCACGCTGACAGGCGAGAACGGCGTTTCTCGTTACTTATCCTTAGCTGCATCGTGGGCCAAACCGTTTCCATCAGCTATTTTCTTCTTTGCTAGTTGCAGCGCTGCTTCGAGCGCATTCTGTGCGCTCGTCTTTACATCAGGCACTACTCCTGTTCCCTCCCAGTCCTTTTTCGTTATTGGGTTGATCGGGCGACCACCCGGGACAGCGATCATGAAATGGTCGCCAGCAGAGTGACCATCAATCGGGTGCGCGCCACCACCTGTAGTCTCGCCAACTATGGTGGCACGCTTCTGGGTTTGCAGGTCGTAGGTGAACTCTTCTCCACCTGAGAACGTGTGCCGTGAGGTAAGAACAAACACCGGCTTATCAGTGTAACGAGGGCCGGCCACTGAGGGCAGGGTCCAGTACTGTCGTGTGGTGCCTTCATGCTGGTCCAGCATGTCATTGATGCGTGTTTCGTTTGCGAAGAGATAGCTCACTATGAGCTGCACCATGGACGGGTTCCCACCGTGGTTTTCCCGAAGGTCGAAGATCAATGCATCGGTGTGCGCGAGAA
>CBDCAQ010000013.1:0-9407 GCA_965214005.1 Bryobacteraceae bacterium
CATCCCAACCCGTCGGCATCAAGTGCTCCGCGAAGGTCTTCAATGCGAATGGGCTAGCCTTTTCAACATATCGGCTCAGCATCTCGACATTTGTCCGCAAGATGACCTCTGGCGTCAACCACGTTTGCTCAGCACGGCGGTCTAGTTCCGCATCATATGCGGGCAGCTCGAACAGCAAACTTCTGCCTAATTCACTCAAGGCTACCATTAGCCTTGTGGCCCGAGCTCCTGAATACGTGGAGTCATAGCCTTCAGAGGACTCCTCGGTGTCATCATCTTCATGGGCCACTTCCTGAAATTTCGCCCCCCCCCCCCCCCCCCCCCTGTCCCTGACTCGACGAAGGGTTTGAGCTTCCACCAGGAATCGGCATGTTCCCCACCTTGAGGAATTCCATGGCGCTTTCGAGCGTCGAGAAGTGCTTCTGGCGCAATTCGAACAGCTCTTCCATATGCATGGACGCCAACTTTGCCCATCTCTCGACGTGTTCGGGCACGCCACCGGTCCGATGGCGCCCACCACAACGCCCAGCACGAACACGGCGATGAGCCCGAACACATAGTTCTGCAGGCTCACGTACTCCGGCAGCATCTCATTGCTTTGCATCCAGAGATATCCTTCGCTCGATTGCCATTGCGTAGACCAGGTTGCCGCCCAGGTCCACGTCGCCCACGATGTCCACGAGCTCGAGGACCAGGCGTTGCGGCCGCCGCCGCCACTCCCATAGCCGCCGCCGCCGCCGGCAGCGCCGCGCCATCCCAAGGACATGGCGCCGCCCCGGGGGGAGGCTGGTGCGCGCGTGCCGCGGTGTGCACCCGCGGCGCGGGTTGGGGGTTTGCGGAGGGCAGCGGGCGGCTGCGGTCGTTCGTACGCGTGTCGTCGCGTAAACTCTAGGCTAGGAGCACGACTAGGACAGACGAGGAAGGGGTCGTCCTTGACCGGCAGAGACCTCCCACCCTGAAGGCGGTGCGAGTAGGCCTCCTGCAATTCCGCGTACCACAGGATCCTCGCCCAGCGGTCTTTAATGGCCTGCACGGGGCCCCCCACAATAGGCTCAGGGGGGTCCTGGTGGGGGTGCACAGGGACCCAGGATGGGACAGCTCCCTTCACACGATAATCCCTGGTGCAACCGTCGGCGGCCGCGGCAAGGCGCCACGGCTCATTCCTGTCCCACTTGCGTGCCCATGACCTCCGGCACAGGAGCTCCTTGGAGATTTGGCTAAGGGCACCGTTCCTTTCGTGGGATGGACACTTCATCTGGGCTTGCACCCTGAAACGCCTGTTGAAGGCTTCCAAGGCGCCCATCGCCGCAGGTGTCTCCGTCTCCCGGGAGGGTGCAGCACCATAGGCGCCACCAGCACGCTGGGGGCTTGCTTCCATGGTTGCTGACTTTGGTTCCTCCCTTGCCCTTTTCTCCTTTCGTGTTTCCTCCTCATCATTTGATCCTTCACATGGCTCCTCCTTCGTTTCCTCGTGGTTCTTCCCGAGGTCTGCAGCCTTACCATCAAGGGCATAGGTCATCAGTGCGTGGCAGTAGAAGCACTCGAGGGTGCCCGCGACCATCTCCTTGAGGCACTTTGCACATTGGATATATTTCCTTTTCTTTCTTGGTTGTCAGCTTCTCTTTCAGCTGTTTGCTCGGCAGCTCTGTCCACACTCTCCGAGCGCTTCCTTGGGACGGCGATACATCCGTGCTTGTCTCTCAGGATGAGCCCCGCACTTCGGGCCCGTCGTCGGCCTTCACCTTCTTGCTTGGTGGTGCGGTCCCAGGATGCTACCTCGAATGTGTAGCTTGCCTTCCGGCTTGCATTGGGTGGGGCAACGATGACGCCCTCGTCATTGCAAACGCCCAGGTATTCACGCGAGACGTATGCAGAATCCCAAAGCACGCGTGGAGGCTCAGTGTGGGTGACGACCTTGTCAAAGAACTTCCAGTCGACCTCCTTCGAGACCACCACGGCCAATGAGCTGGTGAGCACCAGCGGCAGGGCTTCAGCCATTTCGATTTTCTTGACAAAGATGCTCACTTCCGCGTCTTGTCGTCCTTGCTTGGCCGTTTTGTCGCCCAATGCCACAATTGCGAAGTGCACCTGGTTCCTCTTGCGCGCGTTGCCGCCCCCCGGCAATAGCCCATTTTGCAAAATCGATGGGACTGCAGCCAGGTAGGTTGCATGGCGTACACATGGGGCCCTCGCAGCCATGGCCGGCGTGAACTTCACACCAAACCTCTCAGGATGCAACCCCTTCAGAGTGTGTCCTTGCACGCACCGTATTCCCAGGTACCTCCAATTTCCCCAGGACAGGAGCCCGTATCCTTTGTGGAAATCTTCTCGGGTTCCGTCCCCCAAGCCAGCTTCCAGGCTCAGGTCATTGGGGTGTCGTGGCGCCATGGCCACTTCCATTCGGCAGTTGGCGTCCATGTGGCACGCCGCCGCCAGGCAGACCAGGTACTCATGATCAACACCGTAGAACCTGGCCAACGCATTAAGCGGCACCCATCCACCACTGTCCATTGGAAGGACATGTTGCCATGCATCGTGGCGGAGCAGCCGTACCAACTTGAATGACATATCGGCATGGTGCCTGTCGTTTGCGTTGATCTTGAGGTCGGACTTCGGCCTGTTGTCGGGAACGTTGAAGTCAGCAATTCTCCTCATTTCCCTTGTGTGCTTGCAGGGGAGCGCGTCTGCCACGCGGCGGTCCATTTTCCCGGACGCGATCGGCAGGTCATACGCATCGTAATGAAGCCAGCCGTCGTCAATCACCCGCGCATTGTTGCTTTGCAGCACAGGCGCAGCGCTACAAGCGCCACCAACTTCCCGTTCGATTGGTGCAGGCCCGCAAGCACCACTGGACGCGCTGGTATCGACCATTGCCTCCTCAGGCGCCTGCTCCATGTCCTGGTCCTCATCTCCGCCCCAATCCGGGGACTCCTCTGTGAGGTTGATGATTTCATTGTGGTCATCTTGCCGTTGGACATTGACAAATCCAATTGGTGTGGGGGTCCCTAGGCGTTCAGCCCATGGGCCTCGCATCGGGTGCCCCTCCAGCTCAGGGTGCCATGCTAGCCCAACCCTGGCTGTGAGAGGGACGTTTCCACCTGAGTACCCGACCACCCACATCGCTCGCAATTCCACACCTTGCGGCTTCCAGCCAAGCTGGTCTGTTTTGCCGAGCGAGACCCTGTGGCGGTTGTCTAGAATGGCCTCGAAGAGCACACCCCAGATATGGCCGTCGCCAAATAGGTCAACCCGGCGCATGTACCCCTCAGCCTTGCTTCTCAGGCTGTCCTTGTGGAAGTACGCAGCGTTTTGCCCCCTAAGGGTCTCCTCCCCTGGTTGGCCCGTGATGCTGGGCGCAACCCCCCTGTGGAAGATGATGCTGTACACCGCCTCGAAGCAGGTGCCATGCCATGCCCTTGTTGTCTCAGGCGCGGTACTATAAGTACCACCACCAAAGGTTTCCTTGGTCATGTCTCCCTTGGGTTTCAGGAAAGGAATTCGGTACCAACCATTGGTTTCTTTGGTAGGCACTCCAAACAACTCGGTGAGCGGATTCCCCTCAGGGTCGCTCCTTGCTTGCAGGAATTGCAAGATCGGCTCGATGGGAAGGTGCCCCGGGATCTCGTGCAAAAGCTTTGCCTCATAGTCTGGATCCGTGGACTTGCGGTATGCCACGAGCTTCTTGCGGCCAGCACTGCCCCAATAGATCGAGCAGTGGTCCTTCAGGATCATCCATTCACGCGCCGTGCCACATGCAGTGGCCCGGAAAAGGGGTACTCCTGGAGGTTGTGGCTGCCATCCCCTGATGGTATCGGCATCGAACTGCACCACCCTTGGATCAAGCCATGCTGTTCCATCGGTTGGCTTTGTCCTCGCGATTTGTTGTCGTTCAGGAGGTTGATGTATAGGAGGTGGTGGGGCGATGAGCGCCGCGGCATTGCTCGGCAGCACCGGCTGCAGAGTCCCATCCCACTTTCTTGTTGTTGATTCCCGTGGGGTGAGCGTCCACCTCGGTGCCTTGTTCACGGGCACTCGTTCAGGGTTAGGCGCACGGCCATGGGCCGCACCATCCGCAAGTGCAGAGGTGTCCGGTCCTTGCCTTGGCGTCAGGGGGTAAGCACCCCCCCCAACACGGGTACGCGGCTTCCTGGCCAGGTGCATGATGTTGACCTCCAGCTCGAACTGCCGCTCCCACATGCCCAACACCTGTGGGTATGCGTGGTAATGCCACCCGTCTGGGTTTCGGTACGGTCGCAAGGGCATAAAGAAGGGGACACCGCTGAACGTCAGCACGCCCTGATTCCTCAGCTCTTGTCGAATCCTTTCGGCCCCGACATCGAACTTCGGCTCTAAGCCCCAGCATTCGGCATTGCCGCCGCACACGACCATTCCTCGGTTGAATTCCTTGATCTTGTCTGCCAGCAACTTGACCTTGTGGAAGAAGGCGTCGTCGAGGATCTGCAAGTCCAAGACTGCAGTCTTGCCGCTTCGCTTCCTGTATAGGTCATTCAGTGCCCAATGCACAATGATGTCGCTGTCGCGGTTGACGTCCCGCAGTGCCTCGAGGAAGTCACCAATCCTTCCTCCTTGAATGGCTTGCCCCTCTACAAAAGGGTATTTTCCCTGCTCCTTCAAGTACTTCGCAACGTGCATTTGCTTCTTCATGCCGTGCACCTTCCAGAGCTCGCAGATGCTGTCGCTCAGCATGTAAACCTTTGCCTCCTTTGCCGGGATCACCGGTGGCAACAATTGGAAAGCGTGGTCGCCACAAGGGTTCTCCTGTAAGGCATACTTGAGCATGTCCTCCGGGCTAGGCTCCGTCGTCACACCGTGCGTGTCACACAGGTCACGCACACAATAAGCGGTCTGCTGGGGTGTTGTTATCGTTGCACCCAGCGTCCCAGCCAATGTGGGCTCGACAATTCCAACTAGCGCCTTGAACAGCTCTAACAACCGTTCAGCCCACCTTTGTCGCAGCGTTCGTCCACGTGGGGATTTTGCAGTGCCATAGGCACCACCACGCTTGACCGCAGCACCAACGGCGCCGCTTTGTCCCCAGACGTCGTCTTCCTCGTTCCCCACAATCACGGCCGCAGCCGCAGGCGTCGCCATCTTGCGTTTAGGCAACGGGGTCGGGGTTGTCGTCGTCTGCGCGCGTGAACCCACCAAAGGAACCGTGCTGCGTGCGGGCGGCCGGCGGCTAGGGCAAGGCTCCCGCCCCACGGCGACAGCCTGCTCAAAGCCAATATGCACGCGCTTCACCATTTCAGGGGTGTATTCTTCCGTGCGTTTGGTGTCCACCCCGGCACATGGGGTGTGCTCGTGCTTACCATCACAAGCAATCGACAGGCTCTCAGCAAGGCCAGGACATGTGGTCATTACCGTCCATGGCTTGAGGATGTGCATGTGGGTTTTGCCCGGTGCGATGGACTTGAGGCCGTACATACATCCATGAATGCTGGCCCTTTCGCACACGTGCTTGTTGACAAACTCCTGGATTCGGCTTTCACGCCAGTATGCACAGGACGAGGGCCATTCAATGGCAATGTACCCTCCCTTAGCAATGGTAGCCTCAGCAACCTTCTCGAAGTTATGCCAAATTGCCCAAAAGTTGACCCGATGTCCACGGATCTTTTCCCTGGTGGCCTCACTTCCCCGTTTGGCATTGAGGGCATTCCAAGCGCAGCCCCCCGTACACGGGATCGCGGCCCACAGGAGCACATTTGGGGCATCAACAGCCCGCAGAGCCGTTTCCAATCCTTCCTGTGTCCGAAGATCATCCTCGATTGTCAGGCGGATGGTTTCGCATCCATGCGTTTCAGGGGTGACTTTCCCCATTAAGCTGTCAGCACCGCAGCAAAACTCAACAATCCGTCGCTTGACAGGCTTAAGTTGCAGCAGCGCTTCAGGAGTGGCCCCCCGGATCCCTCGCTCTTGTCCCTTGGCAGATGCAGAGCCATAGGCCCCACTATCAGCATTGCGTTTGGGAGCACGGTCCGGGATTTTCTGGGTATCCGTTTTGTCTGGGGCCCCCCCTGATCCCTCGTTGTTCGCGGGAACCTGTCCATTGGGGGCGTCACCAGCACCAGCATCCACATCCTGTTCGTCGGAAACCCCTTCGGGAGTCTCTTCGTTGTCAGAAGCTCCATAGGAAGCCCCATCGTTGTCAGCCGCATTGGCAGCAGCCATGGAAAGCACAGCTTTCGAACCCCCCCCCCCCCCCCCCGCTGGCAGCGAGGGGGCGACCCAGTGCACTTTTGGGTCCACGTGTAGGATGAGGTCACAGACGCTCTTCCATTTGACCTTATCTGTGAAGGCTTTTGTGAATATGTCAGCGGCCTGAAGGGCAGACGACTCGACTAACAGGTCGTATTCGTCGGCAAGCAGCCGTTCGTGCAGCCAAGCCAGGGCCACACGGTGAGTCCGACCCAAATGTCGGATATTGGTCCGCCCCGTGCGGATGCTGTGCGCGGCCGTCGTGTTGTCCTCGTGGAATTGAATCCGGGGCGTACCCTTGAGCAAACGCTCCCACAAATTGAGCGCCGGGAGCCCACACGTGCGCATTGCGTAATCAGCCGCGACCAGCTCAGCTTCAGGCGTGCTGTGTGAGACACACCCTTGTCGCTTTGATCCAGCGGTTATGGGGAAGTTTGTATCAGCCCCCCGCACGCTGAAGAAAAGACCCGACGTGCTTCTCGATGTGGCAGGACATCCCGCGAAATCCGCGTCGGCAAAGAGGTGCAACTGCAGCTCAGACAACGCGTTCCCCACCCACCCCACCTGTTTGATGTGGATGGTGGATGCAACATAGCACATGAGTCGGTGCAGGGCGACATCGCACTGCATGTCCCACTTATGGATAAAGCAGGCCAAGGTGTTAACCGCTTTGAGCAGGTCATACCGGGCCATCCGTGCTGCATACAAGAGCTTCATCAAGACTCTGGCAGCAATGGGTTGTAACTTGCCTGGTTCAGGCTTGGGCGCAACGCCATGGGCATCACCACTTTCCGCTTGCTCCGGTGTGGCGGTGGTGTCGCGCTTGATGTCGCTCGTTGTCATTAGCCCAGAAAAAGGCGTGGAGACAGCTCGCAGCGTTGTGACTTTAGCCAGCTCCTTGTACCGGTCAACGCAAGCCCGCAAGAAGTCCTCCATGTCATACTCGATGGAGGGGACCTGCTTCCCTGAAATTGGGGAGGTCCGCAAGGCAACGCGATGATAACATCCCAGGTACAAATTGACAGGTTCGGGCGCGCCAATGCGAACCCCTTGCTGTATCATGGTCCACCCTTTCTTGACTGATTGTTTGGGACCAGACATCTTGAAGTCATCCACGTAGACAACAAGGAACAAAGAGAGGACCGCATGCCAATAGCAGGATCGCCAATAAGGCACTGGCTCAAATCCCTGCTTCAGCAGATGCGCCTCGCAATGGCGCTCCCAGTATCCACCAGAATCTGGGTGACCATACAAGGCCAGGACCAAGGGACAGACTGGGTCGTCATACTTCTCCCAGGCTTTAGGCCATTGGTCGCGCGGCAGGCTGACCCACGTCGGGACGCCCCCCAGCTTTGACTGGGTATACGCTTGTTCGGCATCGGCTTGCTCGACAACATGCCCTGGGGCAAGGCCAAAGCAATCAGCGACCTTCGACGCCTCCATTGTGGCAGGACTGCTCGAAAGCTCTTGGAACATGGCGACCTCCCAGTTCTCGTCCTTCACTTGGTTTCCTTGGAAAACAACTCGGCCTTTGTATTTTCTGGCTGGGTTATCTTCAGCAAGCTCTGCGTTCTTCTCGACACAGATTGCAAAGATCCTTCCCACATGATGGGTTTCCCCTTTCTGGCGGGCCTCCGCCGCGACCTCACGCCAACTGCGTACCTTGGTCTCATCCCAACAGCCTGCTTGTCGCAAACGATCCCATTCTTTTTGGAGTGCTGCTTTGGCTTTGGGGTTGTCTTGGATCTCTTTCTTCCCAACGGGCCTCGCCACACAGGCGTTGACTGGCCAGGGGTATTCCGGCAAACGTTCCTGATGAGGGTTGTCGCCTGTCGGAGCAGGCACCTCCGTCGGAGCCTGATCATTAGGCGCAGTGCTAAAAGCACCACCATCCGTCTCAGGGATGCCAGGGACACAGGCAGAAGATGCCAGAGGTGTCTCTTTTGCCTCAACCTCCCCAGGAGGGATGGCATTGCGTTTTTCTTTTCGCTTTGGGTAGTCCGCGACCATTTGTGCCCTCTGTGCTCGAGAGGCAGCATTCCAGATGAATGAACAGACATCCGGTGGTCTTGATGTGCCCTTGTAATTGCGAATCCATCGACCGGATTCATACGACCATCCTGGTCGAACGCCAGCGGGTTCATCCTCGTCGGCAATATCCCAATCCTGAGCGGCGTCACCGGGCGCAGCATCAGACGGATCCAGGCAATGGCCAGGATCTTCCTGGGTTGAGTCCGGGTTGCCACCAAGCAACCGCAGCCTCGCAGCAGCCCGCGCCAGCGGGAAGATAATTGGGAGAAGCGGATCCCTGTATATTTCCTTTGTGCGATGAACTCTCAACGCTTGTGTTCGATCAGGCATAGCCAAGCCTCCTTCCCTTTGCAGCGATTGCAGCGGAACCACAAGGAACTCCCCGCGCCAAATTCCCCCAGGCTGGATGTAATACCCAATCAGGAGGCCAGGGATCATCTTGTTGTCGAACTTCAGGGTCGTATTCGCTTCAGTGGGCAGAAACTCCACATAACATCCAAATGGATGGAGAGGCCCTTCAAATTGTCCTTTGCCATGTCGGGCATTCCACGGACTGTCGCCGTCACGGACGGTGACATTGTATGCAAAGCAGTAGTGCCGACAGGCATACGGCCAAAAGCGTCGGTCCATACCGGCTTGATCCAACAGCGTGCGGGCCCCTTCAACAACTGCCCGGACAGCGCGCTCAGCCACGCCATTGGTTTGTGGTCGGTGCGGAACCGCTACCCCATGGGCAGCCCCAAAGTCACGCACAGCCTTGATCAACTCAGGAGAGTTGTCCGTGTAGACCATCTGCACAGCAGGCCCATTGCCCCGGAAATCACGCAGAGCAGCCAATGTCTGATCTGCCGTCTTCTGGGTCACTGGGAAGCATTGGGTCCACCTTGTTGCCCTATCACGAACAACCAAAGCATGGCGCTCGTCTTCATCCCCCCGGGCCTCATCATCCATTGTGATAATGTGGTCAGCCGTCACCTGCTCCCCAAACGCCGTGGGGACCGGCCCAACGTGGGCATTGCGCTTGCAGGGTTTTCGTTGTGGCTTTGCCCTTTGACACGATGGGCACCAGGGGTTTTTGGGGACATGGGTCATGAGGTGTTTCACCGTCAGAGCCTCAGCCATTTTGTCGAGCTGTTCCGTCCCTAAGGGCTCATCGCCTG